>NZ_NRQV01000009.1:0-187312 GCF_004119505.1 Flavobacterium sp. YO64 | reverse complement strand
AGTTTTGTAAGATTTACAGTCTATTTATTTCAGTCTGAATACTTTTTTTTTGAGTATGAATACTTTAAAATTACTCTTAAGTACTTTAGCATCAATTAAAAATAAAGAAGACTGCTATTTCACTTGAAATTTTTTACATGTTATAATAGCATTTACGTAATTGGTTCACTTTTGGTTTTAAAAAAGTGAAAAAAAATTACATTTTTTTTGAAACCCCTTATTTTTCTAGGTTTAAGACTGTTAAAAAAAATGAAATTTTGACAAAAAAATAAATTATCTTTATCTCAGGTTACAGATAATATTTACTAATTTTTTGTTTAAACTTTAAAAATCCAAATCTATGAGTCAAGAAGAATTATTAGTTTTAATTTACAAGAAAGACGAAAGAGCTTTTACACATTTGTACGATATGTACGCTAAAAGTTTGTTCTCGGTCATACATGTTTTAATAAAAAACCGTGAAGAAGCAGAAGATGTTTTACAGGAAGTCTTTGTAAAAATCTGGAAAAATATCGATTCTTACAGTGAAAGCAAAGGTCGATTTTATACGTGGATTCTTAATATTGCCAGAAATGCATCTGTAGATCAGCTTCGTTCAAAGAATTTTAACAACACTCAAAAAAACCTTTCATCTGATAATTTCGTAAATCTGTTAGACGACAGTAATAAACTCCTTGACAAAATTGACACAATTGGAATTCAGGAATTTGTCAAAAAACTGAAACCAAAGTGTATTGCAATCATCGATTTATTATTTTTTAAAGGATATACCCAGCAAGAAGCTTCTGAAGAATTGGCATTGCCGCTGGGAACTATCAAAACTCAAAACAGAAACTGTATTAACGACTTACGTAATTATCTAAAAATCTAATGGAAGCACAAGAATATATAGACTCAGGAATTCTAGAACTTTATGTTTATGGTTTATTAACCGAAACGGAGAATTTAGAAATAGCCGAAATGGCAAAAAAAAGCCCAGAAGTTGAAAAGGAAATTATATCAATAGAAAAAGCAATTGTTGCTTTATCTTCAAGCTTCTCTCCTTTCCACTCTGTTGCTAATTTCGAAAAAATAAAAGCACGTTTAGAGCTTAAACACGGGAAGGTAGTCGAAATGAAACCTACTTCAAACTGGACACAATATGTTGGCTGGGCCGCAGCTGCATTGTTATTGTTAGGCTTTGGTTATCAGACTTTAGAACTTACAAAAACAAAAGAAGCGATTACTACTGTTGGAACAGAGAAAAGTAAAATCGAGAAAGAGTATGCTTTCTTAGGTGAGCAAAATAAAGAGATCACCAAGAGTTTAACCATCGTGAGAGATATTAAAAATACGGGAGTAACACTTGGAGGTCAAGCTGTTTCGCCAACATCTTTTGCAAAAGTATACTGGAATAAAGACACTAAAACGACTTATATTGATGCCGCTGGATTACCAGAACCGCCTAAAGGAATGGTGTATCAGGTTTGGGCATTAAAACTAAGTCCAGTACTTACGCCAACGAGTATTGGTTTATTGAGTGATTTTGAAGGAAATTCACAAAAAATCTTTGCTGTTGATCGTACAAATGAAGCCGAAGCTTTTGGAATTACTCTTGAGCCTGCCGGCGGAAGCTTAACTCCAACAATGACACAATTGTATACTTTAGGAAAAGTTTAAAATTTAACTTGTCATAAAACTCAAAACGCATATTACTATAATATGCGTTTTTTTATTATTTTTAAATGAAGTAAAACCAAAATTAAATTTTATGAAAGGACTAATGCTTCTTAGAATTGCTGTTGCTGTTATACTTTTAACTCATTCTGTTTTTGGGATATTTAACAACGGAATTAATGACTTTGGAAATTTATATTTAAATCAAATTGGCTTCGCTCCTTTTGGTGTTTTTCTAGCTTGGTCAATTAAACTATCGCATATTGCTGCGGCTGTATTGCTGCTGCTTAATAAATATGTAGAACCTGCGGGCTTTGTGACCATATTTATTTTGGTAATGGGAATTATTCTTGTTCATTTTCAAGAGGGCTGGTTTGTTGTAGGCGGTGGAAGAAATGGTGTCGAATATAATTTTTTATTAATTTGCGTTCTTTTAGCCGTTATGTTTCCAGATGGTTTACAAAAGAAAAACTAATCTGTTTTCAGGTAATCATAATTTTTTAAAATCTAAATTGATATTGTAAAGTATGGAAATAATTTGTAAAAACTGTCATCAGGTTTTTAAAGGGCATTATTGTAATAACTGCGGACAAAGTGCTGAAACACATAAAATTAATATGCATTTTTTATGGCATGATATTCAGCATGGATTATTTCATTTTGATAAAGGCGTATTGTACTCTTTTAAAGAATTATTTACCAGACCTGGAAATTCAATACGTGAATTTATTGAAGGAAAGCGTGCAAAACATTTTAAACCTTTATCGTTAGTTGTTGTTTTAGCGACGGTTTACGGATTTATGTTTCATTATTTTGATATTAATTTATATCCAGGAAAAAATGAAACTGTTGTAGACTATGGTAGGTTTAATGAATGGATGGCAACGCACTTTTCTTGGATTACAATCGCGACAATACCTATTTATACTATTGGGACTTATATTTGTTTTAGAAAACAAGGGTACAATTTTGTTGAATATTTTGTTCTTAATGCTTTCAAGGCTTCTCAGCGATTATTTGCACATATCATTACTTTTCCGCTTTTATGTTATTTTAATGGAAATCCAAAAATTTCTGTAATTGCCGAGGTTTTAATTATAATTGACCTCTTTCTTATTTTTTGGACAAATATTGAATTTTTCAATAAGATGAAAAAAATCAAAGCATTCTTTTTATCTGTGTTGAGTTATTTAATTTTTTTGACCATCTTTTACCTTATCGTAATTTTAGTCTTGGAGATAGGCTTTAAATAGTTTTTTTGTGTTTTGTTTCAAAAAAACATTAGGATTGTATATTTTTCGAATTTAATATCGTAATATTGCAATATAAAAATAAACCATAAATAATGGGAGCAACTAAAACAGATCATTTTACAGAAAACCAAAATCAGATAGCTACAATTGCAAAAGCTCTGGGGCATCCAGCAAGAGTGGCAATAATTGAATATTTACTAAAAGTTAATACCTGTATTTGTGGAGACATTGTAAACGAACTCCCTCTTGCACAGCCAACAGTTTCTCAGCATTTGAAAGAATTGAAGAATGCAGGATTAATAAAAGGAACTATCGAAGGAAACGCAATTTGCTATTGTATCGATGAAAAGACTTTTGATATATTGAAAAACTACTTTTCTGCAATTATATTAGGTGTAACAAAACAAAAATGCTGCTAGTATGGAAATGGCTTTTATACTCTCAAGTATTTTACTAATTAGTTATTCGGCTTTAGCACTTTTTGATGGTGTTTATCTACATCTTTTTAAATATAGATTGCATGAACAAGAATCAAGCAAGTTCGAGCATTTGATACACAGTATAAGAGCATTATTATTTTTAGGAATTCTTTATACTCTTTACATTGGTATAGAAAACAACAGGCTTTTTCTTATTGGATTAGTACTAGTTCTTATTGATGTAATCACATTGATTATAGATGCGTATGTAGAAAAAAACAGTCGTGAGTTCATGGGAGGATTACCTCGTTGGGAATATATTCTACATCTTTTGGTTAATGGTTTTCATTTTGCAAGTATTGCAGTCTTTCTAGTTATTAAAGTTGAATTAACACATGATGGTGCTATCTTACATGATGATTTTCAAAACTTTAAAAATTATAGCCTTTTCCAAATGATTGCCATAAATCTTTTACCGGGTGCTGTTTTAATCGCCTTGCTGCATATACTAGTGTGTAATGCAAAATTTAATCTTTTATTCAAAAAGCTTCGCTTCAATTGCTGTTAAGCTTTTTTTTAAAACAACAATATCGCAATATTGCAATAAGATAATTTAAATATAAAAACTATGAAACTTTCAGAAATTAAAACAATTTTAAATACTGTTGAAACAGTAAATTTTCAATTACCAAACGGAACTTTTGTTCCTGAACATTTTCATGTAACCGAAGTTGGTTTAATCACTAAAAACTTTATAGACTGCGGAGGTGTTGTACGAAATGAAACTGTAGTAAACTTTCAGCTTTGGGATGCAAATGATTTTGAGCATAGATTAAAACCAAAAAAACTAATACATATTATAGAGCTTTCAGAAAAAGTGCTGAACATTCCAGATTTTGAAATTGAAGTCGAATATCAAGACAATACAATTGGAAAATATGATTTAGGTTTTAATGGGAAAGATTTTTTACTGCTGAATAAGCAAACTGCTTGTCTAGCGCAAGATCAATGCGGAATTCCAACTGAAAAAACGAAGCTGAATCTAACGCAATTAAGTCCTGATAATTCAAGTTCTTGTACTCCTGGAAATGGATGCTGTTAATCATTTAATCAAGTAATAATATGAATGTTTTATTTCCTGAAATTGAAAAACTTATTTTGACTTTTGATTTTCAAAGTATTACTGCAGAACGTAAAACTGTTCTGCAGTCATTAATCGATTATATTACGCTTAAAAATAAAAATAATCTCGAGATCAGATTAAATTTAATCTGCACGCATAATTCGAGAAGAAGCCATTTGTCGCAGGTTTGGGCACAGACGGCAGCTTACTATTATGGTATTAAGAATGTAAGTTGTTATTCTGGCGGAACTGAAGCAACCGCTTTGTTTCCTAAAGTAGCTGAAACTTTGAAAAAAATGGGGTTCGGAATTAAAAAATTATCACAAGGTGATAATCCTGTTTATGCCATAAAATTTGCATCAAATGAAAATCCTGTAATCGGATTTTCAAAAACTTATGATGATGATTTTAATCCTGAAAATGGTTTTGCCGCAATAATGACTTGTTCTCAAGCTGATGGCAGCTGCCCATTTATAGCTGGAGCTGAAGTACGTATTCCTATTACTTTTGAAGATCCGAAAGCTTTTGACAATTCACCACAGCAGGACGAAAAATACAGTGAAAGAAGTCTGCAAATTGCAACAGAAATGTTTTATGTTTTTTCTCAAATTAAATAATTTTTATGTCAATAAATAATTGTTTTCCCAGTAACGAAAGGAAACGTCTAGGATTCTTAGATCGCTATCTAACGCTTTGGATTTTTCTTGCAATGGCCATTGGAGTTTCTATAGGATATTTTATCCCTTCAAGTAAAAACGTAATCAATTCATTTTCTACAGGAACAACAAATATCCCATTGGCCATAGGATTAATTTTAATGATGTACCCTCCTTTAGCGAAAGTTAAATACGAACGTCTTAAAAATGTTTTTACAAATAGTAAAGTTCTTGCCGCATCTCTATTTTTAAACTGGATAATTGGCCCAATCTTAATGTTCGTATTGGCATTAGTATTTTTGAATGGATATTCAGAATATATGATTGGTTTAATTTTGATTGGACTGGCACGCTGTATTGCAATGGTAGTAGTTTGGAATGATTTGGCTGACGGTGATAGAGAATATGCTGCGGGATTAATTGCACTTAACAGTATTTTTCAGGTTTTACTGTATAGTTTTTATGCTTATGTTTTCATAACAATCTTGCCTCCTATTTTTGGTTATACAGGTTTTAATGTTTCTATTGGTATTGGTGAAATTGCTGAAAGTGTCGGGATTTATTTGGGTATACCGTTTGCATTAGGAATTATTAGTCGTTACGCTTTAATAGAAATTAAAAATGAAGAATGGTTTCAAAATAAATTCATACCATTTATTTCTCCTATTACTTTAATTGCTCTTTTGTTTACAATAATTGTAATGTTTAGTTTAAAAGGAGAATTAATAGTTAGAATTCCAATGGATGTTTTACGTATCGCTGTTCCTTTGGCAATTTATTTTGTATTGATGTTTGTTTTGAGTTTTTTCATCGGAAAATATTTTGGAGCAGATTATTCTAAAAGTACAGCAATTGCATTTACCGCTACAGGGAATAATTTTGAACTTGCTATTGCAGTTTCAATTGGTGTATTTGGAATTAACAGCGGACAGGCATTTACAGGAGTAATTGGTCCATTAGTTGAAGTTCCCGCTTTAATTGCATTAGTAAATGTTGCATTTTGGTTCCAAAAAAAGTATTTCCTTAAAGGAGATAAAACTCTAAACAAAATTTAGAATTTATTCTAAATAAAAAAAGGTTCAACTATAAGTTGAACCTTTTTTTGCTTATTATTTTTTCTTGGTTTTATAATACTTGCGGTATTTTGGATATGTTATTGCTCCAATTACAGAAATTGTACCTAGGCAATAATAAACCCAACTCAGTGAGTGCGCCTCTCCGCTTGCGTAAGAATGCAGACCAACTAAATGGAAGTTTACTCCATAATATGTAAATAAAATAGAAACAAATGCAAACATACTCATCAAATTAAAGAACCATTTTCCGCGTAAAGCGGGAACAAATCGAGCATGAATTACAAACGCATAAAGCATGATAGAAATTAAAGCCCAAGTTTCTTTTGGATCCCATCCCCAGTAACGTCCCCAACTTTCGTTTGCCCATTGTCCACCTAAAAAGTTTCCAATAGTCAGCATGATAAGACCAATAGTTAAAGACATTTCGTTGATATAAGTTATCTCTTTAATGTTTAATTCCATTTTAGCTTTGTTTTTCTCAGTGGTAAAGAAAATCAATACTAATGCCACAAAACCTAAAATCATTCCTAATGCAGTTGGACCATAACTACCTACAATAACTGCAACGTGGATCATTAACCAATACGAGTTAAGAACTGGCTGCAAGTTTGCAATTTCTGGATCAATCCAGTTCATATATGCCGCCATCAAAATCATAGCTGTAACAAATGCTGATGAAGCAACAGTAAGTTTCGATTTTCTATCAAAAGCCAAACCAAAGAACATTGTTGACCAAGCTACATATACAATAGATTCGTAAGCATTACTCCAAGGGGCGTGACCAGAAATATACCAACGCGCTATTAATCCTAATGTATGTAGGGCAAATAGCAAGCCCACCATGATATGGAATGCGTTTATTGTAATACGAAGCCATTTTTTTTCAAAGAAAATATTGACAATAATAAATATAAACATAAGGCTCGCCACTGTGATATACCAATAAGGCAATACTTTAAAAACATCATATTTATTGTATGCAATTTCGGCATCAATTTTTTGTTCGCTTGGACGGACTTTAGCACCAAATTTCTTCTGAAAACCATTAAGACTTTCTACTAATTGATCGGCAGTATCCCAATTCTTAGAAATAGAAGCATTGTTTAATGCGCTAAAATAAAGAGGTAAAATTTGCTTTACATAAGTAGAATCCATTCCTTTTAAACCTGCATTTTCACGTTCTAAATAAGAAACCCATTTATGGTTTGGATCATTTGGGACAGGGAAAATTTTCAAAATGCTTCCGCTTAAAGCAGATTCCATTAAATTTACTTTTTTATCTGTTTCAATAAAATCTTTCTCAAACTGATTTGGATTTGCCGCTTTATAAGCTTCATCTAAGTATGGAGAAAGTTTATAGTTTCCGTTTGCATCAAAAAAGTTAACAAATGCAACCGCTTTTGCTTCTTTATCTACTCCAATAATTTTACGAATACTGTCATTTCCAGATTTGATATAGATTATAGGAACCTGAATCCAAACTTGTGCATATTGCGTCATAGACAATAATACCTGATCAGAGTTCATTCCGTTATAAGTATCGTCGTGGCTTACTTTTCTTAATAATTCTGAAGAGAAAGTATTAACAGGTTTCATTCTACCTCCAGCATCTTGAATAATCAAACGTCCAAATTTTGCGGCATGCGCTGCTGGTGCTTTGTAAATAGACAATAAAGAGTCTAATTGTTTTTTACTTGGCGGAGCTGTTACGTGATTTGCATGATCATTTGGATCTGCTGTATGATTATGATTGTGATTGTCACCTGGCGTATGAACATGAGGTGCTTGAGCAAAACCACTCAAACTAATCATTAAAACTAAGATCGTGATAAATTTTTCTTTTTTCTTTTTTACAACTTCTAATTTGCGTTTCAAATCGGCAAAACGAGAATGTTTGGTAAACATAATTGCCATTAATCCCAGATATAACATAAAGTAGCCAAAATAAGTAATTGAAGTTCCCCAAAAGTCATGGTTTACAGATAAAACAGTTCCTTTTTCATCTGGATCAAATGAAGATTGGAAAAAACGATATCCTTTATGATCTAAAACGTGATTCATATAAATATCAGCGTCAAAAGTTTCTGTAGAATCTAAAACTGTTACTTTACTTTCAAAAGCCGAATAACTTTTTTCTGTTCCTGGGTATTTCGTAGCGATAAAATCGTTCAATCTTACTTTAAAAGGTAAAACGTAAGCTTTACTACCGAAGAATAAACTGTATTCTATTTTTCCAATTTTTACTGTTTGAGGCTCCCCTACGCTTCCTTTAGAACCTAAAAGTCTAACTTCTTTTTCTTCACCGTCTGCTTTTACTTTTACAATTAAAGCATCATGATGAGATTTAGCTTTGTAGTCATTATTAGATTCGTAATCTACAACACCTTTAACAGCTGGATCTGGAAACACAATTCGAATATCACCAATACTATATAAAGAACGCATCATTAAAGGTTGTACATTATCTTTAGTTACAGCACCTTTTAATTTATCGGCCATTCTCATAAATTCTCCTTCAAATGGAGTTTGAATGGTATATTGCTCACCGGTTGTATTGATATTGATTGCACCGTCAGTTGGTTTGTTTAAAGCAAATAATACATTGTGAATATTTTGTACTTCACCATCTTTCAAGAAATGCTCTTCACGTCCGCCCGCTCCCGCTTCAACTAACTTTAAATAAAGTGTTCCTTTAGGATCTGGTTTTATCACCTCTTTAGCTCCCATGATATAGTTTACATAACTTACTTCAAAAGGAGTTTCGTCAAACTTACCAGAAAGTGTAAAATTGTTATTGGTTACTGGAGACAACAAAAGATTTTTATCAAAAACCCTGCGTTTCATTTCACCTTTGTATTCACCATCAGCAAAAACAGTAATAAATGTTTTGTCTGAATAAATTTGATTCTCGGCTGCGCCTTCACGGATAGGCATCATTCCTTCGTAACTGATATATCGAGTAATAAAAGCACCTAAAAGAATAAAAACGAAAGCAAGATGAAGCAATAAAGTTGCCCATTTTTCTTTCTTTAATAATTGATAACGTTTGATATTTCCGAAGAAATTAAGCATAAAAATAGCCATTATAGCTTCAAACCACCATGTATTATAAATTAAAATTCTGGCAGTATCGGTATTATACTTACTTTCGATAAAAGTTCCAATACCCATTGCGATTGCAAATGCTAAAAAAAGAACGGCCATTAATCGTGTAGAAAACAAAAAAGAGAATATTTTTTTATCCATTTTTAAGGAATTACATTGTATAAAAGTGCCACAAAAGTACTTAAAAATGTTGATTAGCAGTAGGGCTATTTTGTTAATAAAAACCAAATAAAGAGCGTCAAATTTAATCATATTGATAAAAATGTACGCTTAGTTTTACAAAAATACATCTCTAGAATATTCGGCATTTTATCTACTGTAGATTAGGCGATTTAAAAAGATTACTTTGTTTTAATTGTAAAAAAATGAATTGATCGAAAATCATTCTATTCAGCATAAACTGTGGCAAAACTTTCTTATGTCAATTAAGTTTAAAAAAAATAATACTAATTTTGCGATATGATTCGAATAACGATAATTGGTTCTGGAAATGTCGCTCAGCATTTAATAAAAGCGTTCTCTGCAAGTAATCTTGTTGAAATTGTACAGGTGTTTTCCAGAAAAAAAGAAGCCTTGATTTCTATTATTGATTCAGAAAAAATTGTAACCGAATTTTCGGCTTTAAAAGAAACAGATTTATGTATAATTTCAGTTTCTGACACTGCAATTTCTGAAGTTTCAAAACTATTACCTTTTAAAAATCAATTAGTTGTTCATACTTCCGGCACCACTTCAATTGATGTTTTAGATTCAAAAAACAGAAAAGGTGTTTTTTATCCGCTGCAGACATTTTCTAAAAGTAAAGAAGTCGATTTTTCTATAATACCGATTTGTTTAGAAGCTGAAAATCAAGAAGATTACACGATCTTAGAAACTGCTGCAAAATGCATTTCAGAAGCTGTTTTTGCAATTAGTTCAGAACAACGAAAAGCGCTGCATGTTGCGGCTGTTTTCGTTAATAATTTTACGAATCATCTATATCAAATTGGAAAAGAAATCTGTGACGAACATCATGTTCCATTTGAAGTTTTGAAACCTTTAATTCAGGAAACTGCCGATAAAATCAAAACTCTAGACCCAATCGATGCACAAACTGGACCTGCAAAACGCCGAGATTCAGTAACAACCAATGCACATTTGGAATTTATAACAGATGAAAATCAAAAGAATATTTATAAAATACTAACACAATCTATAGAGAATAATGGCAAAAAGTTATAAAGAAATGATGAACGACATTACAACATTTATTTTTGATGTTGATGGCGTACTTACAGACAGTTCCGTTTTTGTAACCACTGAAGGAGAAATTCTTCGCACAATGAATATTCGTGATGGTTATGCTATGAAAGCAGCTGTAGAAAGCGGTTATAATGTTTGTATTATTTCTGGCGGAAGCAACGAAGGCGTTCGAGTAAGGCTTCAAAATTTAGGAATTACCAATATTCATTTAGGAACTCCTGATAAAGTCAAAACATTTAAAGAGTATACGGAAGCGAATAACATCAAACCAGAACAGGTTTTATACATGGGAGATGATATTCCGGATTATCATGTAATGAAATTAGTAGGTTTACCAGCCTCTCCGCAAGATGCAGTTCCTGAAATTAAAAATATATGCCGTTACATTTCGCACGTAAAAGGTGGAAAAGGTGCCGCAAGAGACGTTATTGAACAGGTTATGAAAGTACAAGGGAAATGGATGGAGTATTTTAATGGAAAGCACGATTAATAGATTTTAAATTTAAGATTTCTGACTTTAGATTTTAGATTTTTGCAGTCGATAATCAATATATTTTCTTTGTCAAAGTTCAAAACTTTGACAAAGAAAACATAAGAAAAGACCTTTGTCACTCTGTATCTTTGCCTCTTTGAACCTTAGAAGAAAAAATGAAATACCTAAAACTCATTCGATATAAAAATCTACTAATGCTTGCTTTTATGCAGGTTTTATTTCGTTATGCTTTTTTAAAACAACAGGATATTCCTTTGGCTTTATCTGACTGCCAATACGGACTTTTGGTTTTATGTACCGTTTTATTGGCCGCTGCAGGTTACGTAATAAACAATATTTACGATGTTGCAACAGATACTATAAACAAACCAAGTGATGTGGTTATTGGAAAAGGAATTTCAGAAACTGCAGCATATAACATCTATATTGGACTTAATATTAGCGGTGTTGCTATAGGTTTTCTGCTGTCAAATATTATTCTGCGTCCTAGTTTTGCATCGCTTTTTATTTTAATAGCTGCACTACTCTACTTTTATGCGACAACTTTAAAGCAGATTATGATTTTGGGTAATTTTGTTGTTGCCGCACTCCTTTCTGTAAGTGTTCTTATTATTGGAATCTTTGATCTTTTTCCTGTCGTAAATTCAGAAAATCAAGCACAAATGGCCAGTTTATTTTCGATTTTAATAGACTACGCCCTGTTTGCTTTTATGATTAGTTTTACTCGCGAGATAGTTAAAGATATTGAAGATGTAAATGGCGATTACAATCAAGGAATGAATACTTTACCAATTGCAATTGGTATTAGCAGAGCAGCTAAAATTGCATTAGCCTGTGCCATAATTCCGTTTATATTATCGTTACTTTACATCAATACCTATTTCGTTCAAAACCATCTTTATATTGTTACTATTTATGCATTTGCTTTTGTTCTAGCGCCATTACTTTATTTTATTGTAAAAGTATTCAACGCAAAGTCAAAAAAGGATTTTCAGCATTTAAGTACTGTTTTAAAATTTATTTTGTTCTTCGGAATTTTATCCATTCTCATCATTAGTTTAAATATCAAATACAATGCTTAAAGAAAAGCTTAAAAAATACAGTTTAATTCTTGCTTCGGGATCACCGCGCAGACAGCAGTTTTTTAAAGATTTAGATCTTGATTTTGAAATTCGTTTAAAAGAAATCGAAGAAATCTATCCGCCAGAGCTGAAAGCAGTTGAAATTACTGATTATCTGGCACAATTAAAGGCAGATGCTTTTGATGGAGAATTAAATGATAATGAGATCTTGGTAACAAGCGACACTATTGTCTGGCATAATAATAAGGCATTGGGAAAACCAAAAAATGCAGAAGATGCTTTTCAAATGATAAAATCTATGTCGAATGCAACACATGAAGTATTTACATCGGTTTGTTTTAAAACCAAGACCTCTTCTACTCTTATTAATGATGTTACAAAAGTAACTTTCGCAGATTTATCAGACGAAGCCATTTTATATTACATAGAAAACTATAAACCTTATGATAAAGCTGGTGCTTATGGAATTCAGGAATGGTTTGGTTTTATGGCAGTTGCAAAAGTAGAAGGTTCTTATACAAATGTTATGGGACTTCCAACAGCCAAAGTTTATGAATATTTGAGTACTTTAGTGTAAAAATTTAGATATGTTTTCTTTCAAAGAGTATAGCGAGGAAATTATTGCTACCGTAATTGTTCTTTTATTATTAGTAGCAATGCGTGTTATTGTGGCAAAATTAATTCGTCGTTTTGCCAGCAGCAGTCAGCTATTGGAGCACAGAACAAACTTGGCAATTAAATATACTCATGTGTTAATGAATGTACTTGTTGTAATAAGTTTGATTGTAATTTGGGGTGTTGAAACAAAAGATATACTTTTTACGGTTTCATCTATTGCAACAGTAATTGGCGTTGCTTTTTTTGCGCAATGGTCCATTTTAAGTAACATTACTTCGGGAATGATTTTGTTTTTTTCATTTCCATTCCGAATTGGAGATACGATAAAAATACACGATAAAGATTTTCCTATCGAAGCTGAAATCGAGGATATCAGTGCTTTTCATGTCAATCTAAAGACTAAAGAAGGAGAAAAAATCATTTTTCCTAACAACCTGCTTCTTCAAAAAGGTATTTCGATTATGCCTACCCAATATGAAGAAAAGGAATTTTTTGACTAAAATTTGAATGGGAATTTTATAAGGCTTGACTAAAAAGCTGGAACGCAAAATGTTAAATAAATTGCAATATTTGTTTAACTTATTAACGTTTCACTATAAAATCTCTCCAAATGATTCCAACAATAAAACTGCCATTCTATGCAAAACTCTCTTGTATATTAGTAAGTCTAATTGCACTTGCTTATATTTTTTGCATTGCAAAAGATATTCTTACACCAGTATTCATGGCATTTTTATTTGCTGTATTATTACTTCCAATTTTTACAATATTAAATACTAAATTGAAGTTTCCGCGGCATTTTGCGGCTATAATTTGTGTTGTAATTTTTCTATTGTTTATAGTCGGAATTTTGGTTTTCATTTCCTATCAAGTTACGAATATGGCTAATGATTTTGATACGATTAAAAAGAATGCAAACTCTTTTCTAATTGAAATTCATAAGTTTATAAAAGAGAATTTTCATGTAAGTATTGGCGAGCAGAAAAAGTATTTAGATAATGTAACCAAAGATTCAGTTAAGAACGGAAATGCTACTTTAGGATCAGCTCTAATTTCTATAAGTGATCTATTAGTAGACTGTACTATTATTCCAATTTATACGTTTCTATTTCTCTTATACAAAGATCATTTTATACTTTTTTTAGCCAAATTAATAAGCAAAGAAAATCACGCTGCGTTAAAAGATATTCTTACTCAGATAAAAGTTTCGATCAATAATTATATTGTAAGTCTAATTCTTGAAATGATAGTAGTCTCGGTACTTACCAGTTTAGGACTTTGGATTATTGGTGTGAAATATTTCATTCTTTTAGGATTAATAACAGGGATTTTAAACCTGATTCCTTACATCGGAATTGCAATTGCGGGTTTAATTACGATTCTTGCTTCTTTAACAGGTTCTGCCGAAGTATCATTAGTTGTTGGAATTTTGATCGTGAACTTAATTGTTCAATTGATTGACAACAATTTGCTGGTGCCTTTAATCATTAATTCAAAAGTCGAAATAAATGCTTTTGTTTCTATTATCGGAATTATTATCGGCGGTACAGCGGCCGGAATTTCTGGAATGTTTTTAGCAATTCCGCTTCTTGCAATTTTAAAAATTATCTTCGATCGTATAGAATCACTAGAACCTTGGGGCTATGTTATGGGCAATCATATGCCAAAAAAATTCACGTGGCGAGTTCGAAAAACCAAAGCTGTCAATTAAAATAAGCTGTCAATTTTAAAAATGTTCGTGTTATTTATCTTATATTCATATAAAAATCAGTAAAAAAGTAAGTTTAAAAATATCTGAATGTTTCTAAATAAAAAGATATTAGTTTTTATTTTGTTATGCTTTAGTTTACAAAGCATTTATGCTCAGTCAGATACTTTAAAAGAAAAGATTAAAACTAAAAAAGACACTACCGAAATATACAATCGAATTCGAAATTATTCTAAAAAGAACAAGTTCACCAAAACCTTACATAAGCTTATATTCAGAGCAAAGAAACCTAGAAAAAAAGAAGAACTCCTTGTGTCGAATGATACCACAAATTTTGATGGAAAAATTATTCGAAAAATCAACATCATTACATTAGATCCGTTTGGACATTCTGTAGTTGATTCTACCGTGATGCCAAAAAACTGGGGAGAACGCACAGGAAATCGACTTCACTTAAAAACAAAGAAAATTGCGATAAAAAACCTGTTGCTATTTAGAAAAAATACGGTTTATGACAGTTATAAAGTTCAGGAAACAGAGCGTTTAATACGATCTCAGAGATACGTTACTGCAGTTAGAATTTCGAATAAAGCAGTTGGCATGGCAGCAGATTCTGTTGATGTTACTATCAGGGTTTTAGATTCATGGAGTACCATACCAAGATTTTCAATATCCAGTAATCAAATGTCGATAGGTTTTAAAGAAAAAGATTTTTTTGGTTCAGGTCAGCAATTAGAATATCGATACACTAATCGATTTGATGATGGTAGAAATGGTAATGAGGCCACTTACACTATTCCTAATATTAAAAATACTTATATTGGAGCCGCCGTGCATTACAACATGGATCTCGATAACAATTACAGTAAATCAATCGATATTGAGCGTGATTTTTATTCTCCTTTGACTAAATGGGCAGGCGGTGTTTATATTGGGCAGAATTTCAGGAAAGATACGCTGCAAGCTCCTGATTTGACTTATGCCTATCAGCCGTTTAAATATAATTTTCAAGATTTATGGGGAGGTCACGCTACGAAAGTTTTTGAAGATGAAAATAAAGCAATTACAAATCTAATTGTAGCAGCACGTTTTTTAAATGTTGATTTTACCGAAACACCTTCAGAAGTTTATGATCCTACAAATTTCTATTCAGATCAAAAACTCCTTTTAGCAGGCATTGGATTGAATAGACGTAAATTTATAAAAGATAGTTATATTTTCAGAAACGGACAAACAGAGGATGTACCAATTGGTCGTATTTATGGTATTACTTTGGGATATCAATACAAAAACACCTTTTGGAGACCTTATGCCGGCGCACAATTTTCATTTGGAAACTACTACCGATTGGGTTTTTTAAGTATGAATTTTGAAGCAGGAACTTTTTTTCATCAATCAAAAACTTACGAAACCGCCTTTTTATTAGAGTCTAATTACTTTACCAAATTATTTACTATAGGAAACTGGAAATTAAGACAATTTGTGAATCCAAAGGTCGTTATTGGTGTAAATCGCGAGAATATTATTGGAGATGAACTGAATATAAACGAGCAAAATGGTTTAGCAGGATTTAATAGCGCTATTTACGGAACGAGCAAAGCTGTTTTATCGCTTCAAACTCAAACTTATTCACCGCATTCTATTTTAGGTTTCCGTTTAAATCCATTTTTTAATTATTCTATAGCAGTTTTAGGAAGTCCAGATAATGCAATGTTAAGAAGCAAACCTTATTCTAAAATTACTTTGGGATTATTAATAAGTAATGATTATTTGGTTTTCAGTTCCTTTCAGCTCTCATTATCCTATTATCCAAGTATTCCAAATCAAGGAGACAGTGTTTTTAAAACAAATACATTTGAAACTACAGATTATGGACTTCAAAGTTTTGAACTTGCAAAACCAAGAATTGTCGATTATAAATAGATAGAGCTTAATTTTTTTTACTTTTTTTATATTTTGTTTTTGTTTTAAAAATCAATACATTACGAGTTTTATAAGACTAATTCACTCGTTAAAAAGTATATTTTATCCGACGAACGGTATTGCGTTTTTATTTTTGGCACGGTATATGAAAATCCTTAAACAAGATTAACATTTAAACTTTAGAAAAGATGAAAACAATGAAAATAGCAATCGCCGGATTATTCCTTTTGATTGCAAATGCCACACAAGCTCAGGTATCAATAAACGTTAACATAGGTAATCCTCCAGCTTGGGGACCAGCCGGATATGCAAATATGGAATATTACTATTTGCCAGATATTGAGGCTTATTATGATGTTAGAGCTTCGCAGTTCATCTATTTTGGAGGCGGAAGATGGGTTAGAACAACTTATTTACCTAGACAGTACAGAAACTATGATTTATACGGAGGTTACAAAGTAGTTTTAACAGATTATCACGGAAGAACTCCTTATACTTACTTTGATCGACATAAAGTAAAATACTACAAAGGATATTGCGGTGCACCACAAAGACCTTATAGACCAAGACCAGTTTATGGTTACAATGATCGTCGTAATGATAACAGAAATTACAAGCACTACGACAAACATTATGATAAACATAACAACAAGCATCATGGAAAACATGATAGAGATGATGATGACGATCGCCACGAAGGTCGCGGCAGAAGATAAATAACTATAAAAGAGCGTATTAATCCTGATTAAGACGCTCTTTTTGCATGTTTAAACAGTATCTAATTAGTTTTCAATAACTAAACATTAACATTTCATTTAAATACTGTTCCATAATTTAATTACTATTTTTGAGTCTATTAAAAAACCAACTAACCAAGCATGATAAAAACTCCAGTTCAATTAATTCTATTTTTTTTAATAGGTTTTAACATCACATTCGCACAGCAGCCGCAAAAACCAAACTCGATTGAAATTTACAATCAAATCAAAAAATTAAATTTTTTAGGATCAGTTTTGTATGTTGCAGCACATCCTGATGATGAAAATACTCGTTTGATTTCTTATTTTGCAAACGAAGTAAATGCTAGAACTGGGTATTTGTCGCTTACAAGAGGAGATGGCGGTCAGAATTTAATTGGTCCTCAATTGCGCGAATTACTTGGTGTAATACGAACTCAGGAACTTATTGAAGCACGAAAAATAGACGGCGGTGAGCAGTTTTTTTCTAGAGCAAATGATTTTGGATTTTCAAAAACTCCCGATGAAACTTTACAAATTTGGGATAAAGATAAAGTCTTAGCCGATGTTATATGGACTATTAGAAAATTTCAGCCAGACGTAATAATTAATCGTTTTGATCATCGTTCGCCAGGAACAACGCACGGACATCATACTTCATCTGCAATGTTGAGCGTTGAGAGTTTTAATCTAACAAACGATTCAAAAGTATATCCTGAGCAATTAAAATTTGTTTCGCCTTGGCAGGTAAAAAGACTTTATTTTAATCCGTCGTGGTGGTTTTATGGAAGTCAAGAGAAATTTGATGCAGCGAACAAATCTAATTTTGCAAAATTAGAAACGGGTGTATATTATACTGGATTAGGAAAATCAAATCAGGAAATTGCCGCATTGAGCAGAAGTCGTCATCAATCACAAGGTTTTGGGAGTACTGGTGTTCGTGGTGAAGAAACAGAGTATTTAGAAGTAATTAAAGGCGAAAACGGATTAGATAAAAACAATGTTTTTGATGGAATCGATACTACTTGGAATCGCGTTAAAAACGGAAAACCAATTGGTGATTTGATATCGATAATTATTGCCAAGTATGATTTTAGCAATCCATCGGCGAGTATACCAGATTTAGTAAAAGCCTACACCATGATTGAAACTTTAAACGACGATCATTGGAAGAATTTAAAATCAGAAGCTGTAAAAAATATTATTGCATCTTGTGCAGGTTTATATTTAGAAGCTGTTGCGAGCGAGCAGGAAGCTACTCCAGGAAGCATTGTAAAACTTAGTTTAGAGGCAATAAACAGATCTCCAGTAAACATGCAGCTTACAAGTGTTACTTCATTGCCAGACAATAAAATAACTATTCAGAATACTATTTTAAAAAACAACAGCAATCAAAAGTTTATTCTTCAAACAAAGCTGCCAGAAAACATTGAATACACACAGCCTTATTGGTTAAAGGAAAAAGCAACTGTTGGAATGTATACCGTTTCTAACCAAGAAAACATTGGAATTCCAGATATTATTAGAAATGTAAAAGTTGTTTTTACCATAAAAATTGAAGGTGTCGAAATTCCGTTTGAGCGTACCGTTATTTACAAATACAACGACAGCGTAAAAGGCGAAATGTATAACTTTCTTGATGTTGTGCCAGAGGTAACCACTTCAATTTTAGAAAAAGTACTTGTTTTTAGAGATACTAATAGTAAAATGATTCCTGTAAAAGTTCGCGCAGGAAAAGATAATGTGAAGGGAAATTTACAGTTGGAATTGCCAAAAAGCTGGACTGTAGTTCCAAAACAAATTCCGTTTACTTTAGATCAAAAAGGGAACGAACATATTTTTTATTTTGAAGTTACACCTCCTATAAATCCTGAGGAAACTACAGCACAAAGTATTGTTACTATTGATAATAAACGTTTTGATAAAGCAGAAACAATTATTGATTTCAGCCATATTACAAAACAAATGGTTCTAAAATCAGCCGATTCAAAAGCAATACGAATTGATTTAAAAACTTCAGGAGATGCCATAGCTTATATAATGGGCGCTGGTGATGAAGTTCCTGAAAGTCTTTCTCAAATGGGATATAAAGTAACTATCTTAAAACCTGAAGAAATCACACCAGAAAAATTAGATTCATTTAATGTTGTTATTACTGGAGTTCGTGCTTACAATACTGTAAATGCTTTGGCTAACAAGCAAAGTATCCTATTCAATTTTGTAAAAAGCGGTAAAAATATGATTGTTCAATACAATACAAATGGACAATTGGTAACGGATAAAATTGCACCATATCCGTTAAAATTATCATACGACCGAGTAACAGAAGAAAATGCAAAAGTTACTTTCTTAGCACCAAATCATCCTGTTTTAAATACTCCAAACAAAATCTCATCAAAAGATTTCGAGGGTTGGACACAAGAACAAGGCTTGTATTATCCAAATCAATATGATCCTGCCTTTACTCCTATTATCTCTTCACATGATAAAGGAGAATCAGCCAAAGACGGTGCACTATTAGTAGCGCCTTACGGAAAAGGATATTATATTTACACCGGTTTAAGTTTCTTTAGAGAATTACCTGAAGGCGTTGCAGGAGCTTATAGATTATTATCTAACATGATTTCGCTGAAACAGCCAATAGAAGCTCCTAAACAAGATATTAAGCAATAAAAACGAAAGTATGGAAGCTAAAAAAGTAAAAAAATGGAAAAAAAGCTACACCTATGTTTTGGTTGCTAATGCCATTTATATTTTAATATTTTTCTTAATCATGCAATTATATTCATAACCTATGCAGCTATTTGATTGGATCGTACTTATTGTAACACTTTTATTCATAGTTGGATATGGTTCTTGGAAAACCAAAGGAAGTAAAAATGTTGAAGACTTTATTCTAGGTAATAACGAAACGCCTTGGTACACTGTAGGACTTTCGGTAATGGCAACCCAAGCCAGTGCCATTACTTTTTTATCAACTCCAGGGCAGGCTTATCATGACGGAATGGGTTTTGTGCAGTTCTATTTCGGACTGCCAATTGCAATGATAGTAATATGTGTTACTTTTATTCCGCTATATCATAAAAATAAAGTTTTTACCGCTTACGAGTTTCTTGAAAAACGTTTTGATGTAAAAACACGTTCACTTGCTGCCATTTTATTTCTTGTTCAAAGAGGATTAGGAACTGGACTTACCATTTATGCACCCGCAATTATCCTCTCGGCACTTTTAGGTTGGAATCTTACCGTAATGAACATTATTATTGGTGTTCTCGTTATTATTTACACATTCTCTGGCGGAACAAAAGCTGTAAACGTTACCCAGAAACAGCAAATGTTTGTAATTATGTCGGGTATGTTCATTACATTTTTCTTGATTTTGCATTATCTGCCAAATGATATGACGTTTAATAGCGCTATGCATATTGCTGGAGCAAATGATAAAATGAATATTGTTGACTTCTCGTTTAATCCAGAAGAGAAATACACTTTTTGGAGCGGTATTACAGGAGGTTTTTTCTTAGCCCTCGCCTATTTTGGTACAGATCAATCGCAGGTTGGACGATATTTATCAGGTAAATCGATTCGTGAAAGCCAAATGGGATTAATCATGAACGGCCTTTTAAAAGTACCAATGCAGTTTTTTATTCTGCTTACAGGAGTTATGGTTTTTGTGTTTTTTCAATTCAATCCAGTTCCTTTAAATTTTAATCCAAATAACAAAACAGTAATTGAAAAATCGCCTTTTAAAGAAGAATATCATGTTTTGGAAAAAAAGCTTAGTAAGCTTTCTGAAGATAAAAAAGTAATTAATTTATTGTACATCGATCAGTTAAATCAAGATTATGATAATCCGATTCTGCGTAAAGAATTAGTGACGCTATCAAATAAAGAAAAAGATTTACGCGACCGCGCCAAAGAAATTATTTCGAGAGCAGATAGTCGCAGTGAAACAAACGATAAAGATTACGTGTTTTTTCACTTCATATTGCACTATTTACCAAAAGGATTAATCGGTTTATTATTAGCCGTTATTTTATCTGCTGCAATGTCATCAACTGCTTCAGGATTAACCGCTTTGGCATCGACAACAGCAATAGATATTTATAAAAGAAATCTCAAAACAGAGAAATCTGAAAAACACTATCTTAATGCTACTAAATTCTTCACGCTATTTTGGGGAATTATAGCGATCCTTTTTGCTTGCGTTGGAACTCTGTTTGAAAACTTGATTCAGCTTGTAAATATAATTGGATCAATATTTTATGGCACCGTTCTAGGAATATTTTTAGTTGGATTTTATTTACGTCGTGTTAAGGCAAAACCTATGTTTTACAGTGCTATCATTAGCCAGTTAACCATTTTTGTTATTTATTATTTCATGATTTATACACAAGAAAAATTAGGTTATTTATGGCTTAATTTTATTGGAGCTATCCTAACGATATTATTGTCATTGATTATGCAGTTTTTATTTTTTAGAGAAAAAACAGATAATGATAAGGTGATTTTAGAATAATATCTTTTTTGGCTTAAGTGTTTTAGAAGATCTTGGTTGAAGTTTTAAACTTTTACAAAGATCTTTTTTTGTTTGCATTCTAAATGGTTTTTAAACATTTGCATAAAATCTTTTATCTTTGATAAAACCTTCAAATCACTAAAAATGAAACCATTAATAGTTCTGATTCTTGTTTTTTTAGTTTCAATTTTTACTCTAAAATTCCTCACAAATCAATACGATATGCCAATGGCAGCAAGAATAGCAATGTGTGTAATGCTGTGTTTTACAGCAATAGCGCATTTTGTTTTTACTAAAGGAATGGTAATGATGCTTCCTGAAAAAATCCCATTTCGGACAGAGGTGGTTTACGCAACCGGGATAATCGAAATTGTATTAGGAATATGTCTTTTGATTTCTTCAACGAAAGTTTATTCAGGCTGGATATTGATTATATTCTTTATCTTTTTACTTCCCGCTAATATTTATGCGGCTGTAAAACATATAGATTATCAAAAAGGAACTTATGAAGGAAACGGAATTTCGTATTTGTGGTTTAGAATCCCACTGCAGATCGTTTTTATTATTTGGACATTTTGGTGTGCAGTTTTATACTAAATGCATTTTCAATTTTTAGCTGCAATCAAGAATCAAGAAATAAACTAATTGCAATATTGCTAAAATACCATATTAAATTTTGTAAATTAGTCGATTAAAAGCTTTTTCATGAAAGACCTTAAGAAGTACAGTAATAAAACCAAAGCAGCCTTTGTTTTGCTGATTGTAATGCTGCTAATTTTACTTGGAAATTTTAATACGCTGCAAAATTCTAAAAATGTAAACAAACATATCAATGCAATTTACAATGATCGATTGGTTGTAGCGCATTATATTTTTCAATATTCAAAGGAACTTCATTTTATAAAGGCAGAAGCAGAAAAACTGGACTTAAGTGACAATATTAAGAAAGATGAAATTATACATACGCTGAATATCATTCATAATATTGATGATTTGTATGCCAAAACGGTTCTCACAAATAAAGAAAAACAACATTTTGATACATTTTTAAAATCTTGTAAAGAGATCAATAAACAAGTAGAAAATAAAGATTGGAATAAAATTGCTGTTTCGAGCGCAGAAGCTTTAAAAACACTAGAATCATTATCGCAAATTCAGATTCAAGAAGGAAAATCACAATTAGCAAACGCTAATGCAATGTATAGTAAAAACAATAGTCTTGGTCAGCTTCAAATTGCATTGCTTATAATTCTAGGTGGAGTAACTTGTTATCTTCTTATAGTCAAAAAAATAAAAAGAACAATTAAAATTCCCGAACCGCCAAGTTTAAATTAAACATCACTTTTCCGCTTTAGTAGTCCTAACGTCTTTTTTGTAAGATAAGAAGATGCAAATTTTATCTGCTTCAAATTATAATTTTGCATCATAAAATTACAATATAAACATCTGTTAATTATGGAATTACATTAAAGTATTCTGTAAGAAGTATTGTTGTTTTCAAGGTTACCTTGTAGTATAGAAACTATAAAAAAGAATGTCATGAATACTACAGATAAAAATCAAGATGCTTTTAACGGAAATTCTAAAAATCAAAATCCCAATATTTCAGGCAGAAACACTGTTATGAATGAAGAATTTTATGATTTGAACAATAATGAAGAAAACGATAACAGCAACAAAGCCAGTGTAGAGCGTGGTTACACTGTTAGAGACGGCTATAATCCTAATAAGCCCAACCCGGACCAAATAACGAATGATGAAAGAGATGATTTTGATGATTTAGACGATGATTTTCATAATCAAAATGATTTAGAAGACGATAACGACAATCTTTATGAGGTCGAACTAGAGGATGAAGATCCGGAAGACGATATAGAGAATAGACAGAGTGATGATTCTATCGATAATCTTGAAGATGATTTTACCGAAACGGAAGATGATTTAGAAGATATCGATGATGATGATGATCTTGACGAAGAAAGCGAATACATTGAAGACGATGTTCAAGAAGATGATCGTGATGAAAATTATCCAGATAATGATCCGAGGAAATTTTAGATTATAAACTCAGAAAAGCCGTTAAGTTCAAATAACTTAACGGCTTTTTGATTCAATTTAGATTAAAAATTGGTATTGCAATTGAACAAAACTAACTTAATTAATCTCCTATTTTTTCGAGTACAGGAATATCATCCATTTTTTGCAGTCGCTCAACCAAACCAATTCTAGCTTCGGTAAGCTCTTGTTCTGCTTTTCCTAATTCCTTATACCATTCCTCTTTACCTGTTTTTGCATTTTCTATTTTTCGCATAATTTCATAAATTTCTCCTTCAGCTTCCATTACTTTTAAGCGTTTGTAATAGGTTAAACTCTCTGTCATATGAGCAAGAGCAATCATCGCAGTCAAAAACGGATGATTATTGGTCACATTTACATCTTTAATTTTTCCGTGTTCAAGTTCAACTTTCAAAGCAAATGCAAATTCTTCCATATTAAAGGCTTCATGTTTACTTTTAGGATTCAAGTACGCTTTTATAGCTTCAACGTTATTCATTGTCGAGAGATCTACTTCGGTATGTTTAGTATCAAGTAAATCTTTGTAAACTACATTTGCAATTGCCCGCGCTTCGGCAGTTGATGGGTCATTTGCAGGATTTTCAAAATCACGTGTCGACCAATTCCAATTTTTAGGATGAACAGGTTTAATGTATTTTTCGCAAAAATCTGTTACATCATTTTTTAAGCTTACCATTTCATCATCTCTTTTAATATATACGTCTTGATAAGCACCGCTTTTAGTTCCCATAATTTGATATTTTTAAATGATAAACGACACATTTACCTTGGTAAATGTGTCGTTTTTACTTGGTTAATTATTAATGATAACCCGTTAAACGCTTTTTCGTCCACTGACCAGCGAAATAACAAATAGCACCAGAAATATAAAAAATAAAATTTTTGCTATACTAGCGGCTCCAGCGGCTATACCCCCAAAACCAAATATCCCTGCAATAATTGCCAGAATAATAAATATGACTGTCCATCGTAACATAATAAGTAATTTTAATTAATATCGATTTTGTTTGTTACTCAAATATTATGCTTTTAAAAGAGATGCATTAACTCTAAATCGTTTATTTGTAATCAATTATTAAACTAAATTGATTTGATAGTTTTCTATTAATGCTGCAAAAGCTGTTTCGGTGCGCGAAAAGTATTTCTTAGTACTTCGGCTTCTTTTAGCCTTATCAAAATATTGTTGGATCGAACCATCTTCGTATGTTGAAACCAGCAGCGGATGAACGTAATAATTTTTGCATACATTCCTTGTGTTTCCAAGTGCTTCTGCCGTTATATCATAAGCAATTGTAATGTTTTTCTTTATCTGTTTCTCGTCATATGAAACCCCAATCTCCATTAAACTTTCAAAAAACAGAACCGAAGCGACCCAAGTTCTAAAATCTTTAGCACTAAAAAATTCATCAGAAATTGCATGTAAATATTCATTTACCATGTGACTTTCTAACACTTTTTTTTCTCCATTATTGTTATAATATTTAAAAACTTCCCATCCTGGAATTTCCTCACAGCGTTCAACCAATTTAATTAATTGTTTATTCCGCGTTGTGATAGTATGTTGTTTTCCCTTTTTTCCGATAAATTCAAATCGAAGAGTATTTTTGTTGATATTGATATGTCTTTTTCGCAGTGTCGAAAGTCCGTACGATTTGTTCTCCTTTGCATATTTTTCATTTCCAATTCGAATATGGGTTTCTTCCATTAATCGGATTACTAATGCAATAATTTTATTTTTAGACCATTCTCCCTGATCTAAATCGAGATCTACTTGTTTTCTAATTAATGGCAATTTTTGTCCAAACGCTCCAATTTTATAAAACTTAGTTTGATTTCTAATGAGATTCCATTTAGGATGATAACGATATTGTTTCCTTTTTTTTAAATCTAAACCTACAGCTTGCAAATGCCCATTAGATAAATCTGAAATCTGAACATCTACCCAAGCTGGTGGTAAAACCAAACTCTTGAATCGTTTTAATTCCCTTTTCAGCTTTATTTGTCTTCCATTTTTTTTATAAATAAAACCGTTTTCATCTTCGCTTCTCTCAATTGGTAGTTTCTGATCCTTCACATAAACTAAATCTAATTTTTCAATAACCAATTCTGGAGACTGAATTAATTGATTCATAAGCTTTTGAGTTTTGGAGGCATTCATAACTTTTTTATTTATATAAGACTACATTAACTTTTACACCATATTAATTTAAACGAAAGTTTGTATTCTAGTTCGTACGCAAAGAGTGAATTAGATTCATCTTATTCATAGAAGAACGTCCTGAAATACCTACTCTTTTTGCCTGCTGATAAAGTTCTTCCTTAGTCCATTCCTCATATGGTTTTGCTTTTCCTCCTTTTTCTCCTGCATCTGGTGTATTTGCAATACGTGCTGATTTCTCTTTACTATATCCTTTTCTTAAAAGAGCTTCATATTGTGCCTCGTTTTTAATTCTTGGATTTTTCATGATTAAAAAATTTGATTCAATGAATAATTTATTGTGTTTACCAAAATTCATCAAAAAGAAAGATTTTTCTATTATATAATTTCGAGAATTACTTTCATAATTAAAATTAACGTCCTGAAAATGAATATTAAAAGTTACCATCAAAAAAAACTCCCAATTTAAAAAATTGAGAGTTTAAGCTTTTTGTCGAGAAAAGTATTGGAAAACTTAACTTTTCAAAAACTCAGTTCCGCCATAAATCATTTTACCTTTATGAAATACTCCTTCCCTTTTAGGCAAACGAGCTACAGCTTCGGCAGAGCAGCTTGCTTTTACCAAAATAAAGTTAGCATCATTATTTTCTGCAGGCCAAACGCGAGTTCCAGAATCGTTTAAAGGCAATACTTCATCAGTTGTTGCAATGTGAAGCGCACGGCTTAAGCCAAACTCATCTGTCCACCCATATAATTGAGCGCATAATTTTGCCTTTTCAAGCATATCACAGGTTCCAAAAGGCTGCCAATGGTCAACAATACTATCTGTTCCAGTCATTAATTTAACACCGTATTTTTTTAATGTTGGAATTGGCATAATCGTTCTCCCAATCGGAATTGTCGACACTACTCCTATTCCAAGATTACCCATTTGTTCTGCTATTTTTTCTAGATCTTTTGGGTCCATTCTTGCAAGAGCAAAACCATGACTGATGTATGTTTTTCCTTGTAACTGTTTGTTTTCCTCTGTTTTCTTTATAATATATTCAATTGCTGCTTGACCAGACGGCGGTGATTCATGCAAATGGATGTCTATTCCTTTATTCGTATCAATTGCAATTTGAAACATAGCATCAAGCGATTTTTCCATATTACCATCAACATTTGTAGGATCAAGACCGCCAATAAAATCAACTCCCATTGCAGCAGCTTCTCTTAATAAAGGCTCTGATTTCGAGTACAAAATTCCGTGCTGCGGAAAAGCAACAATTTCCCAGCCAAAACTATCTTTGTTATTATCCAAAGCCGCCAGCAAATGCTCCAAACTTTTTAATCCGCTTACAGGATCAATATTACATTGGCAGCGTGCAAAGAAACTTCCTTGACTTTGCATTAGTTTAATCGCTTCTTCGGCTTTACGCTGAGAATCTGGCAGTAATTGCGGAATTATCTTCTGTTCGAGCGTTATCATATCTTTTACTGTATACCCTTTTCTTGGTGCAGCATTCCATGTTCCGCCGTAGTATGTTTTATCAATATGAATGTGCATATCTCGTAATCCAGGAAGCATAAGCATACCTTTAGCATCAACATTTTTAAGCTTTAAAGCAGGTTTATCTAAAGTGATACTTTTAATCTTTCCATTAGCAATATGCAAATTGTACAAACCAGTTTTAGTCGAAATAACTTCGTTTTTTTCGTTGTAATTAAAACCTTCTTCTAGACGTACATTAGTCAATAGGTAATCTCCTGAAACCTTTTCTTTAGTTTCTTCAGGCAGCGATGCCGCATTTCCAGCAATTCCAGAGAATAAAGCAGCTCCAGTTGCAGCAGCTCCTAATCCTAAGAATTTTTTCCTGCTGATTATATTATCTTCCATAAGTTATGATTTGTTTTTTAGTTCGATTTTAGAATATACTCTAAAATTGCTAGAATATATGAATATGCAAAAATCGTTTAGAAATTAAAACAGCAACTGTAATATTACGGATAAGGATGGTAAAAATTATAACTTTCTTTAAAATCGCCTGGTGTTTTCCCTGTGTATTTTTTAAAAACTTTAGAGAAATAGCCATTGTCATTAAAACCAAGCTGATACGCGATTTCTTTAATAGATAAATCTGTACTCGTAAGCAAACGTTTTGCTTCAAGAATTGTTCGCTCTTTTATAATATCTCCCGCTGGAGATTTTAAGTATCTCTGAGAAAGTATATTAAGATAATTGGGAGTAATATTTAGCTTATCGGCATAAAAATTAACCGAGAATTCTTCATTGAAATGATTGTCTATCAAAGAATTGAATTTTTTAATCATTTTTTCTGGCTTAGTCGAAGAATCGTGCTGTGGAAATTGAATTAAATAATCTTTTTGTAATACTTTAAGCAATAAATGCAGTCGAAGCAATACGATTTCTTTCGAGCTTAAATCATTATCAGGTAAAACTAGTTCAATTTCATTCAAATGATTTTTTAAACCTTCAAACTGTTCTTGGGTTACAGAAAGACAGGAAGGAACATTTTGTTCAAAAAAAGGAAACGCTGACAAATTAGAAAATGCATTAACAATTTCTGGTGAAAGCATAAGCTGAAAACCTGTAGTATCAACATTTAAGAGCCAATTGTGAACTTGCCCCTGCCTCACAAAATACACTTGATAATCCTTGACTGCATATTGCGTAAAATCGACATTGTGCATTCCTGACCCTTTCTCGACAAAAAATACAAGGTGAAAATCGTGTTTATGCGGTTGTTCAAATGCATTTCGTCCTTTTACACTATGACGAAACAAAGTAATACCTAAAGTTTCTTCTCCAAGTATATTGCCTACGGATAAAACGGGAATTGGATGTTTTGTCAAAGGATAAGCGGTTAGTAATAGATTTTCAAAAATATAGAATTTAAGGATATAAAAAGCAAAGAAAAATTTTCTCTTTATGCCCCTTTTAATTTTCTACTTGTTTAGAAGGCTCTAAAAATAATAATTGACTTCTAAACTGCAATAAAGCGTTATGTTGCGTATAAATCATGTCTTGAAAAGTAGCAATATTACTTTTAGTGTAATTTTTATTAGTTTTTAATTCTTGATACACTTTATCTGATAATCCTTTATCATATTCTTGCTTAGCAACAATCAGATACTGTTGAAATGTTATATTAGTATATAATTGATGATTTGCGCCATCATTATCATCAATATACTTTTGAATTATAGATTGTACTTCCAAATGAAGCTTTTGTGTAGCAATAAAAATCCCTAATAAGTTATTTCTTTCCTCATCTGGCTTAGAATTAAACGTTTTGTTATATGTTAACCAAGCTATAATTAAACCTGCTAGACCTATAAATATTTCCATAGATTTATATTTAAGTTTATCAAATATACCTAAAAATAAAAGAGTTCTGTCTTACTAAGACAGAACTCTTTCTCTATTTACAATACTATAAAATTATAATAGTAATGTTAATGTATTTTAAATATTATAATTTGAAGTTCCATAATATTCTTCATCATTTACACTTTCCAGCCAAACTCCTGTACCTTTATCAATTTCGGTAATAATTGCGATATAAGAAAATTTACTTAAAGGCGTCGCGCCGTACCAATGTTCTACTCCTGGTAAAATTGTGACTACTTCATCTTTATGAAGCGTTCTTATTTCACCTCCCTTTTCTTGGTAAAAGCCTACTCCATTTGTTGCGATAAGCAAATGTAAACTTGCGTTGCTGTGCCATTTACTTCTGGCACAAGGTTCAAAAGTTACTTCTTTAATAATGGTATTTTTAGGATGAATTTCGCTTGTTTGTTTTTTATAAGATACTTCGCCCGTCATATACGTATTCGGTACTTTTCCTTCTTCAATTACAGCTGTATAATTTGTTGACATAAGTTATTTTTTGAGATTAATTTTTATTTAAAACTGTTGTATTCTTCATCCGTTACAGGTTCAAGCCAGTCTACAATTCCTGATTTAGTGCTTGTACTGATGGCGATATGTGTAAATTCGCTGTTTGGTGATGCGCCGTGCCAATGTTTTACTTCTGGCTGAATATTCACTACATCACCCGCCTGAAGCAGCTGAATAGGCTTTCCCGCTTCTTGATAGTATCCAGTTCCTTGCGTTACAATTAAAATTTGTCCGCCCGGATGTGTGTGCCAGTTATTTCGTGCACCAGCCTCAAACACTACATTTCCAACAGCTGTATTTAAAACTGGATCGTTTGGAACCAACATTTTTACCCAAGCTTTTCCTGTAAAATAATCGGCAGATGCTAAGTCTCCTTTTGGAAAAATACTTGTATTAAATTCATTTTCTGATGCTTTCATAATTTTCTTATTTGGAATTATCAGAATCAGAAAACTAAATCGAGAAAGCTAGAGTGTGCTTTATGAAGTATTATTTAGTCTATTAAAAACTGATAAAAGATTAATACTATAATTTCAAAGCAAAAGTAGTTCAAGCCGGCTTTTGCAAAATAACAATATTCAAACAAAAAATTAAGAAATTGAAACAATTTAGACTCTCAATGATTTTGGAACTGTTCCCGTAAGTCTTTTAAAATAATTATTAAAATAACTCGGATATTCGAATCCAAGCGAATAACCAATATCCGAAATGCTCCAGTCTGTATGCTGTAATAACGCTTTTGCTTCGCCAATAATACGCTCTGTAATATGCGCTGTAGTTGGTTTTCCGGTAACTTCTTTTACAGAACGATTTAAATGATTTACGTGTACAGCAAGACTTTGTGCGTAATCCTGAGGTGTTTTTAGAGTCAGCGGTTCATTTTTAGTCTCTATAGGAAATTGTCTTTCCAGCAGCTCTAAAAATAAAGAGGTAATTCTTGAAGATGCATTTTTATGTTTGAAGAAGTTTTCTGAGGGCTGCATTTTCATCGATTCGTGAATTATCAAATTGACGTAGCTTCGCATTAGATCATCTTTAAAAACATAATCCGTTTCATATTCTTTGATCATTTTTTGAAACAAAGAGTCGATAAAAATCTTCTGCTCAGCATTTAATGAAAATATTGGCGTTCCTCCTATTTTAAACAAAGGAGATTCGTGAAGTGTTTCCGAACGGTCTTTCGATTTTAGAAACTCTTCTGTAAAAACACAGGCATAACCTTCATAACCTTCGGAGATAGTTTCCCACGAATACGGAATAATTGGATTACCAAAAAACAAAATAGTTCCATCAGTCTCTATTCCGCGGTCAGCATATTGTATGATACTTTTACTGGTATTGATACAAATTTTATAAAAATCCCTGCGGCTGTAAACCGGAATTTTACTTTGATCTCCATTTATTTGATATACTTTAAAACCTTTAAGTTTTAAATCTGAAGTAAAATCGCAACTCTGAGTTTCTGTTTGATTATTCATTTTGCAAAGTTATGAAAATCAAATATATTTTTCAGCTGTTTTTCTTTGGACAAATCTTACTTAGAAATTTTCAAAGGCTTTTTCTAAAAATAAACTGTGCTGAAAACAGAGTAAGGTTTGTGTTATTAAATTATATGTAAGAGCTTCTTTATATGGCATGAAAATGGTTATTAAAAATTTAGAATCATTCTATTGGCTATACTTCATAAAATGATTCTGATTTGATGTAATTTTATATAAAAATAAAAACCAAAGATTATATGAGTGTTATTAAAGATGAAAAAAAGCTTCTTAATGCCATTAAACGTATCGATGAAAAAATCGATAAGAATAATGACCAAAAGATACTTGCCTTTTTTGAATCTCTTGAATTAACTGAAAGAGAGGACGTTCCCAAAAATTTTCTAGATTGGGATACGATTCTTATTGTTGTACCTGATCGTCACATTTCGCATGAATTAAAATATTATAAATTCTCTATATCAAGACTTTTTTTTGTTACAAATCCGTATGCAGACCAAATTCATATTTATGATTTTGACGAATGGAAAAGTGTTACCCGAAACAAAACACAATTCCAAATTAGAGAAATGATGAAAACAAGTTTTGGCGGAGTTAAAAAATCCGGAGCAGATAACGATTAGTTTTAATTCTCTGAAAAGTAATGAAATGGATCACTCGTGAAAGACCAAAAATTGACAGGATCGCCAGTCCGTGGCTGATCAAAAAATTTGTTGATAGTGATGCCGAATTTATTTATGTGCCTTTTAATGAAGTTTTAGAAAAAGCAAAAGAATTAGATGCAATTCCTTTTGATATTCCTGAAGTAGAATTTACCCATTATAATGAAGAATGCACTTTTGATTACATTATAAAAAAATATAAAATTGTTGATCCTGCGGTTTTAATCATGGCAAAAATTGTTCGCGGCGCCGATACTGACCGCCACGATCTTGCAAAAGAAGCTGCCGGACTTTGGGCAATTTCTGCAGGGCTTTCTCATAATATTACTAACGATGCCGAATTATTAGAAACAGGACTAAAGCTTTATGATGCGCTTTACAGCTGGGCAAAACATTTGTATAAACAAAATCATCTTCAAAATAGTCCGTTTGAAAATCTGCTTCATGAAGTATATAAAAAGTTTTTAGCCGAGAAAAAGACAAATCAAAAAACACCTTTATGGGTTAAGGAATTAAAAAACATAATTCAGGATCAAATCGATGCACAATTTACTTTTGATCTAAAGAAAATTTCAAATGATTTAGAGCTTAATCCTTCCTACTTATCAAGAGAATTTTCTAAGTATTTTGAAGATTTAAACTTTGGAGAATATGTCCGAAAACTTAGAATTGAGAAAGCTATAAACCTTATTGAGAGTTCAACTTATACTTTAACTGAAATAGCTTATATGACCGGATTTTCAGATCAAAGTCACTTTACTAGAATATTTAAACTGCAAACAGGAAAAAATCCTTCCTCGTATCGTAAAAATGCACTTAAAAGTAATTCAAATACAAAAGGTAAATAGTGTACTATTTATAAAATTGCATTGTCTATAGTTTTGTTTTTTAATTAACAAAACTATTATGATTTCATTCAAACACCTTTTTCCTGCTATTTTATTTTCTTTAAATTTCAATGCGTTCTCGCAAACTGTTTATCCAAAAATTACGGGTTATTTTGGAATTCTTCATCCTATCGTGACTTTTAGCGATGAGCAAACTAATGTAAACTTTAGAGATTATTATGCTGTTGGTTTTCCAACAGGAATCAATATTTGGAAAAATCAAAAAATAGGATTTTCATTTGAAGTTGTTCCTAATATAAAAGTACAAGGAAACAGCGATAAAGTAACTAATTTATTGTTTCATCCCGGGGTTTTGGTTGCCTTAGGACATGGTTATACTTTTGCAGGAAGAGCCGCTTTTGAAAGCAGCGGCAGATACGGTATAACTCCTGTAATAAATAAAACCATTATAAAAAGTGACAATTGCAGTTATTTTGCGGCTGTTCCTCTGCCTGTTCGTTTTGGCAATAATCATCCCGCTTCTTTTACGATTGGTTTTCAATTTGGAATAGCTTTCTAATACCTCTTAAAAAATAAGTTGAAATAAGCTTATCTATTTTTTTGACTCATTTAATTTCAAAAATTCTAATAAACTTTTGCTCTAATTTTTTTCTCTTTCTTTCTTCTTTCCATCTTGAATAGAATATAACAATAAGAAGAAACAAACTCACAATTGTAGTTGCCCGCCTAAGGCCTCTGCCAATGAAGAGAAAAAATATATTAATGAATATTAGAAAAACTACTGGAGAGTATTGTGTCCAAAGTAATTGAAATTTGCTGTTTTCTTCTACAACATAATTTACATTAATCCTATTATTAATGTTTTTATAATTTCCTCTCACAATAAAAATTGTTGGAGATGCTGCGGAATTTATTGTTAACCGAAAACTTGTGTCATCAAAAAGTCCGTAAAAAGGTTTTACTCCACCAAATATGGGAAACAGTCTAAAACGGCTTAAATTCACTTTTAAAGAGCCAATTTCGGTGCTATTCTGCAATCTTGTACGAAAGTCTGATAAAGAAAGGTTTGATTCCATTTTATGAAGTATCATGGCGCTAACAAACTTTTAATTTTATTTTCCAGAGCCTGTCCGTGAATATTTTTTGCTAATATAATTCCGTTTTTATCTACTAAAAAGTTTAACGGAACAGATTGCAGCATATAATCGCCAACAACTGGAGACTGCCAGTATTTTAAATCGCTGACATTTACCCAAGGTAATTTTCCTTTTGCTATGACTGTCTGCCAAAGCGTTTTTTTAGTATCCATAGAAACACTGTAAATTGATAATTTATCAGGATATGTATTGTATAATTTTAGCAGCAAAGGTTGTTCTTTTATACAAGGGCCGCACCAAGATGCCCAAAAATCGACTAAAACTAAAGAACCTCTTAAAGAAGAAAGTGCCACTAGATCGCCTTTTAAATCTGGAAGATCAATTTCGGGAGCAATGTCGCCAACATCAGTGCCAACAACTTGTGCTCTTGAACCCGTTATTATGCAAAATAGAAATATGGAAACGAGTAAAGTTTTTTTCATAGTTGATTAAGTTTAGTAGTTTGGGGCTTTTAAAACTAGAAAGCAAATATAAATTTTCTAATTATTTTTTGATTCTTTTTATTGCACTTTCCTCTCCTCTGTCATAAAGTTTTGCTAAAAATATTTTGCTTAATTGGTATATCGGGAAAAGTCGATATATTTGCGTCATGGAAAATATAGAAATATTTAAGGCACTCTCTAACAAGTCTAGACTACAAATGCTGGAATGGCTGAAGGAACCCGAAATAAACTTTCCGGGACAGCTTGAGCATGGTGGATTTGAACACGGAGTTTGTGTGGGACAAATTCAAGCCAAAGCTGGCTTAACACAATCTACAGTATCTGAATACTTGTCTATTTTACAACGCGCCGGATTCATCGAAGCCAAGCGTGTTGGGCAATGGACTTATTATAAACGCAACGAAGGTGCCTTTGAAGCACTTAGTAAATTAATTCAATCTAATTTGTAAATTACTATGAGTACAAACAACCTGTTTTCGCCATTTAACTTAAAAACGTTAAATCTGAAAAACCGAATCGTAATGGCGCCAATGACGCGCTCTTTTTCTCCAAATGGAGTTCCAACTGACGCAGTGGCTTCTTACTACCAAAAAAGAGCTGAAGGTGAAGTTGGTTTAATATTATCTGAAGGAACTGTAATCGACAGACCTTCATCGTCTAATGATGCAAATGTACCTCACTTTTACGGTGAGCAGGCTTTAAACGGCTGGAAAAAAGTGATTAATGAAGTTCATGCTGCCGGCGGACAAATGGGACCGCAAATTTGGCATATGGGCGTTATGGATAATCACCATTCTGGATGGGTTCCTCCGGTTCCTTTTGAAGGACCATCTGGGTTAAATCGTCCAGATTTTAAAAATGGAATTGCCATGTCTGAAAAAGATATTGAAGATACAATTTTAGCTTTTGGTAAAGCTGCTGCTGATGCCAAAAGATTAGGTTTTGATACTATCGAAATTCACGGTGCGCACGGTTATTTAATAGATCAATTCTTTAGAGCCGAAACAAATTTGCGTGAAGATATTTATGGCGGTAAAACATTACCAGAACGTAATCGTTTTGCGATTGAAGTTGTAAAAGAAATTAGAAAACAAGTTGGTGAAGATTTCGCTGTTATTATGAGATTTTCTCAATTTAAACCTTCTGATTATAACTATAAATTGGCTAAAAATCCGCAGGAATTAGAAGCTTGGCTTACTCCTCTTGTTGATGCTGGTGTGGATATTTTACACTGCTCGCAGCGCAGATTCTGGGAGCCTGAATTTGAAGGTTCTGATTTGAATTTTGCAGGATGGGCTAAAAAAGTAACTGGAACTCCAACTATTACAGTTGGTTCTGTTGGACTTTCCAGTGATTTCTTTGGTGCATTTGCGGGTGAAAGTTCTGAGCCAACTTCTTTAGAGGAATTAAACAGACGTTTCGACAGAGGCGATTTTGATTTAGTTGCCGTTGGAAGACCACTTTTATCTGATCCAAACTGGGTAGCTAAAATTAAAGAAGGAAAATTAGACCAATTAAAAGGTTTCAGTAAAGAAGCTTTAGGAGCATTAGTTTTAGAATAAGCTTTTTGTTTAGGTTCAAAGTTACAAAGGTTCAAAGTGGCAGAGTTTTTTACTTTGTCCTTTGAACCTTTCTTTTTAGGTTCAAAGTTGCAAAGGTTCAAAGGAACAGAGTTTTTTCGTCCCTTTGAACCTTTGCTGCTATGAGCCTTTGTTCCTTTAAAAAACTAATTATTAGCTACAGCAACTTTTAGCTTTTGGTATTTATTTGTAAGCCAATTTCGAACTGGTTCATCATAGAATTTCAAACATAATATTGCAATTACAATACTCGAAAATAAAACTACAATTCCTAATGGGTAACCTTCTTTCAAAGTAACTTTATTATTTGCAACCCAAGCCATATAACAGTAAACTAATGGGTAATGTATAATGTAAATTGGATATGAAATATCTCCTAAAGCTTTACACACTTTAAGCGATACAGGATTTGTGATCTGTCCTCCTGCTCCAATTGCAACAATTATTGGAAATAAAATAATAATACAAAACGATTCATATAAACCGTTCATCCACAAACTGTTTTCGTCGCCAAGTCTTGGTATACTGAAAATAATGATGATTAAAAGGCTGCAAACCCAGAAAGCACCTTTGATATGAATTAGTTTTCCTAAACGTGATAATAAAACTCCTGCAAAGAATGGATACAACAAACGTGTAAAACCAATATTCATTTGCTCAAGATTTAACGACCAGCCGCCAATAACATCACCTTTTGGTCCAAAAACAGTTAAATTGACAAGCATTGCTGCAAATATCAAAACGAAGATTGATAAAACAGTATTTGAAAATTTACGAAAGAATAAAGCGTATAAAATATTACCAATATACTCGAAGAATAAAGACCATGCAGGCCCATCAAGCGGATGCATTTCTCCCCATCCTCTAATTTCTAATGATGGCGGAATTGGCAATAAAGTAAAACCAATAACCATGGTTAAAATTACTTTCCATACTTCCATTCCTGCGATTTGTGGAAACATAACATCTGAGGCTTGAAAATAATAGAAAATGGCCCCTATTATCATTCCCATAATTACCATGGGCTGCAAACGAATTAAACGACGCTTGTAAAATTCCCATTGCGTCAGCTTGCCCCAACGATCATCATAGGCATATGCTACAACAAAACCTGATAAAAGAAAAAAGAAATCAACAGCCAAATAACCGTGATTCATAAGTTGTTTAAATCGGCTTCCCTCATTAAAAGCCTCAAAGATGTGAAAAATAACGACTAGAACTGCGGCTACTCCTCGTAAACCGTCTAAAATTTCATAATGTTTTTTTGGTTTAATGTCAATAGAAATTGAACTCATAAAATACTTTTTTTTGTGGTTAAAAGATTAATTTATGTTATTTGGCATTGGCTAAAATAGCGCTTTTTTTTACAATGAATGACAGGTTTTTGACTTAGTTGCAAATTTTCTGCGTTTTTTTTGCAATAAGAAGAAAAAATTTCACAACTTAATATTTATCTTTCAGTCTCTGCTTAAAGCGTACTATTTTTTTGACGCTTAAAGTTAATTACCAAGAATAAGCTAAAATCAATAATTATTCAATTACTGATGATTTTTAAGCCATTCTGTCCTGCGTTGATCCGGCAAATGTTTTACAGAAAAATTTTCAAATTTTGCTTCAAAACCCTTTCCATCTGGAGAAGCGGCCATTAATCCAACCATAACAGGCGTATTATCTTGCAAAGGTGCATTTCTAGTCATTACATAATTTTTATCATCGTAAGAGAAAAATACTTCAACGGCATCTAATCTTCTCACTGCTTTTATCCAGATAAAAGGCGGTGCTTTTTCTAGCGTTGTAACACTCCAATCGCTTTTGTCGTGCGTAACTACGGTGCTTATATTAAATTTACCGTCTACAAATTCAACTCCGGTTTTAATATAATTTTTCTCATCAACACGAATCATAAGACCCATTTGGTCGAAACGAGCAATATAATTCCCTGTCAGTTTTACCTTTACTTCAAACTCTCCTCCGTAATTAGCATAATAAAAAGGTGCGTCATCGACCGTAAAACCATAATGAGAAATACGCCAGTAATCACTGTTTGCAGTAACATTCATAATTAAAGCATTGTTTTTAATTTCCCATTTTTCAGGTTCATTAAACCATTGCATTTTGTTTAAGCTTTGTGCCGATAGATTTTGGGCTAAAAACAAAGTCATGGCCCCAAGTAAAACTTTTTTCATAATAACTATTTAGATAATAAAGTATTTTTTTTTACGCTGTAAGATAATAAGTTCAATCCTTAATTGATTCAATATCTTAAAGATAAGTTTAGTTAAAAAGCAAAGCTGCAACTTTTTACACTTGCAGCTTTACTAACCAACCAATTTAGAAATAATGAAATTATTTAAGTGAGAATCCCACTTTAGATTTTATATCTGTTGAAGAAGCTCCAATAATTGCTTCGAAATCTCCAGGCTCAGCAACCCAGTTATGTTTTTTATCATCGAAGAAACTTAAAGCCGTTTTGTCAACCGTAAAAGTTACCGTTTTTTCTTCTCCAGCTTTTAGCGAGATTTTCTCAAAACCTTTTAGTTCTTTTATCGGGCGCGGTAATGAAGATTTCAAATCGCTTATATAAAGCTGTACAACTTCTGCTCCTTCTCTATTTCCTGTATTTTTTACTTTTACCGAAAATGTGATTTGATCTCCCGTTGTCATTTGTTTTTTATCAGCAGTAACTTTTCCGTATGCAAAAGTGGTGTAACTCAAACCGTGACCAAACGAGAATAATGGTTTTGCTTTTTGTTTATCTGCCCATCTGTAACCAACAAAAATACTTTCGTTGTATTTTACAGTATCTCCGCCCGGAAATTCTCCTAAAGCGTGGGCACCATTATCTGATAATTTTACAGGAAAAGTAAAAGAAAGCTTTCCTGATGGATTTGCATCACCAACTAGAATCGAAGCCAAAGCAGTACCTGCTTCTGTTCCTAAAAACCATCCTTGTACAATTCCAGGAACTTCTTTAATCCAAGGCATTGCAACTGCATTTCCAGATATATTTACAAAAACGATGTTTTTATTTACTTTCGCTAAATCAGTAATTAATTTATCTTGATTATACGGAAGCCCAAGTTCTGTACGGTCAAATCCTTCAGCATCTTGTTTGTCGCTTTTATTTAAACCACCAATGAAAAGAACGATATCTGCATCTTTAGCCGCTTTTAATGCCTCTGCAGTCAATTCTGCAGGAGAACGTTTGTCTTCTAAACTTACTTTAGCTATAACTCCATTATAATCGCTTGTTGGATCTCCTACATAACCACGAGCGTATACGATTTCAGCTTGACTGCCAATTCTTTTCTTTAAACCTTCAAGAGGTGTAATTTCATATTTTGCTTTAAGTGAAGAACTACCACCGCCAACAGTCATCATTTTAATTGCATTCTCACCAATTACTGCAATTTTCTTAGTTTTAGAAAGATTAATTGGCAGAATGTTGTTTGTGTTCTGAAGTAAAACAATTGCTTCTTCGGCAATTTTACGGCCGGCTTCTGCATGTTCTGGTGTTCCAAAAGATCCAAAAGGACGATTTCTATCCATTGTCGTTAAGAAAGATAAACGTAAAACACGACGTACTTTTTCGTCTAATTCTTTAGTTCCAACTTCACCTTTTTTTATCATTTCTGAGTAAGGTTTCGCTAAGAAATAATTATCATAAGCATTACTTGTTCCCCAAGAAAGTCCGTTTGTCCAAGAACCAAATTCCATATCTAAACCATTATGAATAGATTGTTTTGTATCGCTTACGCCGCCCCAATCTGAAACTACAGCTCCTTTAAAGCCCCATTCGCCACGAAGAATATCATTCAATAAAAATTCATTGTGGCAGCATTGTTGTCCTTTATATTTATTATAAGCGCCCATAATTGACCATACGTCACCTTCTTGAACTGCGGCTTTAAAAGCAGGCAGATATATTTCGTAAAGAGCACGATCATCTACGATTACGTCAACAGAATTACGTTTTGTTTCTTGATTGTTTAAAGCAAAATGTTTTACACAAGCTGCTACTCCGTTTAATTGTACGCCTTTAATGTAAGGAACAACCATTTTTGAAGCTAAAAACGGGTCTTCGCCCATGTATTCAAAGTTGCGACCGTTTAATGGGCTTCTGTAAATATTTACTCCCGGTCCTAATAGTACATTTTTGTTTCGGTAACGCGCCTCTTCTCCTAGTGATTTACCGTATAAATGAGCCAATTCTTTATTCCATGTTGCCGAAAGTGCTGTTAAAGCCGGAAATGCAATACAAGAGTCATTTGTCCAGCCAGCTTGGTCCCATTCATCCCATTTTACTTCGGGACGAATTCCGTGAGGACCGTCTGTCATCCAGTTTTCTGGAATCCCTAATCTCGGTACGCCTGGAGAACTGAATTTTGACTGTGCATGAATCATGGCAATTTTTTCGTCGATTGTCATTCGAGAAAGTGCATCTTCTACACGCTCATTAATTGGCTTTTTATCATCTAGATAAACAGGAACTTTATTTTGTGCATTCAATCCGAATGAACTCAATAAAACTAAAACAACGATTGTTTTAACGTTTTTAAACATAACTATTAATTATTTAAGCATTCAATTTATTTAAAGATACAAGTAACCATTTTGTACCATTTAATAATATTGTAAAACTAAAACGTTATAGTTCGTGTTAGATTTTTAAACGAAAAAAAGTAGTGATTTAAAAAATTAAATTATTGATTTGCAAATAATTAAATAAAAATGAGAGGCAAAAAAAGTAGTACTTTTAAAACCAAAAACTATATTTTTTGCGTAATTAAACCAATTTTTATGACCATTTCTTCAAAATCATTTCTCGAAACTGCTGCCTTATTACGAGCTCTTGTTCGATAATTATAAATTGTACTTAAGGAATAACGAAGAAATGCTGCAATCTTAACGCTGTCTGTAATTCCGAGACGAATTAATGCGAAAATGCGAAGTTCAGTATTTAACAATTCTCCTTGCTTTAAAATGATCTGTTCTTCCTTTATCAAAAGTGCGTTGAAATCTTTTACAAACGTTGGATATAAATTCAAGAAAATAATATCAAAGTTTTTGTACAGTTCTTCAAGTTCATTATCAACCAGCGTTGTTGATTTTAGGATTTTATAAATTTCGTCAAACTGTTTTGCTGTCGCTTTCTTGTTCAGAATGATTCGGTAGTTTTCTAATTTATTGATATAAGTAGAACAAAGGCTGAAAAAATGAGCAATATACTCCTCTTTTACATGGTTTGATTCTGATAATTGTGCGTTACGTTCCTGAAGCTGTTTGTTGGTTTCAGATATATCTTGATTTAATTCTGCTAATTTTTGACTGGTTTCATACAATTCTCCCCGAATTTTAGAAACTCTTTTCATTTGTTTGTAAACATAAATCACAGCCACAATCAAAAAAGCCGATAATAAGCTTATACATAATAAATACAACTGCAATTCGGTTTTACGTTTTGCTTCTTTCTCTAAATAAACGGTATTGATAATCGAATAGACTTCAGACATTAGCAAGGTGCGAAATTGTACATTGCAGTAAAGCGCATCTTCAATGGCCGATTGTGTAAGTTTATAGGCCATATCGACATCTTCTGTTTCATAAAAAACTAAAGCTAGTTCCTGAATTGAAGCATTGTCTTTGTTAACATTTTTGATATCTGCGGTGGCCGATAACGCGTAGTATTTTTTCTGTAATTCGACTTGATGTGTTTTCTCATAAATTTTCCCCAGTAAATAGGTAATCATTGCATATTGAGGCTCTTCTTCTTTTGAGTTTTTCAATAATAACAGCAATTCTTTTTGGGAACTTACCAGTTTTTTACGATAAATATCTTGCTGAATTTTATTGATTTTATAGGTTATTGATTTTGGGTCTAAAATTGTCAATAACGAATCTCTGTATTTTTGTATTTGCTCAATGTAATGTATGCTATAACTATTGGCAGCATAATGCTCAAAGAATTCGCGATAAGCAATGAAATAATTTGCAAGTAAGTTTTTTGATAATTTATTCTTGTCAATACTTCTTAAAATGGCTTCAGATTCACGATACTTTCCAGAGGAGGAATAAAGTGTTACTAACTGTAATTGCGCCAAATGCAATAAATCTTTATTCTGAAGCTGGTTGGCAATTTTTAAGTTCTTTTTTACGTAGAAAATGGCTGAATCAGAATTGAATTTTTGATATTCTGTGTATAATGTTTTGTTGTAGTTGTACTCCTGCTCTTTTGTTAAACTGTCTGATTTAATTTTTTTGAAGTTTAAAATTCGTTCTTCTTTTAGTTTAACATAATGCTCTTTGTTTTCTAAAGCACGGTTTAGATTAGCTAAGATATCATCAATGCTGTCTGCAGCAAATACAGGAACGTTTACAAGAATGAAGAATAAAAACAGTACGTATTTTTTCAAGTTGATTTAAGGTAAATATAGAATTACAAATATAATAAAGTAATCACATTGGTCTAGTTCCTAAATATTTTATTTAAACAAACTAGGAGAAACAAAGTTCGGAGGCTTTGAGCAATGTCATTACGTTTAGAGCTTTTAATTTGAACACCAGCTGTTATTAAATTTTTACTTGTTTGAAAGCTCTTTTGAAGTACTTTTTAAATACTATAACTTAGAAATTGGTGCAGACAAACAACTTTCTGGAATATCAAAAGCATTAACCAGCGCCAGCGCATCAGGGCGGATGTCCCAGCATAATTGATTTACCATTTTTCTAATGGCTTTTGTTTTTACTGCTTCCATATATCCATCTTCAAGAAACCAAGCCTTGTTTTTTTCTAATTGAGAAAGTGCATACAGCTGACTTAATTTTGTCAATATTTCTTTTGTTTTTAAATCTTCTACAGCTTTAACTGCGATTTGAAACTGTTCTAGAACTACTCTTTCTAAGTAAGCTTGAGATACATCTATCATTTGATGCTGCACTACATTAAAAGCATCATAAGTATCTAATCCGTCATCAATTAGCCTTTTGATACGTTTAGCTGCTGATGCTAGAATTGTTTTCTCTCTGTGAATGAAAGCCTGCAAATGGAATTCTCCATCTAATAAATGTTCGTCTTCTGTTCGGCGAGTAGCAATTGGGTTCTTTTCGGTAATTGCGGTTTTTGCATTTTCATACACATAATTTATAATTCCGAGTGATCCCATTTCTCCAAAAGACTTTCTAAACTCAGATAAACGATTTTTAGCCGTTAACTGCATTAAAACAGTATTATCACCTTCAAAAGTGGTGTAAATTTCAGTGTCATTTTTTAAAGCATCAATTCTATTTTCAGATAAATATCCTTTTCCACCGCAAGCTTCACGACATTCCTGCAGTATATCTCTTGTACTCCAAGTCGAATATGATTTCAATCCCGCTGCCAATGCTTCTATTTCCTGCATTTCGGCTTCTGTTCTATTCAAGAATCTACTAGTAAGATATTGCAGAGCAAAATGTACTGCATATGTTTTTGCCAAATGCGGCAGTAAACGACGCTGATGAATTCTATAATTTAAAATTGGAACTTCTGATCCTCCTTCTGGGCCAAACTGTCGGCGTTGGTCACTGTATCGAATTGCAATTGTTAATCCTGATTTTGCTGCTGATAATGCAGAACGCGGAATCCCAATTCTTCCGCCGACAAGAGTTCCTAACATCGTAAAAAACCTTCTGTTATCACTCGGAATCGGACTTTCAAATTCTCCTTTATCGTTTACCGATGCAAAACGATCGAGCATATTTTCTTTCGGAATTACGACATTATCAAAACTTATTGTTCCGTTATCAACTCCGTTTAAGCCCATTTTATGACCGCAATCACCTATCGTAACTCCGTTTAGAATATTTCCATTTGCGTCTCTTAGTCCAACGACAAAAGCATTTACACCATAATCATGGCCGTCAATAATTAATTTTGCAAAAACAGTCGCCATTTGACCATGTACAGCAGCGTTGCCAATATATTCTTTTTGGGCATTTTTGTTTGGCGTATGAATTGTAAAAGTTTGATCGTTATGATTGTAAGTTGCAGTAGTTTCCAGTCCTTTAACATTAGATCCATGATGTGTTTCGGTCATGGCAAAACAGCCGGGAAGCTTTAAAGAACCAATATCTTTTAGATATTTGGCGTAATGTTTCTCTGTTCCAAGAGATTGTACACTCATTCCCCAAAGTCCAAATTGAACTCCAAATTTTATTACCAAACTCAAATCATGGTAACTTAATGTCTCCATTACAGCAAAATAATCTGCAATATTTTCTCCTCCGCCATATTGCTTTGGATAAGCCATATTTCCTAAGTTTTCCTCTGCTAGAATTTTACACCATTTATATACTGTTTGGCGGTAAATATTAATATCTGTTGAAGTTTCGTAAGCAAACTCGGGTTTCGAAATTATTGATTTTACTCTGTTAATTATTGGTGCTTCTTTACCGTTTAGAATTGATGTTAATTGTTGAATATCAAAACTATTTGTTGTTTGAGAATTAGCGGTTAATGAATCTGATTTTGTCTTAAAATTCTGAATTACTTCTTCTCCCAGAATTCCAAGATCATTTTCCAGTTTTGTAAAATCTGATTCTAAAGCCGAAATGTCTAAGTCTTTTTCTGAGAGTGCTACAGCAATATCAAAAATAGATTTTATCGACGATTTGTCTTTTATATTAGCTTCAATGTCTGATTTCCATTGTGTGAGTTCATTTCGCGAAGGCGGATTTGAAATATCAACTTTTGAGAGAAGATATTCTTGCTCTTCAACTGAAAGGTTTTTTTGAGATTTTATAAACTCTTTTAGTGTAACAAATTCTTTTTGAGTTAAAAGATCATCGGACCACACTAAATAAAACAATGGAATAAAGGCTTGAAGTTTGGCATTTTTCATAGAGAATAGGTTTGGAAATAGTTTTTTTGCCACTCCGATAAAGATCTGAAGTGGTATTTTTCAATTTACTGCATAAAAAAACAGGAATGAAAAATACTCATTCCTGTTCAAACATCCTGTTAAGATTCTGGTAATTTATATTTTAAACCAATAAAAAATATAAAAAACGATTGTTATTTAGAACCTTTGGATACTGGGATTAATTTTTGCTTTATGGCAAAAATATGATGTGAATTAAAAACCAATACTGCAAGAAATACAATTCCGTATGCGATAATTTGAGTAGATCCAATTGGCTCTTTATAAAAGAATGCCGCCAAAAGAAATGCGATCATAGGATTAATATTCAAAAGCATCCCAACTGTTGAAGAATTAATACCTGAAAGTGCGTATAAATTAAGAAATAACGGAAAGATCGTAAACAAAATAGCAATGGTTTCGATACAGAAATAAAACTTAAATTCTGTTGGAACCTGTCCGCTGTAAGCAGGATAAAAAGGCAGTAAAAATAAAGCCGCCAATGTAATATGAAAAGTTAAGACTATAAATTTATCAAAACCTTTATTTATACGCTGACTTACTAAATAAGAAGCATAAGTAAAGCCAATTATTATACTGAAAACCATATCCATAATATTAGTATAAGATAAAAGCAGACAGCCCGAAATACTCAAACCAACAGCCATCCATTGTGTTTTACTTAGTTTTTCATGCAAAATAAAATAAGCCAATAAAGTGGTTAGAATTGGACATACTAAATAAGCTAATGAAGTTGCTTTTACACTAACATGATTCATTACATAGATAAATGTAAACCAGTTTGCCATTAAAAAAACGCTTCCGCCAATATTTAATAAAATACTTCTTCGTTTTTCATAAACCGGCATTGCTTTAAAAGTAGCTATGGCTTCTTTTATTTTTTTTCTTCTAAAGGTAAAAGCAATCAAAAGCATGAGAATACTGCAGCTGAAAACGCGATAAAACAATATATCCAATGATGGATATTCATGTATTGGCTTTAAAACCAAACTAAAAAATCCCCAGATTACAAAACATGTAATGGCTGCGATGTAGTATTTTGTTGTTTTCATCTGGATATTATTTATACTTTTTTTGATGAAACAAATTTCTAAAAAATTATACAGCAATACAGATACAGTTTTTGTAAATTGCAGCATAACAGTTTTTTTTTATGAAAGATTCGAATTACTTGTATTTACAGTTTGCTGATCGTATTGAAAAACAGATTAAATCTGGTGTTTTAAACGTGGGTGACAAACTGCCTTCTATAAGAGAAGTATGTGCAGAAACAGGTTACAGCATGAGTACTGTAAGCAAAGCCTATTACGAAGTTGAGAGCAGATCACTTATAGAATCAAGACCTCAATCTGGTTATTATGTAAGTAATATTTCGGCTAGAACAATTCCTGAACCATCACCAAGCAGTCCTATTTTAAAATGTGAAAACATTGATCGAGAAGATTTGATCGATCAGGTTTATGGTAATATGACCGACAAAAATATTACGATGCTTTCTTTAGGATTTCCATCTAATGAGCTTCTTCCTATTGCTAAGTTGAATAAAGGAATGGTTCAAGCCATGCGACAGCTTCCAAACAGCGGAACGAGCTACGAACAAGTTCAAGGAAATTTAAATTTAAGAAAAGAAATAGCCCGTTGGTCCTACACTTGGGGCGGATCTTTGAATGAACATGATATAATTACAATGCCAGGATGCACTAGTGCAATCTCACATTGTTTAATGACTTTGACAAAACCGGGAGATACTATTATTACTGAAAGTCCAGCGTATTTTGGAATTTTACAATTGGCAAAATCATTGGGTTTGTATATTATGGAACTGCCAACAAATATGACAACAGGTATAGAATTGGAAGCTTTGAAAAAGGCTCTTTCTTCAAAGAAAGTAAAACTTTGTTTGTTGATGAGTAATTTTAGCAATCCATCCGGGAGTATGATGCCGGCTGAACATAAAATAGAAGTAGTTCGATTGATGGAATTTTACAATATTCCGCTGATTGAAGATGATATTCATGGCGATTTGTACTTTGGTTCCAGCCGTCCTACAAACTGTAAAACGTATGACGAAAGCGGTATTGTGCTGTGCTGCAGTTCTGTTTCAAAAACGCTTGCTCCTGGTTATCGTGTAGGCTGGGTTTCACCTGGAAAGTTTAAAAAACAAATTTTGCGAAATAAAATTTACCACAGTCTCTCCTCGCCTACAATTACGCACGAAGTTGTGGGAGATTTTCTAAAAAATGGACGTTACGAGAATCATCTTCGTAAAATCCGTCAAATTTTGAATCGTAATTGTAATAATTATATAAATACGGTTTTAGAATCTTTTCCAGCAGGAACAAAAGTAAGTCAGCCGCAAGGAGGTTTTTTTCTGTGGATTGAGCTTGATAAAAGTATCGATACGGCTGCATTTTATCATTTAGCTATGAAACACAATATTAGTATTGCTCCAGGACGTATTTTCTCTTTTCAAGATCAATTTTCAAATTGTATGCGCCTGAGTTTTGGTCTTCCTTGGTCAAATGAACTTAGAGAATCAATACAAACTCTAGGAAAACTTGCTGGCAAATAATATAAAAAAAGCTGGACAGCTTAAAAAAATATACTGTCCAGCCAACAATTAAGAGACCAAAATTAAAATTGTTATAAAACGAAATAAGCGTCTTTCTCGACTTTTACTGGTTCGTCTTTTAAATCAAATTCTTTTATAATATCAAATTCACTTTGATACTCGTTAAGCATTTGTTTGATATTTCTTTCTATCGTATTAGCAATAGTTGTTACAGGTGTGTCTGAAGGTCTGTTTTCAAATGGATCCTGCAAGTGAATAGCCATTCTTTCTATTAAAAAGAAAGCTCCCGAAATTGCAGTAATTAACGGAATCGCAAACCAGCTTAACACACTTGTTAAACCAAATGGAAGCAGAAAAATAAACAAACACAGCGTCAATCTAATGTACATACTGTAAGTAGTTGGGAAAATAGTATTTTTAATTCTCTCACATTTACCCATCTCATCGCATAATCTTGACAATGTATTATCAATTTCTACTTGTTGATACATATTGATTCGCTTTTCGTTTTTAGCATTTCTAAGATCTCGCGCATGCAGCATTAAAATGGCATTTGGTATATTTTGATGGTTCTTGATGTAACGAAGTTCTTCTTCGCTTACCAAACCTTCAAGCGGTTTTATGGCGTCTTTGTTTCGCAGTGCTTGACCTAAACTATAACACCATGCAATCTGTCTTTTGGCGAAATTCTCCTTGAATTCGCTCGCTTTAACAGAAAAATCTGGATCTTTATAAAACGTCAATACTTGACGAATTAAGGTTCTTGAGTCGTTTACAATTGCTCCCCAAACAATTCTTGCTTCCCACCATCTATCATAAGCCTGATTAGACTTAAAGGCTAATAATAAGGAAATAATCGTTCCAATCATTGTTGGAATCGCAATTGGAATATCTACAGGAAGATTTATAAAATAGTGATGAAAAATTTCAAATAGTATGGTATAAGTCAATACCAAGGCAATTTCTACTTTAATTTTCCCGAGAACGTACTTCATTGGTATTCTTTTCTTTAATAACATATCGTCGGTTTTAATTAAATTAATATTTGAGCTGTTTATTTTTTTTAGTGATTAGTACTAAGTAGCTAGTAATTAGTCTTAAGATTTATAAACTCCATCTTTAAGTTTTACATTTCTAAAATCTAGATCATTTTATCGGCTAAAATTAGGAACAGTTACTAATTACTAAGGACTAAAAACTTTAAACCAATTCTTCGTATAACGAAAGAACAGGAAGTCCTAGTCGCTCATTAATACTCTCTTTTTTAGTTTTCTTAAATTTGATTTTCTCACCTTTACGAGTTTCTACAAGCAAATCGATGTCATATTTTGAAATTGCTTCATTTAAATATGGAGCCATATCTTCATAGTTATCATCGATTTTTGAAGTTTGGCTTACAATTTCATAAGAGAAATTATCATTCAAAAATTGCTGAACATCTTTAATATGCATATTTGCCTTACCGTTTTCGATATAAAGTGCTTTGTTGAAATCGTTTTTAGGCTGTTCAATTCCTAAGTGCAGAATTGGGCATTTTTGGTTTCCTGCCAGCTGAGTTAAATACTGATGGATACGTTTGGTCTCTTTTTTATAAGAGTGAGTTAAGATGACCAATTTAACAGAAAAGTTGTCTATAATACCTCTAAAAATTGGAGATGAAAGACCGTATTGATTGTGGATTTTTATTTTGCAGTTTTGCGTATGACCAATCATATATCGGCAAGTTTCTAAAACTTCTTCTTGGCTTCTTGTAAGTCCAGTTCTCATTTCACGTAAAAAATGAGAAGCAGAAAAAGTATCCGGAGTGTCAGAAACCATTATTAGAATGATTTCGCACTCCGATTCTTTTGCTTGATTAATAGCAGCATTTACTGCGCTGATTGTATCGTCTTTTAATGTAGTAGGTATAAGGAAATTTTTCATAAGTATATTCTTTTAGTTTATACATACAAAATAACTCCTTGGAAATTAGATCGTTCTTAAGCTCTAATTAGATTTTTCTAAGATTCAACATTAGAATTTTTAATGTTATTCTTTTTGATTTTTGATTTATTAAAGATTATAGTAACGATAGTTCCTTTGTTTTGCTCAGATTGCACTTGAATTTCTCCATCATGCATACGGATAATTTTTGAAGCTAAAGGAAGACCTAAACCGTAACCAATATACTTGGCAGCAATTTTTCCTCTAAAGAAAGGTTCATATAAATGAGGGATATCTTCAGGAGGAATTCCAATTCCGATATCATTAATAGAAATTTTAATAAAATCATGGTTAACAGTAAGTACCACAAAAACCTCATTATTATCAGAATATTTTACTCCGTTGGTAATAATATTATTAATAGCGAGCTCTAAAAGAGGTTTATTACAAGGCAGCAGCAGTAAACTTGAATCTTTTGGAGCAAAGTTTAACTTGATACTTACACGGTTATCAGGGAAAATTTTATCTAAATCTGATTTAACATCTAATAGCAATTCGTCTATTCTGGCAATATCTAAAACTTGTTTTTTACCGTCATAACCGGTTTGCGTAAGTTTAAGCAAACTTTCGGTTAAGTTTCCTAATCTTGATGCTTGGCTGTAAATATTTTCTAAAGATTGTACATACTCTTTTACCTCACGTTCTTTAAGAAGCATAATTTCTGCTTCGGCAATTATTGTTGTAATAGGTGTTTTTAATTCGTGAGAAGCATTATTTATAAAATTGGCCTGTATTTCAAAAGAGGTTTCTAAACGATCCAGCATATCATTAAAGGTTTCTGTAAGATCTGAAATCTCATCAGAATTCTTGACTTCAGGAAGACGATTGTGCAGGTTTGATGCACTTATTCGGTTTACTTCTCTAATAATTCTTGCTACAGGATTAATAACTCGTTTAGCTAAAAAACGACCTAAAAAGAAAGCCAAAAACATAAACGCAATACCTCCTACGATCAATATTTTTACAATATAAATAGAAGTTGTTTTTCCTTGACGATCTCGTGCACCAACAATTACTATGTATTTTTGATTTCCTTCTTTAAAAATCTGTCCTAAATAATATTTGCTGTTTATTTCATAATAGTTTCTTCCTGTCTCTAATATGGTAGAATAAAATTCATTTGGAAGATTTAAGTCTGTATTGTAATCAAAGCTGTTAGCGCTGTTTACTTTAAGCACATACTCTTCTTCCTCGATAAGTTCTTCGAGTCCGTTTTTCTTTAAATTACTATAATATTTTATCTTTTCAGGATCATTTTGAAAATGAATAGAAGACACAATTTTTGCTCTGTCATCTAATCGTTTCAAAAAATGATAACGATTATTTTCTCTAAACAAAACAAAAACAAGTACACTTAAAAGTAAGGTACTAAAAGTTGAAAGCGCTACATAAGTTAAAGTAATTTTTTTTCTTATATCCATTTTATGGTTTTATCACATAACCTAGTCCTTTCATCGTATGAATGAGTTTGGTTTTAAAAGGTTTGTCTACTTTTTTTCGTAAATATGTAATATAAACATCTACAACATTAGTGTTCATATCAAAATTAATATCCCAAACGTTATCTAAAATCTGATCACGAGAGACAATCATACCGGCATTTTTGCCTAAATAATACAATAATTTAAACTCTTTTGCAGTCAAAATTATAGATTCACCGTCTCTTTTAACTGTTTTTGCACGTCCATTTATCTCTAAATCTCCTACCGAAATAACATCAATTTTATCTGTTTCTTGATGTGCTCTACGATGTAAAGCGTTGACTCTTGCATCAAGTTCTCCAAACTTAAATGGTTTAACCAAATAATCATCAGCTCCTGCATTAAGTCCGGTTACGATATTTTCTGATGTTCCTAAAGCTGTTAAAAGCAAAACAGGCACAAAGTTTTTACTTGCGCGAAGTCTTCTGCATATTTCAATTCCATTAATATCAGGCAGCATTACATCTAGAATTACAACATCAAAATTATAGTTGTGAATCATTTCTAGTGCAGTTTTACCATCAAGTGCCACACTTACTTCGTTGTTATTTTCTGCAAATCCTTTGCGTAAAATCGACAAAAGATTTGGTTCGTCTTCGACTATAAGTAGTTTCATATTAATTTGTATCAACAACAAAAATAGGGATTGCCATTAAAAATACTATTCATAACTGTTATAAATTATGATTTTATTATGAACTCTTGCTTAAATTTTATGCAAAAAAAAAGCAACTTACAATAAGTTGCTTTTTTATATACTAAAATAGGGTTGTTTAGTACTAGTTTTTGAAATTAAAACTCAATACAGCTCCTAAGCCAAACTGGAAAGTAGAAACATAATCGTCAACTGCAACTGGTCCATACCAATATGTCCAATAATAACTCTGACCAACTGCTGCTGACATAGATTGTAAATAGGCATTAATATTTACAGAGACTGTTGAAGCGGTTTTAATCTTTACCCCTCCTTTTATATCCCAAGCAAAATAAGTACCACTTCCGCCCTGAGGTGTTTCAATAATACCAACTCCCGCTCCAGCGCCTAAATAAGGCAAAAGATTTGAACCTGTATCAAAATAATGAGTAAAATCGGCAAGAATAAAATTAAAAGCTCCTTTATCGTTTCCAGCATTGATTTGGTTTCCTGTTGGACCATAAAATGGAATTTTAGTATCAGCTCTTAAGTACTTTAACTCCACTGAATTGTTTGTTGAGAAAAAATACTCAAAACCAGCGCCATATTGAAAACCATCTTCAACTGTTGCTGAATAACCATCGTAGTCGATGCTGTCAGAAAAATTGTAACCACCATACAAATTAAGAGAAAATGACCTCGCATCTTGTGCATTCATTCCTATTGCAAATAGGAAAAAAACTAAAAATAAACTGTACTTTTTCATAAATTTTGTTTTTGAAAGTTAATAGGGAAATCAAATTTAAGTTTTTTCTTCTAAATTTTAAACAAATTTTAACAAAAAAAATATGACTAGTAAATCATTAAGTCATTAAAATACATTTGATTACGAATTTAAAATGTCTCGCCTGCATTCAAATAGAATCCTTTTGAACTATTTCCCCATGCGTAATCCACAATTAAATTTGTCCGCGTTTTTTTATCAATTAGAATTCTTAATCCAATACCAGCTGCAGGCTGAATTGCATGAAAAAGAGATGTATTTGCATCATTATTACTAGCTGTTACAAAATTGGTAAAAACAGTACCGCTTATCATTTGATTGCAAGTAATAGGAAATCGAAGTTCTGTAGAGAGATAAATCAATCCATCTCCTCTAAATAAGCCTTGTGTATACCCCTCTCCGCTCCTGCTGCGCTGATCCCAGCCAATTGCGGGTAAATTTAAATAAGGTACTTTGCCTCGTGTAACAAATTGTCCGTAAGCCCAAATTCCTAAAATATAACGGTCGTTTTTACTTGATAACGGAATAAACTGTCTAAATTCTGTATACAAAACATTACTGTATTGTTGATTATCAAATAAAACGGGATTAAAACGATAATTAACATTGGCGAACCAGCCACGGTTAGAATTCACTTGATTATCTCGTGAATCGTAAACCATATTAAAACTTACTCCTGTTAGAAAATATTCTAAATTATTAAATCCGTGCTGTTGGCTGTAATTGTAATGATAAGTTAAATTTCCATTTGCCACATCCAGTTCTTTGTCGTTTATATTAGTGTACCAATCAATATTTACACCTCCGCCCACATAAAAATTTTTTCTTACTTCAAAAGAAGCAGTTTGATGAAACTTAAAATAATTATAATCCATTGATTGTGCAATCGAGTCGATACTAAAGCTTGGGTCTCGATCGCGTCGAGACGGAATAATATCGGTGCCTAGACCATAATTAGGCTGTGAAAAAATATAAAGACGATAATCACCGCTTAGAAAAATTCTGTTATTCTTCAACAAAATATTATTTTTCACATTGATCATCCATTGCTTTTTCAAAGTGTAAATAATTCCAAGATTTGCGACAGAATATTTATCAGCCTCTTGTTTGCCTTTAAAAGTGTATTGCGCAACTCCTCCAAAAAAAAATCCGGTCGCTGGTTGTGAGCCAATTGCCGGAATTACAAGAAAAAAATTGCTTTTAGTAGGTTTAACGATATAAATGGAATCTTTCTTTTTAAAAACCTCAAAAATAGTTTTAGGTGCGCATATTTCTGAATTGTTTGTCTCTGATTGTGCATTTAAATGTAAAGGCATAAAAAGAAGCAAGAATGCTAGTTTCAGGATGTGTTCAAAATAAGTATTTTCTAAGAATTTCACTCTTTAAAAGTTTTAATTTCTACTAAAACCACATTCAAACCTAATGTAAATATAGCTTATTTTCAACACATTACTAAAATTTAATGCGTTTAATTGTATAAAAAAACCGTCAATTTGTATTGACGGTTCTTATTAACTAATTATGTAGAATTAACTATTTCGTAATAAACTTTGGATGAATTAAATTTTCTAATGAATAAATTTCATCCCATTTTTCCTGTGTGATCAGCTTTCTTTCTAAAACAGCAATTTGATGTACGCTTTTATTCGTTTTCAAAGCTTCACCAGCGATACTTGCGCTTTCTTCGTAGCCAATAATTGGATTCAATTGTGTTACGATTCCAATGCTGTTCATTACCATATTATAACAATGATCAACATTTGCAGTAATTCCGTTAATACATTTATCAATTAAAGTCTGAATAGCATTTGACAGATAATCAAGCGATGTAAACATTGCAAAAGCAATTACAGGCTCCATAACATTCAATTGCAATTGTCCAGCTTCTGCGGCCATCGTAACCGTTAAATCCTGACCAATTACATAAAAACAGGTTTGGTTTACCACTTCTGGAATTACAGGATTTACTTTTCCAGGCATTATAGACGAACCTGGCTGACGTGCCGGCAGATTAATTTCGTTTAAACCAGTTCTCGGCCCTGAGCTTAATAATCTTAAATCGTTACAGATTTTAGAAATCTTAACTGCAGAACGTTTTAAAGTTCCCATAATCTGTACGTATGCTCCCGTATCAACAGTTGCTTCAATTAAATCTGGAGACAGTGTTAATGCAATTCCAACTTCTTCAGCAAGATATTTCACGCAAATTTCAGGATAACCTTCAGGTGCATTTACTTTCGTTCCAATTGCAGTTGCTCCCATATTAATTTCTAATAATAGTTCCTGAGCATTTCTTAAACGCTGAATATCTTCGCCAATCGTAGTTGCATAAGCTTTAAATTCCTGTCCTAAAGTCATCGGCACAGCGTCTTGCAGCTGCGTTCTCCCCATTTTTAGAACTTCCTTAAATTCCTCACCTTTTTTTGCAAAAGCGATCTCTAATCCAGAAAGCGTTTTAATAAAACTTTCCATTTTTAGATACAATGCAATTCTAAATGCCGATGGGTAAGCATCGTTTGTAGACTGTGAACAATTTACATGATTATTGGGATGCAAAAAGTTGTATTCGCCCTTTTTATGTCCCAAATATTCAAGTCCAATGTTTGCAATCACTTCATTTGCATTCATATTTACAGATGTCCCTGCACCGCCTTGAATTAAATCACTCACAAATTCGTCATTAAATTTCCCCGCAATTACCTGATCACTTCCATAACAAATCGCTTCGGCAATTTTAGGATCTAATGCACCGCAGTCTTTGTTTGCCAAAGCAGCGGCCTTTTTTACATATCCTAAAGCTTTGATGAACAAAGGCTCTTTAGAAATAGGAATTCCAGTAATATTAAAATTCTCTACCGCTCTAAAAGTCTGGATTCCGTAGTATAAATGATTTGGAATTTCCAGCTCTCCCAGAAAATCATGTTCCTTTCTTGTTGATTCCATATAATAAAATTGCTATGTTTTTAACTTAAAAATAAATGTAAAGCTACATCAAATTATGCATTAAAAATGTGAATGAAATCAAAATGATTTTCGATTTGCATAGAATATTTTATTCTAAATTATTACCTTTTCACTCTCAAACAATTATCAAAACAGAGTTGAAAAAAGAAAGCGAATATTTTCTTGATAAAGAGTTTAATACGATTATTTACGCTAAAGACGATCTGAATTTTAAAGATTTTGAATGCTGCGTTTTTAATAATTGTAACTTTTCTGCCTGTACTTTTCTTGCTGTTACTTTTATTGACTGCGTTTTTAACGATTGCATTTTTAACGAAGCCAAAATTAACTACGTTGCTTTTAGAACCGCATCTTTTAATCGCTGCGAAATTAAAGAAGTAAACTTCGCCATGTGCGACAAACTAATTTTTGAAGTCAGCTTTACGGATTGTGTTTTGGACTTTTCAAAATTCTATACTTTAAAAATAAAGGGAACACCATTTATTAATTGCAGTTTAATTGCAGTCGATTTTATGGCCGCTGATTTAACCAATGTTATTTTTGACAATTGCGATTTGTACCGTTCTGAGTTTGATAGAGCCATTGCCAACAAAGCCGATTTTAAAACGAGTTACAATTATACTATTGATCCATCTAAAACCAAACTTAAAAAAGCCGTTTTTGCTTTGAAAGAATTAAAAGGTTTGTTGTTTAAACATGATGTAATTGTGAGTTAATGAGTAACATTAATCTGCTTTTTTAGGAAGTACTGACTTTGGCAGATACAATAAAATCACTAACACACTTGCTAAGCAAAAAAAATGAATAAGCATGCTATAGAAAAAAGCATTATAGAAATGCTGAAAATCTGTAGTTCCTTTTGTTAAATAATAAAATACACTTCCAGTAAGAGCAATTCCTAAAGCCCCAAACAACTGCTGCAATGTGGAATAAACACCAGAAGCATTTCCGATAAGATTTTGTGGCAAATTTTTGAGAGCGATATTAGCAAATGAAGGCAAAACCAGAGCAACACCCGCGCCATGCAAAAACATGACTATATATCCTCTAAAATCAATTGTTTGGTAATAAAAAAGAACAAGTTGTAGAATAAGCACAAACATAAGTATCAGTACGCCAAATATCAATACGTATTTTCCATAACGCAGTACTAATTTGGCAGAAAAAAAAGAAGCAAGAATAAAACCGCTTCCTTGAAATACAATAAAATATCCCGCATGCATCGGAGACAGTCGAATTCCCTCCTGAAGAAAAATCGCAAGTACAAAAAAATAGGCATCCAGCATTAACGTAAAAAACGCTGACGTTAAAATTGCCATGTTAAAGTTTGTATAGGTGAAAAGTTTCATATCTAATAAAGGTTCTTTTCCTTTAGATTTTCTTCTTATCTGTCTAAAAATAAAAGCAAAAACAAACAAAATAGATAAAGGCAAACCAACTTTAATAGAACCGTTTTGTTCTCCTCCATTACTTAAAGAAAAAACTAATAGGGCAAGTCCTCCACATAAAATAAAAGCACTCAAATAGTCCATTTGCATAGAAGAATTATCCCTAGATTGAGTAAGATAGCGAGTCGCCAGCAATAGACCTGCTGCACAAATAGGAATGTTTATGAGAAATATATAGCGCCAAGAATGGTCAATTAAAAATGGCTTAAGTTCTACTAAGAAGCCTCCTAAAAACTGCCCCAGCATAGTGCCAATACCTATTGCAATTCCGTACCAGCCCATCGCATAGGTACGTTCCTTATGATCAATAAAAAGAACTTGTATATATGATAAAACTTGTGGTGACATTAAAGCCGCACTTATTCCTTGAAAAAATCTTAGTAAAATTAGATAGTCAATTGTTCCCGCAAAGCCACATCCCGCAGAACAAATCATAAATAGAAACATTCCTAAAATAAAAATTTTCTTTCTCCCGTAATAGTCCCCTATTTTACCGCCAATTATTAAAAAAGAAGCAAATCCAACCATGTACATTGAAACTACCAGCTGTATTTTTCCATTATTGGAGACAAGCCCTCGTTGAATTGAAGGAATCGCGATGTTTACAATAAATATGTCTAGTATAGTTAGTAAATGTCCGAGTAACAATACGAGCAATGAAATGTGGTTTGTATTTTTCATAATATATAGAACGATCTATCTATTTTAGATTAAAAAAAATTAGAAGAGTTGTTTAATGGTATTTTTTAAAGTTTGGAGTTCATTAGTATTTCCATTTATAGTTGCTGACACTACTGCTCCTTCTATAGTTAAAAAGACGATATTTTGTAAGACGCTTTTTTCTAGCGAAAGTTTTTTTACGGCACTTATTTCATCAATCAAGACATTAATATAATCTTTTTGACGCTTTTTATGTGCAGCAATAAATTGCTCAACTCTTTTATCTTCTCGACCAATTTCTGCATTTATTTTAATAAAATGGCATCCAGAACAACTAGAATCCTCCTGAAGTTTAATACGATAATCAACCAGTTTAAGCAGTTTTTGTACAGGATCTTTCTCTTCTTTTAAACAGCTGTCAAGTTCATTAAAATACTCTATTTCTTGTTGTTCAAGATAATGGTACAACAAGTCGCTTTTGGATTGATAATGCTTGTAAAGAGAGCCAATAGCGATACCGGCTTCAGCGATAATCTGATTAATTCCTGTACTTTTATAACCTTGATGATAAAACAGACGAGAAGCTGTTTCAAGTATTCTTTCTTTTACACTGACTTTCTGTTCCATTCATTTTTTTGTCAAAGATATAATAAAATAGATAGACCTATCTATATGTTTTACTCGAAATTAAAATTTATTCAAGTTTGAATTTAGTTAACTAAGAAGCTTTAATGGTTTTCTCATTACATAATCCTCCATTAAATAACCATTTCCAATTTCGATATCAACTTCTTCTTTTACGTCGAAACCAACTTTTTTATAGAAATTCAATGCCGTGTTAAAACGGTTTACATTTAATAAAAGCGCAGTTGAATTATTCTTTAAAGCTAATTCTTCAATCAAATCAAAAACTATTTTTCCGTAACCTTTTCCTTGAGTTTCTGGTAAAAGGTATATTTTGTGAATTTTGGTTACAGCTTCATTTTTATAATTATGCTCAATTCCGATGAACCCTATAGTGGCTCCTGAATCTAAAATCAAGTAAAACAATTGTTCTTTAGTCTCGATTTGTTTACTTAAAGCTTCATCTGAATAAAAAAGCTTTAACATGTAGTCTAACTGAGTTTTAGATAAAATACTTCCATATGTAATTGGCCAGGTGATGTTTGTGATTTCTTGAATTATTTTAACATCATTTACATCTGCTTCTGAAATTGTAATCATATTATATTCTGAAATTTCTTTTAATTTGTAAAAACTTGATTTTCTTGTTCACTTACTCTAATAAATGTAGTTCGCTTAGAAAGTTCTTTTAATCTTGGAGCTCCAACATAAGTGCAAGTGCTTCGTAATCCTCCTAAAATATCCAAAACAGTTTGAATGACATTCCCTTTAAAAGGTACTTGAACTGTTTTTCCTTCACTTGCTCTATATTCTGCAACTCCTCCAACATGTTTATTCATTGCAGTTGCCGAACTCATTCCGTAAAATTGTTTAAATTTTTCGCCGTTTATTTCGATTAGTTCTCCTCCGCTTTCAGTATGTCCAGCAAGCATTCCGCCTAACATTACAAAATCTGAACCTGCTCCAAAAGCTTTTGCAACATCGCCCGGAGTTGCACATCCGCCGTCACTTATAATATGTCCGCCTAAACCGTGTGCAGCATCTGCACATTCTATAATTGCAGAAAGCTGTGGATAACCAACGCCTGTTTTAACACGTGTTGTACAAACAGAACCCGGTCCAATACCAACTTTTACAATATCGGCGCCTGCCAAAAGTAATTCTTCTACCATCTCGCCTGTAACGACATTGCCTGCAATAATAACTTTATCTGGATATTGTTTTCGAGTTTGTTTTAAAAACTGAACAAAATGTTCTGAATATCCATTGGCAACGTCAATACAAATAAATTTTAAGAGCGGGTTTGCAGTAACTACTGTTCCAATTTTTTCAAAATCTTCTTTTCCTGTTCCTGTGCTTATGGCGATATAGTTATAGAAATCTGAAGTAACATTTTTCAGAAAATTATTCCATTCTTCTAAAGTATAGTGTTTATGAATCGCGGTAAAAAGTTTTTCCTTTGCTAGAACCTTCGCCATTTCAAAAGTACCGACTGTATCCATATTTGCTGCCATAATTGGAATTCCTGTCCAATCTGCCGTACTATGTAAAAACTTGAAATTTCGTTCGAGAGAGACTTCAGATCTGCTTTTTAGTGTAGATCTTTTGGGGCGAATCATTACATCTTTAAATCCTAATTTCAGATCAGTTTCTATTCTCATAGTTCAAGATTTTGGTTACTCTCAAAGATAGGAAATTTTAGATTCTAGACTTTAGATTTTAGATTAACAAAAACTTGAACTTGTGAACAATTATGAGACGAATTTACTTTCGCGAAAGCGTATTTATTTTACAAAGTTTCACAAAATTTCTAATTGGAACACGTTTCGACTTCGCTCAACGTGAAAAACCTGAAACACGAGACCTTAAACAAAAGAAACTAAGAAATTATCCGTGAATAGTTTCACCTTTTCCGTAATTGGTAATGATTGATTCTTCAAATTCCAACCATTCTCTCCAGCGTTTTTCTACATCTATTCCAACTCCATATTTTCTAGCATAAGTTATAAAAGTTGTATAATGACCTGCTTCGCTTTCCATTAATTCTCTATAAAAAACAGCCAGCTCTTCATCTTTAATATTCTCAGAAAGAACTTTAAAACGTTCGCAGCTTCTAGCTTCGATCATTGCTGAAAATAGTAATCGTTCTACTAAACCGGAAACACGACTTCCATCGCCGCTTTTCTTCATATATAAATAAAGTTCATTTACATAATCGTCTTTGCGTTCTCGTCCAAGTTTTAATCCTCTTTTTATAATGATATTGTGAACCTGTTCAAAATGATCGATTTCTTCTTTGGCTAAAGCTAATAAATCTTGCACTAAATCTTGATGCTCAGAGTTGTTGGTAATAATTGTAATGGCATTTGTTGCTGCTTTTTGCTCGCACCATGCATGATCTGTTAAGATTTCTTCTATATTTTTCTCAACAATATTTACCCATCTTGGGTCAGTTGGTAATTGTAATCTTAGTACACCCATTTTTTATATTTGTTTCAGATTTATTTTGTTTAACGTTTCAAGTTTTCTATTCTAAACGAAAAAAGTTTAAAGTTCTAAACCGTCTTTTGAACAGTCCAAAACTTTAAACTTGAAACTTTAAACTTGAAACTATTTTTTAGTAAGCAAAAATTGGTCTTTCGCTCATCATTTCGTTTACTTGTTCAGCAACTTCTTCGATAACATCTTCATTTGTGTGATCTGTAAGAACTTTATCGATTAAAGCAACGATAGTTTCCATGTCTTTTTCAACTAAACCACGAGTCGTGATTGCAGCTGTTCCTACACGAATTCCAGAAGTAACAAATGGTGATTTGTCATCAAATGGAACCATATTTTTATTTACTGTAATTTCTGCTTTTACTAATGCATTTTCAGCTTCTTTACCAGAAATATTTTTGTTTCTTAAGTCAATAAGCATCATATGGTTATCAGTTCCTCCAGAGATAATATTGTAACCTCTTTTTACGAAAGCATCTGCCATTGCGTTTGCATTTTTTTGCAATTGCATTGCATATGTAAAGAATTCATCTTTTAACGCTTCACCAAAAGCAACTGCTTTTGCAGCAATAATATGCATTAAAGGTCCACCTTGATTTCCTGGGAAAACTGCTAAATCTAATAATGAAGACATCATTCTGATTTCTCCTTTTGGAGTTTTTAAACCTTGTGGGTTTTCAAAATCTTTCCCCATCAAGATCAAACCTCCACGAGGTCCGCGTAATGTTTTGTGAGTTGTTGTTGAAACAATATGACAATGAGGGATTGGATCATTCATCAAACCTTTTGCAATTAAACCTGCAGGGTGAGAAATATCAGCAAATAAAATTGCTCCTACGCTGTCAGCGATTTGTCTGAAACGAGCAAAATCCATATCACGAGAATAAGCCGAAGCTCCTGCGATAATTAATTTTGGCTGCTCTTTTGTAGCAATTTCTTGAATTTTATCATAATCTAAGCGACCTGTTTCAGCATCTACACCGTAGAAAACTGGACGGTACAAACGACCAGAAAAGTTAACTGGTGAACCGTGAGTCAAGTGACCACCGTGCGATAAATCGAATCCTAAAATTGTATCACCAGGATTTAAACAAGCGTGATATACAGATGTATTTGCTTGTGAACCTGAGTGAGGCTGTACGTTTGCATATTCAGCACCAAACAATTCTTTTGCTCTGTCAATAGCAATTTGCTCAATAACGTCAACTACTTCGCAACCGCCGTAGTATCTTTTGCCAGGATAACCCTCGGCATATTTATTAGTTAAAACAGACCCAGCTGCTTGCATTACTTCATCACTTACAAAATTTTCTGAAGCGATAAGTTCTAATCCGTGAATTTGTCTATCTTTTTCCTCTAGGATAAGACTAAAAATTTGTTCGTCGCGTTGCATTTTTTCGTTTTTCGTTAATTTCCTGCAAAAATACAAAAAAACGTTTGTGATACTGTTAGATTATGATATATTTGACAAGTAATTTTTCAACAAATAATTAACATTCAACATGCCAATAACCGCTAACGATACCAAAAGAAAATCATGGTTAGAAGTACCAGAAAATAGCGACTTTCCTATTCAAAACATTCCTTTCGGTGTATTTCTTACTAAAGAAAATGTTGTGACCGTAGGAACAAGAATTGGTGATTACGCTATAGATTTAGGGGCTTTACAACAATTGAACTATTTTGCAGGAATTGATTTGACTGACGATATGTTCATGCAAGATACGCTTAATGATTTTATTTCTGATGGAAAAAAAACATGGCGTTTAGTTCGAAATCGCATTGCCGAGATTTTCGACGAAACCAATCCACAACTTAGAGATTCAACAAAAGACAGAGATATTGTTATTTTTAACATCGATGATGTAGAAATGCAGCTTCCTGTTTTAATCGGTGATTATACTGACTTTTATTCGAGCAGAGAACACGCTACAAACGTAGGGAAACTGTTCCGTGACCCTGAAAATGCGCTTTTTCCAAACTGGCTGCATATCCCAGTAGGCTATCACGGAAGAAGCTCAACAATTGTTCCGTCAGGAATTCCTGTTCACAGACCAATGGGACAAACTTTGCCGGCAGGTGAAAAATATCCTGTTTTCGGCCCGTCTCGTTTAGTTGATTTTGAATTGGAAACTGCTTTTATTACAACTGATGTCAATGTAATGGGAGAAAACATTTCAACGTATGAAGCTGAAGATTATATTTTTGGTATGGTTTTACTAAATGACTGGAGTGCGCGTGATATCCAAAGATGGGAATATGTGCCGCTTGGACCATTTTTAGCTAAAAACTTTGCAACTTCAATTTCTCCGTGGATTGTTACTATGGATGCTTTAGAGCCTTTTAGAACAAAAGGACCTAAACAAGACCCTACTCCGCTTCCATACTTACAAACAAAAGGAAAAAAAGCTTTTGATATTCATTTAGAAGTTTCAATAAAACCAGAAGAAAAGGAAGAAACTGTGGTTTCTAAATCTAATTTTAAATATTTATACTGGTCAATGAGTCAGCAATTAGCGCATCACACTTCAAACGGATGCCGCGTTAATTCGGGTGATATGATGGGCTCAGGAACTATTTCAGGACCAACTGATGATAGTTTTGGTTCTATGTTAGAATTGACTTGGGGAGGAAAAAATCCAGTTAAGCTAAATGATGGCAGCGAACGTAAATTTATTGAAGATAATGATACGGTGATTATTCGCGGTTTCTGTGAAAGTAATGAAGTACGAATTGGATTTGGAGAAGTTTCAAGCCAATTATTACCTCCATTCATCAGACAATGAAGAGCAGATCAATCTGAAGAGATATAGAAATAGAAAAACCTTGGTGAGAGCCAAGGTTTTTTTTATGTTTATTTATTTACATTTCAATCTCGCAAGAAGTTATGCTTTTTCTCATTTTTGTCATTTCGACGTAAGGAGAAATCTTCGCAAGTGACTCCGTAACAATAAGACAATCTTTATGTAGCTTCTCGTGGAGATTTCTCCTTACGTCGAAATGACAAATAGTATGTATTTACTGCTATTTAATTAAGCAGGAATTTGCTGGCTTAAACAATGCAAAGTTCCAAATCCCCAAATAAAATCAATACAGCTTATTCCTATTACTTCTCTATCAGGAAAACACTCAGCTAAAATATTTAAAGCCACGCGATCGTTGCTGTCGTTAAATGTTGGTACTAAAACGCAATTATTTAAGATTAAGAAATTAGCATAACTTGCAGGTAATCTTAAATCTTCGAAATCTACACGTTTTGGCATTGGAAGCGCTACAATAACCGGCGATTTTCCATTTTCTAATTTTGCATTTTGCAAACGTTTCAAATTATCCTGTAAAGGTTTGTAATTTGAATCGTTTTTATCTGTTTCTACAATAGTTACAATTGTATCTTCATTTACGAATCGACATAAATCATCAATATGACCGTGAGTATCATCACCTTCGATTCCATCACCCAGCCAAATTACATTCGTAACACCTAGATACTCTTTAAAAACAGCTTCGTAATCTTCTTTTGTAAAACCTTGATTTCTTACCTGAATTGTAGGATGCATCAAGCATTCTTCAGAAGTTAACAAAGTACCTTTTCCGTTTACATCTATTGCTCCGCCTTCTACGATTACTGGTTTGCCTTTGTACATAACCTGAGTTAAAGGCACATCAATAAAATCAGCTACTTTACCTGGTACGAACTTATCTAATTGATAGTTTTTGTATTTCGCCCAGCCATTAAAATTAAAATTTAACGCTTCTCGTTTTGAACCATTTTTTACAATAATGGGCCCAGAATCACGCATCCAGCTTCTGTTAGTTTTATGAATGATAAAAGAAACATTTTTAATGTTTACACGAGCTCTTTCAAGCATATCAGCCACTTTTTCTTTTAATTTCTCGTCGGCAACAACCAAAAAAACAGTTTCAAATGTTGCTACTTTTTTTATAAATTCTACAAAAGCCCATTGAACAGCTTCATATTTTCCTGGCCAGTCATTACCATTATGAGGAAAACATAATACAATTCCTTGTTGTTTTTCCCATTCTGCTGGAAATCTTCTATTATTTGTTGACATAAAAAGGTTCTATTTTGAAAGAGTACAAAGATAAACATTCGTTAGGATTTTAAAACATTTGAATAGAAATGATCTGATATTTAATACTTATTGCCTTCTAAAAATTAAGTTAAAGATTAAATAATGAAGGCTTAATATACTGCCGAGATGAGCTAATTACATTTGGCGAAACTAAAAAACTAACAAATGAAAAAATTAAGTATCACATTATTAGCAGCATTAGCTCTTATGACAAGCTGTAATAACGATGAAAACTCAAAAAATGAAGAAAACGAAGTTGTTGCAAATGAAAACCCAGCAACTTTTAAAGAAATCGGCTCAATTACAATTGGTGGAGAGGCTGCTGCCGAAATTTCTGCTTACTGCGAAAAAACAAAAAGGCTCTTTACAGTAAACAACAGCGGAACAAATCAAATTGATGTAATTGATTTGTCAGATCCAACTAGACCTGCAAAAATTGGAAAGATTGATTTAACTCCTTATGAAGGCGCATCAAACAGCGTTTCTGTTTTTAATGGTAAACTTGCTGTTGCTTTAGAATCAACAACTAATAAACAAGGAAACGGAAAAGTTGTAATTTTTAACACAAGTGATTATAGCTTAATAAAACAAGTTACTGTAGGAGCTTTACCAGATATGATCACATTTTCTCCTGATGGAAAGTTTATTATGACGGCAAATGAAGGTGAACCAAATACAGATTATTCTCAAGATCCTAACGGAACAATCTCTATTATTGATACTAATACATATACTGTTACAACCCTTGATTTCAGCTCATTCAGCGGTCAAGCTGCAGCATTAGCTAAAGATGGATTTAGAATTTCTAAGTTTGCTAAGAGTTTTGCTCAGGACATTGAACCAGAATATATTACTATTTCTGATGATTCTAAAACGGCATGGGTAACTCTTCAAGAAAATAATGGTGTTGCAAAAGTAGATTTGACTTCAAAAACGATTACTGCGATCTATCCCTTAGGTTTAAAGGATTTTAACACTGCTGAAAATGCAATTGATGTAAGCGATAAAGATGATAAAATTGCTTTTAATCCGTGGAAAGTTAAAGGAATGTATATGCCAGATGCAATTAGTCATTTTTCAGCAAATAATGTTCCTTATTTTGTTACAGCGAATGAAGGAGATGCTAGAGAATATGCGGCTTACTCAGATATTAAACGAATGAAAGATATGAAACTGGATGCTGCTGTTTTCCCAGATGCTGCAACTTTAAAATTAGAAACAAATTTAGGAAGACTTAACCTTGTTGCTGATATGGGTGATACTGATGGAGACGGCGATTTAGACCAAATGGTAAGTTTTGGCGCTCGCTCTTTCTCTATTTGGAATGGAAATACTGGAAAAATTGTTTACGACAGCAAAAATGATGTTGATAAAAAAACAAATGAATTTGGAACTTATGATGATAAACGAAGCGATGACAAAGGATCTGAGCCTGAAGCTGTAGTTGTGGCTAAAATGGGAAATCAGAACATTTTGTTCGTTGGACTTGAAAGATCAGATGCTTTTATGACTTATGATGTAACAAATCCCGCTTCACCGCAATATTTGCAAACGGTAAAAACTGGAGATGCTCCAGAAGGACTTTTATTTATACCAGCTTCAAAAAGTCCTAATAAAAGAAGTTTAGTTGTAGTAAGCAGCGAAGGTGATGGAACCCTAAAGATCTATCAGCCAGATCTTAAGTAGTCAATTTTAACAAAAATATTGAGAGGGTAAAATATTAATTTTACCCTCTTTTTTTATCAAAAATTGAGTTTTTGTTAACTAATTTACATAATTAAATGCCAAAATATGGGAATTATGTAAGACCTAATAGAACACAATCTAAAACATGAAGCATAATTTTGTCAGGAGTTTAATAATAAAAACAACTAAATTTTGATATCATGAAAAAGAAATTAGCTTCCTTATCACTTTTATTCTTAGCATTTGCTGCAAGTGCACAAAATATGGCTACGACCTCTGCACAGTCGACAGTTGATCAACCTGCTTATAACAAATGGTCCATCGAACTTAATGGCGGTGTTAACAAGCCAACGCGAACAATGACTCCTGGTTATTCTACATCAACTTTAAATCCGTTTCATGCTGATTTAGGCGTTAGATATATGTTTAATCCAAAATTTGGTGTTAAACTTGATGTTGGATACGATCAGTTTACAGAACGCGACAATACGCCAAATTTTGAAAGCAGATATGTTAGAACAAGTTTACAAGGTGTTGTAAATATTGGACGAGCTTTAAATTTTGAAACGTGGACAAATACTATCGGAATATTAGCTCATGGTGGATTTGGTGTTTCGCAAATAAGCACTGAAACGGGTTTTGGCGGTCAGGATTATATGGCGCACGGAATTGTTGGTTTAACCGGACAAATTAAAGTAAGCAACAGAGTGGCTTTGACTGGTGATCTTACGGGAATTGTAAACGGAAGACAAAACTGGAACTTTGACGGAATGGGTAATACTACAACAGGTTCATTTGATGGTGTTTTACTAAATGCCTCTGTAGGTTTGACATTTTATTTAGGTAAAAATGAAAAACATGCTGACTGGGTAAGCGAAGAAGATCGATACGGAAAATTAGAAAAAAGAGTGGACTTGATAGAGAGCGGTCTTTTGGACACGGACAAAGATGGTGTTGCCGATTTGTATGATTTAGAACCAAATTCTATTGCAGGTGTTGCTGTTAATACAAAAGGACAATCAATTGATACAAATCAAAATGGAGTACCTGATGAAATGGAAAGTTACTTAGATAAAACTTACGAAAAGAAAGGCAATGGAACTGCAACAAACAACACTGTTGAAGAATTAATTAACGGTGGTTATGTAAATGTTTACTTTGACTTCAATTCGTCTAAACCTACAAACGCTTCATTATCTGGTGTTGATTTCTTAGTGAAATATCTAAAAAACAATCCAGGAAAATCTGCAGATATTATTGGATACGCTGATGAAATTGGGAACACAAGTTACAATCAATCATTGTCTCAAAAAAGAGCTGAAGCTGTTAAAAAAGTTGTTGTTAATGCAGGTATTGATGCTTCTAGGTTAAATGTAATTGGTAATGGTGAAGACACTTCTGTAAATAAAAAATCAAAAGAAGCGCGTCAAATCGTGAGAAGAGTTACTTTCCAAGTGAAGTAATACATATAAAGCTAAAAACAAGAAAAAGAGCTGTTTCAAAAATGAAACAGCTCTTTTTTGTTATAAATAGATAAATTTTAAAATAAAATTATTGTTTATCTAAAGCTCCAGCGGAGCGAATTATTTATAGCGTATCAACAAAACAAATAAAAAAGCTCCAGCGGAGCGACATCTTTCTTAAACCTAATAAATGTCGCTCCGATTGAGCTTTATACTGTAACTATTAAATATTTCGCTTCTTCGAAGCTTAAAAAAAAGGCAAAATAATATTATTTTGCCCTTTTTATATTTATGATAAATCTAATTATCTATCGATTGCTCTTTTAGTGATGTCTCCAAAAGCGTCAATTCTTCTATCTCTAAAGAACGGCCAGTTTTGACGAACATTTTCTTGTAAATCTAGATCAACTTCTGCAATTAGAATTTCTTCTTGATCGTGAGAAGCTTGTGCTAAAATTTCACCTTGCGGACCAGCAATGAATGATGCACCCCAGAACTGAATTCCTTCTGTTCCTTCAATGTACTTTTCAAGACCAATTCTATTTGCTGCTGCAACAAAAACACCATTTGCTACTGCGTGACCTTTCATTACATTCATCCAAGCACCATATTGATTCTCTCCATATTGCTCTTTTTCTTTTGGATGCCACCCAATCGCCGTTGGATAAAATAAAACTTCTGCTCCTTTTAAAGCCGTAATACGTGCTGCTTCAGGATACCATTGATCCCAACAGATTAAAGTTCCTACAGTTCCTTTTTTAGTTTCTATTGCTTGAAAACCTAAATCTCCAGGTGTAAAGTAGAATTTTTCATAGAAATGCGGATCGTCTGGAATGTGCATTTTACGATATAAACCAGCTTCTGTACCGTCAGTATCAATAATATAAGCGCTATTATGGTAAATACCTGCCATTCTCTTTTCGAAGAAAGGAACAATAATTACTACTCCTAATTCTTTTGCCAATTCGCTGAAAGCAATAAACGAAGTGCTGTAAAGCGGTTCTGCTAGTGCAAAATTATCTACATCTTCGCTTTGGCAGAAATAATGACTGCTATATAATTCTGGAAGTAAAATAACTTCTGCTCCTTTTCCGGCAGCATCTCTTACCCAGCTGATACATTTTTTAAGATTATTTTCGGCTACGTCATTCAAGTTTAATTGAATAACCGCTATTTTATACTTTCTTTTCGGCATGACATAAAATTTAGAGTGCAAAAATAGTAAATTTTAGAGGAATGGCAAACTAAGCGTAATTGGCATTCCCAGAAAATTACAATCAAACATTTAAACAAAAATGGGTTTTAGAAAGTTTATTTTAAACGAAAACCATTTTACAATTCTCTATTTATATTTTGAATAAAACAGATATTTGCAAAATGGTCTTCCAACCTATTTTTCTTATAAGAAACTATTCAATAACCACTTTTTTAGTCAAGAATTCAGTTTCAGATTTTTTGAATTTAATTTCAAAAGTTCCTTTTTCAGCTGATTTAAATTTATAAACCGTTTTCTTAGGATCTGGAACTTGTTGTGTACAAAGTCCTGATGGGTATTTTACATCTATCTGCAGACCTTTTACTTCACCAATTTTTGTCTCAGAAATTTTTACAAATTCACCGCAAGCATTATCCACAAGATAAGTTACATCATAACTTAGTTCGTCATTTACTTTTCCTGTTTCTGGACCTTTAATTTCTGTTGCAAATGCCGCTTTTATGTTTTCAGGTGCTGCCGCTTTATCATCATCGTTGCTGCATGATACAAATGCTGTTGTTAAAAATAATACTACTAATGCTGATGTTAATCTAATACTTTTCATATAAAATAATAATTAATTGTTAATTACTATGAAGATGTATCAAAATTGAGATGGTTGCTTTTAAAGAATGTTAAAAAAAACAGCTAGCAAATAAACACTTAATAATCAATGACTTATTTTTAATAATAATTTAAAAAAATAACCGTATTTTCTATTAAAAACCAAAATATCTCGAATAGCCCCGGTAGAAACGGCATCCTTTTTCTTGCTTCTTTAGCAAGAAAAAGATAAAGTGGATAACGGGACAAAAGGTCTTAAAAAAACGCTTAGAACTGCTCAAAAAAAAACATCAGCCTCTCGACTGATGTTTCTTATAAATGAGTAATACTTCTGCTATTTTTTCTTTTTAAAGATCAATTTAAAAAGATTAACAAAACCTAAAACGACAAGTCCTAGTGCTAATCCAATTACAAATTCTTTTATAATTGATGGAATATTTATCGTTTCTGATAAGTGATGAAAATATGGAATATAGTGCACAAAGATACCTCCGGCAACTAATAATAAAGCTATTGTACCTATTACCGTTAAGCTTTTGATCACTAATGGAAGTCCTTTTACTAAAAGATTTCCAATGAATTTAGAAATACTTTTTTCTCCTTTGCTAAATTTGATAAGCTTATACCCTGCTTCATCCATTCTAACAATTAAGGCAACAATACCATAAACTCCAATTGTTGCCACCAAAGCAATGATTGACGTTACAGCTATCTGCTGTGAAATTGGTTTCCCTATAACAGTTCCAAGCGCAATAATTACGATTTCGACAGATAGAATAAAATCGGTGACAATTGCTGATTTTATTTTACCTTTTTCGGCTTCTAAAATCTGTTCTTCTGTAAAAGTTTCTTCTGTAATTCCTTCAGATTCTTCATGACTGTGAGGAAAAATAAACTCGTAAATTTTTTCAGCACCTTCATAAGCTAAGAAAAGTCCGCCTAGAACAAGAATTACAATAATTGCAATAGGAAAAAATGCACTTAACAAAAATGCAATTGGCAAAATGATAATTTTGTTAAGCAATGAACCTTTACTGATTGCCCACAATACAGGAAGTTCTCTTGAAGAAGCAAATCCTGATGCTTTTTCTGCATTTACTGCTAAATCATCGCCTAAAATTCCTGCTGTTTTCTTTGCTGCAACTTTACTCATTACGGCTACATCATCCATAATTGCTGCAATATCGTCTAGTAATACGAAAAAACCTGATGCCATTATATTTATTTTTGTTTAAATTTAGTTGTGCGAATCTAAGACTTTTTATGCTAATCTTAATACTGTAAAATCACAATTAATTCCTAACTGCACTGTCCTAACAGCACCCAAATAATTATAAAAATAAATACAGTGCTAAAACATCCGCACCCTAGTTTCTTAGCTCCATAGCCCGCAATTAATCCTCTAACTATATTATTCATATTTATCTTTTTTAAACTACTGTAAATTTGAGAATTAAAGATCAGATTGGTTTATATTACTTTAAAAAAAAGTTTCATTATTTTATGGGCATAAAAAAAACACCAGCATTTCTGCTGGTGTTTTTCTGGTGAGTAAAAAGGCGCACAGCAGTGCGTCTCTACCTTATTTTCTAGTACTAAATTATTTTACTTCGTGGGTTTGATTTCTAAAAACCAATTTTCCATCAAAAGCATCAATTAAAATAATACTATCTGTTGTAATATTGTTTGCCAAAATTTCTTTCGACAATTGGTTCAGCACTTCTCTCTGAACGATACGTTTTACTGGTCTTGCACCAAACTGTGGGTCATATCCTTTTTCAGATAAGTAAGCAACAGCCTCTGGCGTAGCATCCATTGTGATACCTTGCAGAGCAAGCATTTTTGTAACACTCTTAAGCTGCAGACTTACAATTTTCGAAATATTATCTACCGTTAATGGTGTAAATAACACAATTTCATCAATACGGTTTATAAATTCCGGACGAACGGTTTGTTTCAACAAGCCTAAAACTTCAACTTTTGCAGCTTCAGTAGTATCTTCAATGCTTCCTTTTAGATTCTCAAACTTTTCTTGTATAATCTGACTTCCCATATTAGAAGTCATGATAATAATTGTGTTTTTAAAATCGGCTAAACGACCTTTATTATCTGTTAATCGGCCTTCATCTAAAACTTGCAATAAGATATTGAAAGTATCTGGATGTGCTTTTTCTATCTCGTCTAATAAAACTACAGAATATGGTTTTCTACGAACAGCTTCTGTTAACTGACCACCTTCATCATAACCAACATATCCTGGAGGTGCACCAACCAAACGGCTTACACTGTGACGTTCTTGGTACTCGCTCATATCGATACGAGTCATAGCATTTTCATCGTCAAAAAGATATTCTGCCAATGCTTTTGCAAGTTCTGTTTTACCAACACCAGTTGTTCCTAAAAATAAGAATGTTCCAACTGGTTTTTTCAAATCTTGCAAACCTGCACGGCTTCTTCGAACGGCATCACTCACCGCTTCAATGGCCTCTTCTTGTCCTACAACACGTTTGTGCAGCTCGTCTTCAAGATGTAATAATTTTTCTCTTTCAGTTTGAAGCATCTTCATTACAGGAATTCCTGTCCATTTTGCAACAACTTCGGCAATATCTTCTCTTGTCACTTCTTCTTTAATTAAAGAAGTTCCTGATTGAAATTCTTGCAGTTGTTTTTGCAGTGCTTCAAGACGTTCTTGAGCTTCTTTTATCTTTCCGTAACGTATTTCAGCCACTTTTCCATAATCACCATCACGTTCTGCACGTTCTGCTTCATATTTAAAATCTTCAATTTCTAATTTTACAGCTTGAATTCCGTCAACAATATCTTTTTCAGATTTCCATCTAGCATAAATCTCGTTGCGTTCTTCTTTTAAATTTGCCAAATCCATGCGAAGGATTTTCAGCTTACTTTCTTCTTTCTCACGTTTTATCGCTTCAATTTCGATTTCAAGCTGCATAATTTTACGATCCAAAACATCTAATTCCTCAGGTTTTGAATTGATTTCCATACGAAGTTTTGAAGCAGCTTCGTCCATTAAGTCAATAGCTTTATCTGGTAAGAAACGGTTTGTAATATAACGCTGCGAAAGTTCAACAGCCGCAATAATAGCTTCGTCTTTAATTTGAACTTTATGATGCGTTTCGTACTTTTCTTTTATACCACGTAAAATGGAAACTGCACTTTCGGTATCTGGTTCATCAATTAATACCTTTTGGAAACGTCTTTCTAAAGCTTTATCTTTTTCAAAATACTTTTGATATTCATCCAAAGTAGTTGCTCCAATAGCTCTTAATTCACCACGAGCCAAGGCTGGTTTCAAGATATTAGCCGCATCCATTGCGCCTTCTCCTCCACCCGCACCTACAAGTGTATGAATCTCATCAATAAACAAAACGATATCACCTTCGGCAGATGTAACTTCTTTTACTACCGATTTCAAACGCTCTTCAAATTCTCCTTTAAACTTAGCTCCTGCAATCAAAGCTCCCATATCTAATGAGAAAACTATTTTATCTTTTAAGTTTTCAGGAACGTCTCCGTCAACAATTCTGTGTGCTAAACCTTCGGCAATTGCAGTTTTACCAACTCCAGGTTCACCAATCAACATTGGATTGTTTTTTGTTCTACGAGTTAAAATCTGCAATACACGTCGAATTTCTTCATCACGTCCAATAACAGGATCTAATTTTCCTGTACGAGCTAATTCGTTTAAGTTTTTAGCGTATTTATTTAATGAATTATAAGTTTCTTCGGCAGATGCAGATGTTACTCTTTCGCCTTTTCGAAGCTCTTCGATAGCGGCTTTTAAGCCTTTACCTGTAACTCCTTGATCTTTTAATATTTGTGAAACTTTGCTTTTTGAGTCGAAAATAGCTAGAATTAAATGCTCAATCGAAACATATTCGTCGTTCATTTTTTGTGCTATAATTTCGGCTTCATTCAAAGCTTTATTTGCGTCTCTAGAAAGCAGAATATCGCCTCCTGAAACTTTTGGAAAACTCTGAATTGTGCTGTCTAATATTTGTAAAAACAACGGCACATTTACATTGAGTTTTTTCAGAATAAACGGTGCAACATTTTCATCTACTTCAAAAATAGCTTTAAAAATGTGTTCGTTTTCTATTTGCTGCTGACCATTTCGTTGTGCCAACTGTTGTGACAGCTGAATGGCTTCCTGCGATTTAATTGTAAACTTGTTTATGTTCATATTTTTTCGATTTGATTGATTTATTTGCTTGATTTTCAATAGGATTAAAGTTATAATTTATTAAGTTACATTTTTAACCTAAATAATTTAACTTTGCATTTTAACAAACAAATTATATTCCACAGTAAAAAAGCAGACAAAACGACATAAAAAACAATTAAATCGTTTATTTTAAATGTCAAAAAGTCATAAAACAAGTCAAATATGAGTTTTTTAAATTCAATCTTCGGAAGTTCAGAGAACTCAGAAGCACCAAAAAGTAAAGTAAACTGGACAGAATTAACAGATATTCTTCAATTAATGGAGATCGAAGCTATCTCAAATGAAAAGCCAGTAGTTATTTTTAAGCATAGTACAAGATGCAGCATCAGCCGTATGGCTTTGAAACAATTTGAAAAAGAATTTGATCTTGAAAATGTAGTAGATGCTTATTTTCTTGATCTAATTGCCCATCGCGATATATCAAATGAAATTGCTAGCAGATTTGGGGTTTATCACGAATCTCCACAATTGATTTTAATCAAAAATGGAAAAGCCGTTTATGATGTTTCGCACAGTGATATTGATGCTGAAGCTTTGAAAAGTAAAGTATAGTTTTTTTGCCGCGAATTACACAAATTTACACCAATTAATTAGTGAAAATTTGTGTAATTCGCGGCTTGAAAATTGCTTATTTTTTTTTGATAATGGCTAAATTTAAAAACTTCCCCCAGATCCGCCGCCGCTAAATCCACCGCCGCCAAAATCCATAGGAGAATCTGTTTTTACCTCTGGTTTCATACCAAATGTTGAAGCAACAATTAAAGCTTCTGCATTTAAAATTGCATTAGAATTATTGATTCTGTCTGGTTTAAAAGTTAAACCTTCTTCTTTGTTTTTTAATTTTTGAATAGAAAAATAAGCTATCACAAACAGCACTAATCCGCCAAACGTTAATGCCATTTCGATTGGCAAAACAGAATAATAGAATCGTATAGTAAAAATTGAAAATCCTATCGCTGCAAAACTAATCCAAAGCATGATTCTGTCTTTTATTTTTAGAGCTTGAACCAAATAAACGATTGGCACTATAAACGTAAAGGCGTAAAAGAAGAAAGCAAACGGAATGTCTTGACCTGGAAGAACATCTACTCCTAAAAGCTCAAAAGAAAGTTCTCTTACCACTAAATAATTGCAAGAAAGATAGAATAGAATCAAACAAAAACTATTCGCTAATAATAATCCATTGTAATAGTACCATCCTGTTAAACTTTTAATTCTGTTTTTTGTAAAGAGATAAAACCCTGCTGATGCTAACATTGCAACAAAAGGCAAGATTGTTTTTCCTATATCGCCAATTTCAAACATTCCAAAGAATAAAACTGCAGAAGAAGCAAGACAAAAAACAAGCATCGATAATAAGTGCAGGTATCTTCTGTATGTAAGGAAAGAGGTAATAGCAACAAAAACGGCAATAATAATTTCATATCCTTCTGTAGTAATTGCGATTGCAAAACCAATATTTAAAAGGATTCCCAAAATAAAAGCATCATCTAAACCATGCCTGTAATATTTTTGATTAGTCAAAAATTCAGCACCAATAATACCAACTCCAGCAAAAAGATAACAGCAAATCTTAAAATAGAAATCTTCACCGCTGAGTCCAATTAAAGAAATAGCTCCGCAAATCGATAAATACAAAAATGATCCCAGTAGAAAAAAACCTAATCGAACCAAAATATTACTTTGACTTCTAAAGGAAGGCAATACATTCTTAATTATTTTTGCTTGTTCTTTGCTTATAAAACCACCATTTTGCAAAGTTTCAGCTTCTTCGATTAAAGCTAAATTATTCAATAGATTTTTGTCGTGTAGTATCATTCAGCTATTTCTTTATGGAAGTTTTTAATCAGTTTTATAAATAGTACAATTGAACCAATGAAATATGCCGGCAAAAGGAAAATAAAAAGTTCCCAAATATCTGAGAAATCGATGTGTTCAAAAATTCTAAACAAGACAATATTTAGTCCGATATAAGCATAAATAATTATAAAAACATACAATGACATTGCTTTCAAATCATGACTGACTTTATAAAAATAATAAGATGAAGCTGCCAAAATACAAGCAAAAATCATCCAGAAAAATTCATGATTAACTAGATTACTAATCGAAGCAATTGCTATAATATGTAAAGCAAATGTTTGAAAAATAATAGAAAAATGAGTTTTTAAATTGATTCTAAAACTATAAATCGTCCAGAGAATAAGCAAAACTCCGAGCATAATTGCCGAATAGCTTAAGTTTTGATTGTCATAGAAATTATTATTCTCATTAAAAATATCCTGCGGTGTTACGGAAAGTCCAACATAAGCCGCCAAACCTGTAACAGCAATTGTTAATACACTTTTATTATCAAAATAATAGGCACAGACAAAGCTGACGATCGTTGGTACCAAAGTAGCTAAACCGTAATGTGTTCCAAAAGGTTTATATTGAAACTGAAGATATCCAATAAAAATGCACGTCAAAATATTAGCCAATAAAACCAAATATTCTAAAACAGGATTATCAAAAGTAGTTTCTGTTTTTTGAAAGCCTTCTGAATTTTTAAAACAATAATAAAAACAGCCAGTAATAATTATAAGTAATATCGACAAAAGAGCGATATGCCCAATCGTATCAATATTATTATAAATTAAAATTCCAACTCCAGAAGTAAAAAGCAATACTGAAAAATAAAGTAATAGTTTTAATTCAGCATTTAGAGAAAATATATTTAAGCTTCTATACTTATTAATCTCTTGAAACTGATTTTCTGTAATTAGATTTTTCTCATAAAGACCTTGAGTTGCCTGTTCATCAAATTGCGTCATATTTTTAATTTAAAAATGATCAATTCTCAAATGTAAAGAATTAGGTCGAAATTTCTTAAATTCTTAAGAATATATTTCGAAACATAAAAAAACCGATTTGCATAATTTACAAATCGGTTCTATATACTTAAAAGGAAGAGCTATTATAAAGCTGCTCTCATTTTATCTTTAATAGCATCAAGACATAAATTATTTATACTGCCTTCATGCGTATGTTTGGTTTCTTTTGGAGATTTATACGTTCCTGCTTCCAATTGTTCTGCAACGGCTTTGTAAGCATCTCTAAATGGCATTCCTTCAACAACCATTTCGTTTAAAGTATCAACTGTAAATAAATAATCGTATTTTTTATCTTCTAAAATGTGGTCTTTAACTGTAATATCTTTAATCGAAAATATAGCAATATCTAAACAAGATTTTAAAGTTTGAATTGCTGGAAATAAACCTTCTTTTAAAAGTTGTAAATCTCTGTGATAACCGCTTGGAAGATTATTGGTAATTAAAGTAATCTCATAAGGAAGCGCCTGAATTTTATTGCATTTTCCTCTGATTAATTCAAAAACATCCGGATTTTTCTTGTGAGGCATAATACTTGAACCTGTTGTAAGATGTGCTGGAAGACCAATAAAATCGAAATTCTGGCTCATATACAAACAAACATCCATCGCAAATTTTGACAACGTTCCTGCAACGCTTGTCATAGCAAAAGCAACTGTTTTCTCAGCTTTTCCACGGCTCATTTGTGCTGCAACGGCATTGTATTTCAAAGTTTCGAAACCTAATTCCTGCGTCGTAAATGTTCTGTTGATTGGGAAAGAACTTCCATAACCTGCAGCAGAACCTAACGGATTCTGATCTACAATTTTAGAAGCGGCGTTCAACATTGTAATATCATCAATTAAACTTTCGGCGTAAGCAGAAAACCACATTCCGAATGACGATGGCATTGCGATTTGTAAATGCGTATAACCTGGCAATAAAACATTTTGATGTTTTTCTGCCGATTCCATTAACAAATCAAACAATGTTTTTACTTGTTCTTTTATGGCTTTTAATTCTTCTTTTAGATACAAATGAACATCTACTAAAACCTGATCGTTACGAGAACGTGCTGTGTGAATTTTCTTTCCTGTATCGCCTAGTTTTACTGTTAGAAGATATTCGATTTTAGAATGTACGTCTTCGAAACTGTCTTCGATTTCGAAATTTCCAACTACGATATCAGCAATGATTTCGTTTAATGCATCCACTAAAGAAGTTGTTTCTTCAGCAGTTAATAAACCAATCTGTCCTAACATTTTGGCATGCGCTATTGAACCTAAAGCATCATATTTTGCTAAAACCAAATCCAGTTCACGATCGTTTCCAACTGTGAATTGCTCGATTTGTTTATCTGTTGGTATTCCTTTTTCCCAAAGTTTCATAACTTAGATTTTTAGACTTCTTAGATTTTAGACTTCTTAGATTGTTTTCTAATTTAGACCTAATGTCATTGTTTATACTGATGGTATTTCTAGCCCCGATAGTAGTGGAAATCCTTTTGCGCCGGGGTTCGGTACAAAAGATTGGAACGGATAGCGGGATTAGCTCCTAAATAATATTATAATTTAAAGAAATCGGTTAGTATTTTGATGTACAAGTCGACTCCTTCTTCAATTTCATTTACAAAAATAAATTCGTCTGCTGAATGTGAACGCAATGTTTCTCCTGGTCCTAGTTTCAAAGACTGACAGCTTAAAACGGATTGATCTGAAAGTGTTGGCGAACCATACGTTGTTCTTCCTAAAGCAATTCCTGCCTGAACTAAACCGTGTGCAACTGGAATAGATGAAGCGTTTAAATGCATCGATCTTGGCGTTACTTCTGCGTTTACATTTGCTTTTACAACTTCCAAAATTTCAGCATTTGTATAGCGGTCTGTCACACGAATGTCAACCACCAAATCACATTCTGATGGAACTACATTATGTTGTTTTCCTGCATTTATCTGCGTTACGGTCATTTTTACGGGACCTAAAACGTCTGAGATTTTGTCGAATTTATAGTTTTTAAACCATTCCATTACGGGAATTGATTTATATAATGCATTATCCTCGTTTTGATGTGCGGCGTGGCTTGCGGTTCCTTTTACTTTTACGTCCAAAACCAATAAACCTTTTTCGGCAACTGCCAATTGCATTAATGTTGGTTCTCCAACAATGGCGCAATCTAATTCTGGCAAGCTTTTCAAGACGCTGTTTAATCCATTTTTCCCGCTGCTTTCTTCTTCGGCGGAAGCCACAATAACAATATTATGAGAAAGATTTTGATTTTCGTAAAAATGAACAAACGTTGCTAATAATGAAACTAGACATCCTCCTGCATCATTACTTCCTAGTCCAAATAATTTTCCGTCTTTTTCAATCGCTTTAAACGGATCGTTTGTGTAAGCTTGATTTGGTCTTACGGTATCGTGATGTGAATTAAGTAAAAGTGTTGGTTTATTTTCGTCGAAATACTTGTTGAAAGCCCACACATTATTGTTTTCTCTTTTGAAAGGAATCTCGTTTTGATTGAACCAATTTTCGATTAAAAGAGCTGTTTGGTCTTCTTCACTTGAAAATGAAGGGATTTCGATTAAGCTTTTTAATAAACTAATTGCTTCCTGGGTAAGCGTATCTATACTTTTCATAAGTTTGGTTTCTTTGCCACGAAGGCGCGAAGTCACAAAGTTTTTTAATTCAAATCTGTGACATTTTTGATTTGCGCAAATTTCTAAAATTAATATTTAAAAGCACTGCGCAATTCTGTTTTTTTGCCACTAATTGCACGAATTTTCACGAATTATTTTTTTGTAACAGATTTAAAATCAAAATAAACTTTTTACTGTATGTCTAAAATTATTTTCTCTTTTAACAGTAAAATTAGAGTCAATTTGTGGCAACATTTTTTATAATGTAATCGTTGTATGCGGAATATCTGGGTTCTGAAGCATTTTGTGATGCCCAATTTTGATTTTCTGCACGCCTCTTGATAAACTATTGAAGCAATTATCCAGTTTCGGAATCATTCCAGAATGGATTACTTTTTCTTCTTTTAGTTGATTATATAATGTTTCGTTGATTTCTGTTATTACAGATGACTCGTCTTCTGAATCCATCAAAACGCCTTGTTTTTCAAAACAGTAAGTCAGCGTAACATCAAAGACTTCAGACAATGCAATTGATAATTCGCTAGCGATTGTATCTGCATTAGTGTTTAACAATTGCCCATTTTTATCGTGTGTAATCGCACAGAAAACAGGAACAACTCCAGCTTCTAATAAAGTTGCCAATAATTGGGTGTTGACTTGTTTTACATCGCCTACAAATCCATAATCGATTGTTGGGTGATTTCTTTTTGTTGACTGAATCAAATTTCCGTCAGCACCAGAAAAACCAATTGCGTTATTGTCTTTTGCCTGCAATTGCGCTACAATATATTTATTGATTTGTCCGGCGTAAATCATTACCACGACGTCAAGCATTGGAGCATCTGTGATTCGGCGTCCGTCAATCATTTGCGGAACCAAACCTATACTCTGCGCCATTTTTGTAGCCGATTTTCCACCTCCGTGAACTAAAACTTTATGACCTTCAATTTTAGAAAAATCGGTTAAGAATTGCTCTAATTCTGCCGGATTGTCGATGATGTTTCCACCTATTTTTATTACTGATACGTTCATTTCTTTTAAGGTTCAAAGAGGCAGAGGTGCAAAGGTTCAAAGGTTTTTCTCAAGGCTGTAAAACCTCTGAACCTTTGCCACTTTGAGCCTTTGCACCTAAATTTACAATTTCTTAAGAATCTTTTGTAAAACTAATTGTGCTGAATATGTTCTATTATTCGCTTGTTCAATTACGATTGAATTTTCTCCGTCTAAAACTTCATCGCTTACAATCACGTTACGACGAACCGGAAGACAGTGCATGAATTTTCCGTTGTTGGTTAAAGCCATTTTCTCGGCTGTAACTGTCCAATTTGGATCGCTGTTGGTTACTTTTCCGTAATCGTTGAAGTTGCTCCAGTTTTTTACGTAAACGAAATCGGCATTTTCGAAAGCTTTGTTTTGATCGTATTCAATTGTGCAATCTTGTGTGATTTCCGGACTTAATTCGTAACCTTCTGGATGTGTGATTACAAAATCCATATCTTTTTGCATTTGCATCATTTCTACAAATGAATTTGCAACTGCCTGTGGTAAAGCTTTAGGATGCGGTGCCCATGAAAGCACTACTTTTGGTTTATGCTTCGTTTTGAATTCTTCCATTGTAATCGCGTCCGCTAGCGATTGCATCGGATGACGAACAGCACTTTCCATATTTACAATTGGCACAGTAGCGTATTTCAGGAATCCTGAAATTACAGTTTCCTGATAATCTTTTTCTTTATCTACCAAACCTGCAAAAGCACGGATTGCGATGATATCACAATATTGAGAAACTACTTCTGCAGCTTCTTTAATATGTTCTGAAGCGCCGGAATTCATAACGGCTCCGTCTTCGAATTCCAAAGTCCACCCTTCGTTGGTAAAATTCATTACCATAACGTTCATTCCTAAGTTTAAAGCTGCTTTTTGAGTGCTCAAACGCGTTCTTAAACTCGGATTGAAGAATAACATTCCTAAGGTTTTGTTTTTACCTAACTTTTTATTTTTAAGCGGATCTTTTTTAATCTTGATCGCACTTTTAACCCATTTTGATAATGAGTCAATGTCTTTTATTGAAATATAGTTCATTTGTTTTCTGTTTAATCGGTTAATCGTTGATTTGTTTAATCGTTTTGCTACTTAAACAAATCTAACTTTTATCCATTTTGTTTTTTTAATGTTCTTTTTCTAATCGATTAACCGAATTAACGATTAAACAATTAAACCTTTTTACACGATTTTAGTAAACGGAATTTCGTCTTTTAAAGCCTTTAGAATAAAATTATCATTTAATCCATTCACAATCCAGGTTTCGATATTCGCTGTTTTTGCTATTCCGGCTGCTTCTATTTTAGATTGCATTCCTCCTGTTCCGTGTGATGATTTTGAATCTCCTATTTCTTTTTCCAGTGTCTTTAAATCATTAACCAACTTAATCGTTTCCGGATTTTCATCATGAATCGAATCTTTAGTATAAATTCCGTTTGTATTTGTGGCAATGATTAGAATATCAACATTTAACAACACTGCCGTCAAAGCCGCTAATTTATCATTATCTCCAAACCTAATTTCATCTGTGGCAACGGTATCATTTTCGTTGATAATCGGGATGTAATTGTTTTTAACTAATACATTAATGGTATTTACAATGTTCTTTTTGGTCTGCTCTTTTTCGAAATCAGAGTAAGAAAGTAAACACTGAGAAGTGTGCAATCCCAAATCCTTAAAATTTTCATTGTAAATCCGCATTAAATGAGGCTGTCCGATTGAAGCCAAAGCCTGTTTCACAAAAACATCTTTATCCTGATTATCCAGCTTTACAAATTGCTTTGCCGCCGCAATTGCTCCTGAACTCACTATGATAAATTCATATTCGTCGTTTAAAGCCGCAATCTGTATGCCGAGGTCTTCAATCTTTCCCCGCGAAATATGATTGGTTTCTTTGGTTAAAGTATTACTTCCTATTTTTAATAAAATCCTTTTTTTTGACATGCTATCTTTTTTAACCGCAAAGGGCGCAAGGTTTTTTTATATTGCTTGTGTTTACAAACGCTAAGTTCGCAAAGCTTTATCTATAGTTAAATTCCAATAAATAAATTCCAAATTCCAATAATCTCAAATCGAAAATCGTTAATCATCAATCTAAAACCTGAATTCTAAAATCTACAATTATCTTATTTGTCCTTCTCCGTAAACGTACCATTTGTTCGTTACCAGATGCTGAAGGCCAATTGGACCACGCTGATGCAATTTATCGGTGCTTATGGCTAATTCTCCGCCTAAACCAAATTGTCCGCCGTCTGTAAAACGGGTTGAGGCATTTTGGTACACTGCTGCGGTATCTACGGCATCCATAAATTCTTGTGCAGCTTTATCATCTTTTGTTATAATTACAGCCGAATGTCCACCACAATATTTATTAATTTTTTCAATTGCATTTTCTTCAGAATCAATTGTTCCAATCACAATTTTATAATCTAAAAATTCCTCGTACCAAATATCTTCATTTTGAAGTGTTTTCGTATTTTCAAAATCCTCCAATGATTTATCGACAATAATTTCCACTTTTGATTCGTCTAATGTTTCAATTAACATTGCTGCAAAAGCTTCAAAATTGGGCAATTTAGAATCTATTAAAACCTTATCAACTGCATTACATGCTGATATTTTAGCTGTTTTAGCATTCAAAATAACTTTTAAAGCCAAATCAGTATCTGCATCTTTATGAACGTAAACAAAATTATTACCGCGCCCGCTTACAATTACGGGACAGGTGGCATGTGCTTTTACAAATTCAATTAATTTTTCTCCACCTCTCGGAACAATTAAATCAACTTTTTGAGTTGGTTTTTCTAAAAATGCCTGAGTTTCTGTTCTGTTGTAATTCAGATATTCCACCCAGTCTTTTGAAACTCCGTTTTCTTCCAAAGCTTTGTGCCAAAGACTTACAATTTTCAGATTTGATTTTAAAGATTCTTTTCCACCTTTCAACAAAATCTTATTTCCCGATTTAAAAGCGATTCCGCCCGCTTCGATTGTAACGTCCGGACGAGATTCGTAAATAATTAAAATCGTTCCGAAAGCGGCAGTTTTATTCACCACTTTTATTCCATTATCATGAGTAAAGTGAAAACGCTCAACACCAACAGGATCTTCCTGAGAAGCCAATTGGTTCAATGATAAAATCATTTCATCAACTTTTTTATCATCTACTTTTAAGCGTTCTTCCATCGCTAAATCTGAGCCGTTATAATCGGCAAGATCTTCCTGATTAGTTAGGATTATCTCATTCCGCTCCTGCTCGACCAGCTTTGCCATAGCTCGCAAAACCGCATTGCGTTTTTCAATTGATAATGGATTCATAATTTCTAGTTGGTTGGTTGTTTTTTGGTTTGTTTCTTTTTTGTAGAAACCTAAATTTTATACCTGACGGGTTTTAAAAACCTGTCAGGTTTACGTAATGAAAATTAGTTTTTTAATTCTTCTAAACTTTCTTTTAGAGCTTTTACAAACGTATCTATATCAGCTTTTTTCACAGTTAAGGGTGGTAAAATTCTTAATAGATTTTTATTATTCGCGCTTCCTGTAAAAATGTGTTTTTCAATGATTAATTTCTTTCTTAAAGCCGCTACATCAAAATCAAATTCAACTCCAAGCATTAAGCCTTTTCCTTTTACTTGTTTAATGCCTTCTACTTCTTTGATTTTTTCTAGGAAATATTCATAAACTTCATTTACATTTTTCTGTAAATCTAATTTTTCAATTACATCTAAAACTGCAATTCCAGCTGCACAAGATAAATGGCTTCCGCCGAAAGTAGTTCCTAATAAGCCAAAACTTGCTTCGAATTTTGGCGAGATCAAAATTGCTCCAACAGGAAAACCATTACCCATTCCTTTTGCAACTGAAATAATATCAGCATTGATTCCGTGGTGTTGGAACGCGAAGAATTTCCCGCTTCTTCCGTATCCTGATTGTACTTCATCTAAAATCAAAACCACATCGTGTTTTTTACATGCTTTTTCTAAAGCCTGAAAAAATTCTGTCGTTCCTTGATCTAAACCTCCAACTCCTTGAATTCCTTCGATAATTACGGCTGTAACATCGCCTTTAGCCAATTCAGCTTCAACTAATTCGATTTGATTTAATGGTAAAAAGGTAACTACTTGCTGTGCATTAATTGGCGCAACAATTTTTTTGTTATCTGTAACAGCAACGGCTGCAGAAGTTCTTCCGTGGAAAGAATTATCAAAAGCTACAACTCTTGATTTTCCGTTATGGAAAGAAGCTAGTTTTAAAGCATTTTCGTTTGCTTCAGCTCCAGAACTGCATAAAAACAATTCGAAATCTTCAAGACCAGAAAGCTTTCCTAATTTCTGTGCCAATTCCACCTGTAAAGGATTCTGAATTGCATTTGAATAAAAACCTAAATTATCTATCTGATTCTTCAATTTTGCTACATAATCCGGTTGTGTGTGTCCGATAGAAATCACACCATGTCCGCTGTATAAATCTAAATATTCTACTCCTTTGTCGTCAATAATTGTACAATCTACTGCTTTTACTGGAGTTATGTCGTATAATGGGTAAACGTTGAATAAGTTCATGTGTTTTTTTGTTTAAAGTTTCAGGTTTCAGGTTTCAAGTTGCGCACAGAACGTGAAACTTGAAACTTTAAACCTGAAACAAATTTTTCTAAAATCCGCTTGGTTTCAAATGTAAACCTGTGGTTTCTTCTAAACCGAACATTAAATTCATGTTTTGAATCGCTTGTCCTGAAGCACCTTTGGTTAAGTTATCTATAATTGATGTTATGAGAACCCGGTTTCCTTTTTTCAATAAACTAATAATACACTTATTCGTCTGCACCACTTGCTTCATGTTGATGTTTGTTGTGGTAATGGTTACGAAAGGCTCATTTTTATAGAACTCTTCATATTTAGCAACCAATTGTTCCAAACTATCATCACATAATGTATAAAGCGTTGCAAAAATTCCTCTAGGGAAATCTCCTCTGTTCGGAATAAAAAGCAATTCACTGTCAAAATCGTCTTGTAACTGCACTAAACTTTCTCCGATTTCTCCTAAATGTTGGTGTTCAAAAGCTTTGTAATGCGACATATTATTGTTTCTCCAACTGAAATGAGAAGTTTCAGAAAGACTTACTCCTGCTCCTGTACTTCCGGTTGTAGCATTAATATGAACATCATTATTCAACAGATTATGTTCCGCTAATGGCAATAAAGCCAACTGAATAGCTGTTGCGAAACAACCTGGATTTGCGATATAATTTGCTTTTTTGATTTCGGCTTTATTAATTTCAGGCAATCCGTAAATAAAATCTTTTCCTTCGAAATGAGCGTCTTTATTCAATCTGAAATCATTTCCTAAATCAATGATTTTAGTATGACTTGCGAACTGATTTTCTTTTAAAAATGAAATCGATTTTCCGTGCCCTAAACACAAGAAAACAACATTCACATTTGGATTGATTTCATCTGTAAAATTCATTTCAATATCACCCATCAAATCGTGGTGTGCCACAGAAAGTGGTTTTCCAGCATTTGTTGTACTGTAAACAAAATCGATGTTTACTTTGGGATGATACATTAAAATTCTGATGAGTTCTCCGGCCGTGTAGCCTGAACCACCAATAATTCCGACATTAATCATGATCTAATTGATTTACAGATGAAAATATGTTTTGTGCATTTCCAAGAATCTTGATAAATCCTTTTGCATCATCAGATGTCCATGCATTGTTCATTTCTCCGTATTGACCAAAACCTGTGTTCATCAAATCGTTTTTAGATTCGATTCCGTCAAGTGAGAAATGATATGGTTTTAATGAAACCGTTACAGTTCCATTTACTGTTTTTTGAGTGTCTTGCAAGAAAGTTTCGATGTTTCTCATAACTGGATCTAGGAACTGCCCTTCGTGGAATAACATTCCGTACCAGTTTCCTAATTGTTCTTTCCAGTATTGCTGCCATTTTCCTAGAGTATGTTTCTCTAATAAGTGGTGCGCTTTAATGATAATTAACGGAGCTGCAGCTTCAAAACCAACTCTTCCTTTAATTCCGATAATAGTATCTCCAACGTGAATATCTCTACCAATTGCGTAAGCGTTCGCTAGTTTTTCAAGTTCTACAATATTATTAGATGGCTTATCCGTTTTTCCATTGATTCCAACCAATTCTCCTTGTTCAAAATGTAAAGTCACTTTTTCTTCACCTTCTTTTTTTAATTGAGATGGATATGCTTCGCTTGGCAATGGCTGACTTGAAGTTAAAGTTTCTTTTCCACCAACGCTTGTTCCCCAAAGTCCTTTATTGATAGAATATTGTGCTTTTTCCCAAGAATAGTGAACTCCGTTTTGAGCTAAATAATCCACTTCTTCTTGTCTTGACAATTTTAAATCTCTAATTGGCGTAATGATTTCGATTTCTGGAGCAATAGTTTGGAAAATTAAATCAAAACGAATTTGATCGTTTCCAGCACCTGTGCTTCCATGTGCGATAGCGCTTGCTCCAACTTTTTTAGCATATTTAATTGCTTCAATTGCTTGAAAAACACGTTCTGCACTTACTGATAATGGGTAAGTATTATTTTTTAATACGTTTCCAAAAATCAAATATTTTATAGCTTTATCATAATATTTGTCTACGATTGTAAGATTTGCGTGTTGTGCACTTCCTAATTCGTAAGCTCTTTTTTCTATAGCTGATAATTCTTCTGCATCAAACCCTCCTGTATCAACAAGTACAGTATGAACTTCGTATCCTTTTTCGTTCTTTAAATATTTCAAACAATAAGAGGTGTCTAATCCTCCGCTATAAGCTAATACTACTTTTTTCATAATGTTACTTTTTTAAAAATAAGGCTTGTTTAATGGTTCTCAGTCTATTAAGAACTTTTTCGTTAAAAGGGTGTTTTGGCGGTATTTTTTGTTTTTCCTTTGGGTCATACAACATACCGGTGCATAAACACATTTTGTTTTCTTTACTTTGTAAAATTTGATAGTTGGTACAGGTTTTACAGCCTGCCCAAAAACTAGGATCAGTTGTCAATTCTGAGAATGGAACTGGTTTGTAACCTAAATCCGAATTGATTTTCATTACAGCTAAACCAGTTGTAATACCAAATATTTTAGCATCTGGATATCTTTGTAACGAATAATCAAAGACTTTAGATTTGATTTTTTTTGCCAATCCTAAACTTCTATAATCAGGATGAACAATTAAACCAGAATGTGCTACGAATTTTCCGTGCTGCCAGCTTTCGATATAACAAAAACCTGCAAATTTCCCGTCTGCCAGAGCAATCATTGCATCACCATTCGACATTTTTTTCTGAATATACTCAGGAGTTCTTTTAGCTATCCCCGTGCCTCTTAACAAGGCCGATGATTCTATCGTATCGCAGATTTCTTGTGCGAATTTGAAGTGTTCTTCCTGAGTAACAACAATAGAGATCTTCATTTCAATAATTGAAGTTAGAGTTAAAAATTAAAGCATACTGTTTGGTTTGAAATTCAGAATTGAATCCAATAAAATTAAGCAAAATAGAAGTAACATTCTCAAAATCAAAATATTGATTAATAAAATTTACAAAATAATAAATACTTTTAGGATATGTTTGTCCAATGGACAAATTATGTAATTTCAAAATGAAAAGGGAGTATGAATAAATATACGGCTAAAAACTCAATGAATACTATATAGATAGTATCCGTACTTCGGGAGAAGTACTAGGTGAGTTTGTCCGTGACAAAGAAGTTATATGTAAACTTATTTTATTCATCGACGCAAAAGTACATAAAATTTTAATTCACAAAACAAAATTTTAAAAATATAACATTTTTTTATCTCAATGTTAAACCGTATGAAACAAAAAACCCGATAGTTTCAATTAACTATCGGGTTTTAAGTGTTTTAATTCCTTTATTTTTTAGTTCTTATTAAACGGTATTATTTGTCCGTTAGCTAAAAGCGTCATATCAACCGCTGTTCGAGCTTCGTTAAACTTAAATTTTACTCCCGCACCAGTAGACTGAAATGTATCTTTTTCATTTTCAACAGCCGTTAAAGGAAATTTAGGATAGTTGGTGATCTCAACATTTAGAGTGCTGTTTTTTTCGCTAAAAATAAGTTTTAACGGCGCTCTGCTTGTTGAAAAGTTCCCTAAATAACTATCCAAAATCACATCTTTCTCAATTATACCTTTTCCTGCTGTCCAGACATTATTTGCATCGTTATTATCTGGGAAAAGATGTTCTGGATCAAGTGTAATACTCTCAATTTCTTCTGTAGAATTATGTTTAAACGTCCAAACAGTATTACGCTGCCAAACTTCTACGGGTAATTGTACTCTTGAAACTTTACCGCTTTTTGTTTTTACATCTAAAATAATAGGCATTGGCATTTTATCGAAGTTTTCAACAGTAATTGCAACTCCTTTTGAAGGATCGTTTTTGATGTATTTAATTGAATTAATTCCTTGATCAAATCTCCAATTGTTTACAAACCAGCTTCTCCAAAACCAGCTTAAATCTTCACCAGCAACATTTTCCATTGATCTAAAAAAGTCATCTGGCTGCGGATGTTTGTACGCCCAACGTTGTATATAAGTACGGAAAGCATTATCAAAACGTTCTTTTCCTAATACTTGCTCTCTTAAGATAATTAAAGCCGAACTTGGTTTAAAATAACACAACATACCAATATTTGCTTCTTTCATATTATCAGGAGAACTCATTACAGTTTCTAAATCTGTACGTGTAAATGATTCTGCTCTTTTATGAAAATCTGTTGGTTCTTCCTTGTATTCACCATTATTAAATGCTGCTGTACTTAATGAATTAATAAAAGTATTAAACCCTTCATCCATCCAACCGAATAATCTTTCGTTTGACCCAACAATCATAGGAAACCAAATATGTCCGAATTCATGATCTGTAACTCCCCACAAATCTTGTCCTTTCGATTCCCATCCACAAAAAACAATACCAGGATATTCCATTCCGCCTTCATTCCCTGCAACGTTTGTTGCCGCTGGATAAGGATATTCAAACCATTGTTGTGAATAATGTTCAATCGATGCTTTTACATATTCTGTCGAACGCCCGTAAGCATCTTTACCAGCACTTTCAACAGGATAAGCTGATAATGCTAATGCTTTTTTACCACTTGGTAAGTTAATTTTCGCACCATCTAAAATAAAAGCAGGAGAAGATGCCCAAGAAAAATCACGAGCATTTTTAATTTGAAAATGCCATGTTTTTTCACCTACAGCATTTTTATTCGCAGTTGCAGCAACTTCTTCGGCAGATCGAATAGTAACTGTTTTATCGCTCAAAGATGCTTCTTTATAACGTTTAAATTGATCTGCTGATAAAACTTCAGCTCCATTTAATAGTTCTCCTGAACCTACAACATAATGATTCGCTGGTACAGTAAGTTTTACATCAAAATTACCGTATTCCAAATAGAACTCAGAAGCTCCTAAATAAGGCGCAGTATTCCAGCCTTTTACATCATCGTAAACACACATACGAGGGTACCATTGTGCGATGGTAAAAATTTTACCGTTTTTAGTTTCCAAAACTCCCATTCTGTCTGATCCTTCAAAAGGTGAAATGAATGAAAATTCAATCTTAATTTTTACTGTTCCTCCTTTTGATGCTAATGCTTCTGGAAGAAACACTTGCATTCTGGTATCGGTAACTACATATTTTGCATCAACAGTAGTTGGTTTCTTTCCTCCAGTAATTACTTTTACAGACTTAATTTTATTTCCTCCTTCAAAAACCTGACCTTGAGCACCATTACGACTTCCTGTTAAAGGCACAACAGCATTTCCTCTAGAATCTTCTTTAAATAAGTTTTGATCTAAATTTAACCAAACAAATGATAATTTATCAGGGCTATTGTTGGTATATGTAATTTCATCTGTACCAACAATTTCGTTTGTAGTACCGTTTAACTTAGCAGTAATTTGATAGTCAGCTCTATTTTGCCAGTATTCAACTCCGGGCTGACCACTTGCTGAACGGGTTGGAGTGCCGTTTTTGGTATAAAAATTCGGCCCAAATGCATCATGATAATTGTAATTATTAACAGGATTTGCTGCTGTCGTTGCAGGCGTTTGTTGTGCCCAAACAGAAGAAATCCCAACAAATAAAGCCATGGTTAGTAAGGCTTTCGAAGATTGTATTTTCATATTTTTTTGCTGTTTATGCAACAAATTAATGAAAAAAAAAGCTATTTACAGAGAAAACTATATGTCTAAATTTAATTTTAGCAAAATTTTATCAGAAAAAATATTTTACGGTTTTTTCTTAAAAAAACGAATTTTATAAAATACATTTACATAAAGATTAAGTTTAATTTTATTCAATATTACTCCCTTGAACACAATCATCTCAAACTCAATACTTAAAGCTTCTATTAATCATGCAGGAGCTGAATTGTTTTCTTTAAAAAATAATCAAGAAAAAGAATATATATGGGAAGGCAATCCTAATTTCTGGGGCAAACACTCTCCTATTCTTTTCCCAATCGTAGGAACATTAAAAAACAATACTTACACTATCGATCAAAAAGAGTATCAGTTGTCTAGACATGGTTTTGCAAGAGATATGGAATTTCAATTGATTGAAAAAACAGAGAACAGTGCTGTCTTTTCTTTAGAATCAAACAACGAAACTTTAAAAAAATATCCTTTCGAGTTTGAACTGCAGCTAATTTATTCACTTGAAAAAACATCCTTAAATATTGAATATATCGTAATAAATAAAAGCGATAGAAAAATGCCTTTCTCGATTGGCGCGCATCCAGCAGTTGCTTTGCCTGAAAATTTTGAAAACTATTCTTTTAAATTTGAAAAAGAAGAAGTCTTGAAATTTAATCTTTTAGAAAATGATTTAATTTCTAACAAAACAAAGGTTTTAAAAACTTCAGATAATTTAGTTCGTTTAAACTACAAACTTTTTGAAAATGATGCTTTGGTCTTCAAAACGTTAGAATCAAAATCAATAACTATTTTAGAAAATGAAAAACCTTATATAGAGGTTGATTTCGAAGATTTTCCAAGTTTAGGAATCTGGACAAAGGATCAAGCGCCGTTTGTTTGTATTGAACCTTGGTTTGGTTATTCAGACACAGCCGATAATTCTGGAGATTTATATCAAAAAGAAGGCATTGTACTTTTAGATGCAGATCAAATATTTCACTCAAAATTCAGTATAAAAATTTTATAAGAATGTTAGAATTTAATTTTCACCCTTTTCCCATAATTAAAACTGATCGTTTAGTTTTAAGAAGACTTACAAATGATGATGTTAATGAGGTTTTCGAAATACGTTCGAATCCTGAAACTATGAAATATATTCCGAGACCACTGGCAAAAAGTAATGATGATGCGCTAGAGCTCATTGCACAGATTGAAGATAAAATCGCAACCAACACGGGAATTAACTGGGCAATTACTTTAAATGATAACCCAAAACTACTTGGCATTATAGGCTTTTACCGTACTCAATTTGAAAATTATCGTTCAGAAATTGGCTACATACTACATCCTGAATTTCATGGAAAAGGAATAGTTTCTGAAGCTGTAAACAGACTAGTTCAATTTGGTTTTGAAGATCTTAAGCTCCACTCTATCGAAGCAGTAATAGATCCTGAAAATATTGCTTCTGAACGAGTATTACAAAAATGCGGTTTTGTTAAAGAAGCGCATTTAAAAGAAGCCGATTTTTATGAGGGTGTTTTTCTAGACAGAGTAATATATTCAATATTAAACAAATAGCTTTTAAGTATTTTATCGCAAAAATTAATTCTTGTTAAAAGCATCCTATTTCGCAATAGTCAACGATCTATTACGTTATATTTGTGCCGAAAATAAATTAAGCCCTTTTGATCTTAAAAAACACCATGAAAAAAATACTTTATTTAGCCGTTCTTCTCTTATCGATTCAATCTCAAAGTCAAACTTTTATTAAGTTCAATGCTGCAACAGCGTTATTAGCTGTTCCAAACATTGGTGTAGAAACCAGCCTTGGTGAAAAGACTACTTTCAGCTTTGATGTTATGGCTTCTTTTTGGGAGTCATTTAATGGTCACAGCCCAATGAAATTTTACACTTTTACACCAGAAGTTCGTTACCATTTTAAAGAAAAATATAATGGTTTTTATGTGGGTGGACATGCAGGTGCCGATATGTATGACCTTCAAAAATGGAATTATTGGGATACTAATAAATATGAGCACGGATTTGGTTACCGTTTTGGAGTTACTGTAGGATATAATCTAAAATTAAGCGATAAGTTTTTACTTGATATTTTTGCTGGAGGCGGATGGCATCAAGGATTTTATCATGGGTACTATAATGACGGAACTCCAGGTCGATATGAAAAAGCACAACATTGGAACAAAAGTGGAGAATGGCTTCCTTATCGAGGCGGTGTAATGATTTCTTATAAATTATAATTAATTTGAAATTTTAGGAAGTGTTTTTATATACAAATCCTCTACTTTTTTTCGAGCCCAATCTGTTTTTCTTAAAAAAGTAAGGCTTGATTTTATACTCGGATTAGAACTGAAACATTTTATTGGAATCAATTCAGCCAAAGTATCAAATCCGTAAAAATCTACTAGAATTTCTAGAATGTTTTGAAGTGTAATACCGTGCAGCGGATCTTTAGATTTATTTTGCATTTCTATATATTTTAAAACAACAATAAAAAGACCGTACTTAAAAAAGTACGGTCTTTCTTTTTTACAAAACTAATAAATTGATTTAAAACAATTCAATATAATTAGAATACAAATTTAAATCCAACAGAAAGTGGAGTTGTTAAGTTTGGTGCGCTTCCGGCTAATGCTGTATTATAGTAAGAATCAACATTTGCAACATGAGCTAATCCAAAATTTGTAACAGTTGTTTTCTCACCGTTTTCTGGTTTTAGAGTTGTAGAAGTAAAGTTTGCTAAATCATACGAAAACTCTACTGAGAAGTTTTTAGTTACAAAATAATCAAAACCTCCTGATACAGATAATCCAACTTGATTTACTTTTAAGTTACTTTCTTTTTCTTTTCCTGTAATAACTGGTAAAGCTAATTGTCCAAAGAAATATAGAGACCCCGCTACATTCCAATATTTTCTAGCTAATGGCTGAATAACAAATAAGTTAGTATTAGCAGCGGTTTTAACATCTGTTTCTGATTTAATATTAATGTAACCCAATCCTGCTCCAACAGCGATAGATGGTGTAATAAAAGTTCCTACAATAGGTAGTACAGTAAGATTTGTGCCTTTTGTATCTCCACTTTTTGTCTGCTGATAACCAAATTGTGAGGTTGCAAACCAAGCTCCTTTTAACCCTTGACTAGCATCTTGTGCTTTTACTGATAATCCAAATAATACAATGGTTGCGATAGTTAAAATTTTCTTCATTTTTAATGGTGTTTTTAAATTATGAAGCAAACTTATGAGTAAGTTTTTTCCTTAAAACTGATTAAAATCATTGTTTAAAAGAAATCTTTATTTATTTTAGATTGCAGTAAAGTTTTTCAATTTTGTTTACATTTGCACTTATGTTAAAATCAGTCAATATACTTAATAAAAGAGCTAGGTTTGATTATGAAATAATCGATACTTATGTGGCGGGAATTGTCTTGACAGGAACCGAAATTAAATCTATCCGATTAGGAAAAGCTAATATTACAGAAAGCTTTTGCGAGTTTAATAACCTTGAACTTTTTGCCATCAATACTTACATTGAAGAATATTCTTTTGGAAATCAGTTTAACCACAAATCACGCAGCGAACGAAAACTTCTTTTGAATAAAAAGGAACTTAAAACGCTGCATAAAAGTGTTCAAGCAAAAGGCCTTACAATTGTACCTTTAAAATTATTTACAAATGAAAAAGGTCTTGCTAAGCTGCAAATAGGTCTCTGCAAAGGAAAAAAGAATTACGACAAACGTGAATCGTTAAAAGAACAAGATACAAAACGCGACTTAGACCGTATCAAAAAAGCGTACAACTAAACTTTATTTTTATTTTTAATCTGCTTTATTATTAATTTTTTATAGTTATTTTTACTACAAACAATATAACTATACCATATGAAAAAGCACTTAATTATGTTAATCGTTATTCTGTCACTTTCAAGCTGCGGCAGTAATACCTCTATTGTTAACAGTTGGAGAGATCCAAAAATAACTGTAGCTCAAGAACAATTTAAAAAAGTTTTAGTTGTTGCATTAGTTAAAGATGAAGCTTCTAGAAGAGTTGCAGAGAACAGAATTGCTGCCAGTAATCCTATTTTTAAAACTTCTTATCAGTATTTAAACGAAACAACTAAACAGCTTTCGCAGGAACAAAAATTAAAAATTTTACAAGACGAAAATTTTGATGGTGTTGTAACTATGCGATTGGTTAGTACGGAAAAAGAAACCAATTACGTTCCAGGAACTTACACAGGAATGTATTACGGCGGTTTTGATGGCTTGTACAGTGGAATGTATGGTTATGGTTTTGGAAATTGGTACGGAATGTATTCACCAAATTTCTACGATCCGGGATATTATCAAGAAACAACATCTTACATGGTCGAAACCAATATTTTTTCATTAAAGGAAAACAAGTTAATCTGGACAGGAACCACAAAGTCTGATTACGTAACAGATTTAGGACAAACAGTAGATGCAATTATGCAGGCAGTTGTCAAAGAAATGAGAAAAGACGGTTCTCTTCCTCCAAAATAAAAGACACTTTAAAAAGCAACAATTAAATGTTGCTTTTTTTTACGATTAAAAAAATGACTATTTTTGTCAAGACTTAAAATTTCATTTACATGAAATCACTTCTAAAAAATGCACGAGAACAGAAAGAATTAAAAACCCGCGAGGTGGCTCAACTTCTTGGCATTGACCAAGCTTTAATTAGCAAATTTGAATCTGGAACGCGAAAACCTACAAAAGAACAAATTTCAAAACTAGCTAATCTTTTAGAGATTGATTACGAAACTTTGATGATTGCGTGGTTAAAAGAAAAAATTCTTTATGAAATTGGAAACGAAGAGTTTGCCTTAAAAGCTTTACTTTTAGCAGAACAGGAAATTCAAAACAATAATAAAAAACTAAATCCTGAAACTTTCCCATCTATAAAATCTTTATTAGACGAAATTGAGACATTAAAAAATAAGATATTATCTTTTCAGCATTTTGATCTGCATCGGATTTCTAAAATTCTGGAACTTGAATTCATTTCAGAGATTAATAAAATGAATGGAAATTCTTTGACGTTTCAGGAAACAAAAGCTGTAATAAATGAAGGTTTAATGGTTCCTGGTAAAAACATGCAGGAACATCTTGAGGCTGTAAATCTTAATGATGCAATTGGCTATATAAAAGATATAAACCAGAAGAAACTTCCAATATCAGAGAAAGATCTTCTTGCTGTTCATAATCTAATTTTTAGAGGGATTAAAGTCGAAAATTCAGGAAAATATAAAGAGGACCCAATAATTATTAAGGAAATGAATTTGTTTTTTAATTGGTATGAAACCAATAAAAGCAATATGCATCCATTATTATTAGCCACTGAAGCGCACCTTAAAATAATGTCAATCTGTCCTTTTGAAAATGGAAATATTCAAATTGCAAATCTTTTAATGAATTGGATTCTATTAAAAAGCAGTTTTGTTTTTGCAGTAATAAAAGGAAATGACGAAGAGGTAAACAATTATTTAGCAACATTAGAATTGGCTCAAAATAAAAATGATAAATCAGTCTTTATCAATTATATTCTTCAGAAAGAAAAAGAAAATCTAATTCATGCGATAACATTAGTCAATTAAAAAAGCCCGATCAAATCGGGCTTTTTACTAATTTTTATCTTCTAATAAAGGAACAAATCTAAACTCTCCAAACTCATGCTTTTCAAATTGTGTTTCGTTTTTTCTTATCAACAAAGTCATAATCTGAACATCTTCGCCTAACGGAATAACAAGCCTTCCTCCTATTTTTAATTGCGCCATTAATGGCTGTGGAATAAACGGAGCACCTGCAGTAACAATAATACTATCAAAAGGAGCGTAACCTGGTAACCCTTTATAACCATCACCAAAAGACAGATGCTTTGGGCGAATATTTAATTTTGGAAATAAATTAGACGTTTTCTTAAACAATTCGTTTTGTCTTTCTACACTAAAAACTTTAGCTCCCAGCATACATAAAACGGCAGTTTGATAACCAGAACCAGTTCCGATTTCTAGAATTTTGTGTTCTTTTTTTACTTCCAATAACTGTGATTGAAAAGCAACGGTGTAAGGCTGCGAAATAGTTTGCCCCGCGCCTATAGGAAATGCCTTATCTTGATAAGCATAATCTTCGAAACTTGAATTTAGAAAAAGGTGTCTTGGAATTTTTTTTATCGCCTCTAAGACCGCTCTATCAGTAATTCCTTTTTGTTCTAAAGTGCTTACTAATTGATTACGAAGTCCTTGATGTTTGGCAGTATCTTTCAAAATGGGTAGGTTTTATTTTGGCAAAAATAAGAAACTAAATAGGAAATCAAAATAATGATTTTTAAATATTAAATCGGTAAATCTTTATTGCATTAACTTTCACTTTAAACAAATAAATTATATTTTTGTTTAAAATACATTCTCATGTTAAAAGTAGGAGTTTTAGGTGCTGGTCATCTTGGTAAAATACATTTACGCTTATTACAACAATCTGACCAATACGAATTAGTTGGATTTTACGACGAAAATCAAGAAAATGCCGAAAGAATTTCAAAAGAATTTGGCTATACAAACTTCAGCACAATTGCAAAACTTATTCACGCTGTCGATGTTATCGATATTGTAACACCAACACTTTCGCATTATAAATGTGCAAAAGTGGCGATAAAATCTGGCAAACATATCTTTATTGAAAAACCAATTGCCAATACTGTAGAAGAAGCTGAAGAAATTATTGCATTAGCCAAAGAATACAATGTAAAAGGACAAGTTGGTCATGTAGAGCGCTTTAATCCCGCTTTTATTGCTACAAAAGAAATGATCGAAAACCCAATGTTTATCGAAACACATCGTTTGGCGGAGTTTAATCCTCGTGGTACAGATGTTCCTGTAGTTTTGGATTTAATGATTCACGACCTTGATGCAATTCTTAGTGTTGTCAATTCAAAAGTAAAAGATATACATGCAAGCGGTGTTTCTGTAATTAGTGACACTCCGGATATTGCAAATGCTAGAATTGAATTTGAAAATGGCTGTGTTGCAAACTTAACGGCAAGCAGAATTTCGATGAAAAACATGCGTAAAACTCGTTTTTTCCAAAAAGACGCCTATATCTCAGTTGACTTTTTAGAAAAAAAATGCGAAGTAGTCCGCATGAAAGATGCACCAGAAACCCCAGGAGATTTTGATATGATCTTGCAAAATGCCGAAGGTGTAAAAAAGCAAATCTATTTCACAAATCCAGATGTTGAACACAACAACGCAATTCTAGATGAATTAGAATCATTTGCAAACGCGATCAAAACAGATACAACTCCAGTTGTAACACTTGAACAAGCAACTGATGCTTTGCGTGTCGCATATCAAATAATTGATTGTTTCGATAAATAAAATAGTAAATAAATTTTAAAACTTAAATTAGCCACGTAATTTGCTTCAAATAGTGAATTCGTGGCTAAAATCATAAATATAATATCAAAATTCAAATGAAAACGATAGCTGTAATTGGTGCTGGAACTATGGGTAACGGAATCGCTCATACTTTTGCACAAAGTGGTTTTGTTGTAAAACTAATTGATGTTTCAGAAAAATCATTAGATAAAGGAATGGCAACTATTGCGGCCAATTTAGACCGTATGCTTGCTAAAGGTTCTATAACTCAAGAAGACGTTGCAAAGACCATTACTAATATTATTACCTATACTGATATTAAGGATGGAGTTGTTGGCGCCGATTTAGTTGTTGAAGCTGCTACAGAAAATGTAGAATTAAAACTTAACATTTTTAAACAGTTAAACGAAGCTTGTTCTCACAATACCATTTTAGCAACGAACACTTCTTCTATTTCAATCACGCAAATTGGTTCTGTTGTAGCACATCCTGAACGTGTTATTGGAATGCATTTTATGAATCCTGTGCCGATTATGAAATTAGTCGAAATCATTCGTGGATACAACACGAGCGATGAAGTCACTAAAATCATCATGGATTTGTCTGTAAAACTTGGAAAAACTCCTGTTGAAGTAAATGATTATCCTGGTTTTGTTGCCAACAGAATTTTAATGCCAATGCTAAACGAAGCAATCGAAACGTTATACAATAAAGTTGCTGGAGTTTATGAAATTGACACGGTAATGAAATTAGGAATGGGACACCCAATGGGACCGCTTCAATTAGCTGATTTTATTGGTCTTGATGTTTGTCTTGCTATTTTAAATGTAATGTACGAAGGTTTCAAAAATCCAAAATATGCACCTTGTCCGTTATTAGTGAATATGGTTAGAGCAGGAAAATTAGGAGTAAAATCTGGTGAAGGTTTTTACGATTACAGCGAAAGCAAAAAAGCAGAGAAAATCTCTAAGCAGTTTTTATAAAAAAGAATTATCATGTCGATTCAATCGAATTTAAACACAATCAAAGAAAGCTTACCTGAACACGTAACTCTAGTTGCCGTTTCAAAAACAAAACCTGTTTCAGATTTGATGCAGGCTTATGAAGCCGGCCAGCGCATTTTTGGAGAAAACAAAATTCAGGAAATGACTGGCAAATGGGAAGAAATGCCAAAAGATATTCAATGGCATATGATTGGTCATGTTCAGTCTAATAAAGTCAAATTCATGGCACCTTATGTAAGTTTGATTCATGGTGTCGACAGTTTGAAATTATTGCAGGAAATCAACAAACAAGCTTTAAAAAACAATAGAGTTATAGACTGTCTTCTTCAAATATATATAGCTGAAGAAGAATCTAAATTTGGTTTAGATGAAGATGAATTACATGAACTTTTAGCATCTTCAGCATTTAAGGAATTAGAAAATATCCGAATTTTAGGATTGATGGGGATGGCTACTTTTACAGAAGATCAAAACCAAATTAGAAAAGAATTCACTCATTTGAAATCAATTTTTGATTCGATACAAGAGAAAAAGAACACATTGTTCGACGCCTCTAAATTAGATGATTTTTCAAAAATTTCTATGGGAATGTCTGGCGATTACAAGCTTGCAATCGAATGCGGCAGTACGATGGTACGCATTGGAAGCAGTATTTTTGGAGGAAGATAAAAAAAGATTAAAAAAAACGATAATTCTTAACTAAGAAAAACAAACGAATTAAACACAAATAAATGAAATCGATCATTTTACGAGAAATAAAATCTTTTTTCGGCTCACCTATCGGCTATTTGGTTATTGCCATTTTCCTGATAAGCAACGGACTTTTTTTATGGGTTTTCGAGGGAGATTATAATATCTTAAATACTGGTTATGCTGATTTGACTCCATTTTTCACTTTAACGCCATGGATTTTAATCTTCTTAATTCCAGCCATTACAATGAGAAGTTTCTCTGACGAAAAGAAACAAGGAACACTAGAATTACTCTTAACTAAACCGCTATCGATTTGGCAAATTGTAAACGGAAAATTCTTTGGTTCTCTAATTCTTATTATTCTGGCAATCATCCCTACTTTTATTTACGTAAAAGTGATTTCAGGTTTAGGTTCTCCAGAAGGAAATATTGATATGGGAAGCACAATTGGTTCTTACTTTGGACTACTTTTTTTAATTGCTTCTTATTCTGCAATAGGAATCTTTACTTCTACCCTTTCAGAAAATCAAATCGTTGCATTTATCATTGCCGTTTTTTTATGTTTTTTCTTCTATTTTGGATTTCAAGGTTTAGCAGGATTACTGCCAGGTTCTTCGAGCATCATTGCAGCATTTGGTATGCAGGATCATTTTAAAAGTATAAGTCGAGGTGTTATTGATACCCGTGATGTTATTTATTTTTTAAGCATTACAATACTATTTTTATCCTTTACCGTTTACCAATTAAAATCATTTAAAGCGTAATGAAGCCATATACTCAAAAAAACCTCAAAGCGTTAGGCATTACAATTTTTGTTTTAATTGTTTTAAATGTTCTCGGAAGCTTATTTTTTCACCGTTTCGATTTAACTAAAGACAAAAGATACACTTTATCTGAAACCTCTTTACAAATTGTAAAACAGGTTAAAAACCCATTATCTATTAAAATTTATATGCAGGGAGATCTTCCTGCAGATTTTCGTCGTTTACAACAAGAAACCAAACAATTACTAGAAGAATTTCAAGCGTACAACAACAATATTGTTTTTGAATTTGTTAATCCAATGGAAAACGGAGAAGAAAGCATGGATGTTGTAAAATCGCTATATCAAAAAGGACTTACACCAATAAACATTACTGTTGATGACAAAGGAAAACAATCTCAAGCAATGGTTTTTCCTTGGGCAATTGCAGTTTACAATAATAAAGAAGTCAACATTCCTTTATTAAAAAATATAATGGGAGCATCAACTACTCAAAAAGTAATTGGTTCTATTCAGCATTTAGAATATTCAATTGCAGATGCAATTAATAAAATCACTAAAGACAGACAGAAAAAAGTAGCCATTATTAAAGGAAACGGCGAATTATCTGAAATTCATATTGGCAAATTACTAAGACAAATTAAAGAAAGCTATTACATTGGTCCTTTTACTTTAGACTCTGTTGCTAAAGATCCAAACGGAACATTAGCAGCTCTTAAAAAATATGATTTAGCGATAATCTCAAAACCAACTGAAAGGTTTTCTGATGAAGAAAAACAGGTTTTAGATCAGTTTATCATGAACGGAGGTAAAACGATATGGCTTATCGATCAGGTCGCTGCAGATATGGATAGTTTATACAATCAATCCGGCGCTATTTTAGCTTATCCAAGAGATCTGAATTTAAATGATATGTTCTTTAAATACGGATTTAGAATTAATCCTGATTTAGTAAAAGATGAGCAAGGAAGTCCAATAAAACTGGCAACAGGAGAACAAGGAAGTGCAACACAGTACCAAGATTTTATCTGGAAATTTGCTCCACTTGTTCGCCCTAACTCCGAGCATCCAATTGTAAAACATTTGGGAGGTATTAAGTTCGACTTTGCAAATCCTATTGATACTTTGAAGAACGGAATTAAAAAGACTATTTTATTGCAATCTTCTCAATATTCAAGACAAATTGGTTCTCCAGCTGAAGTTAATCTGAACGTTGTTGCTGAAAAAACATCCCCGCAAGATTATATCAATAAAGGATACTTAAACTTATCTGTTTTATTAGAAGGAAATTTCCATTCCGCTTTTGAAAATCGTGTTTTACCATTCAAAGATGATTCGTTTCAGCCGAAAGGAAAACCAACCAAAATGATTGTTATTTCTGATGGAGATTTAGCAAGAAACCAATTAGACAAAAACATGATGCCCGTTGAACTGGGTTATGATCAAAGAACTGGAAATCTTTACGACAATAAAGATTTTATGATGAATTGTATTAACTATCTCCTAGACGATACTGGACTTATTAACATTAGAAGCAAAGATGTTGAACTGCCTTTATTAGATAAAGAAAAAGTTTATGAAAATTATACCACAACACAATTCATAACTATCGGACTTCCAATTCTAATTTTACTGGTTTTTGGACTTATATTTACATTTATAAGAAAAAGAAAATACAGCAAATAGATGTTGATAAAAAAATTGGAAAACTAAGAATGTTTACGATATATTTGTAATCTGTATCTTTAGAATATAAATACTAAAGAATACTCCAAAAAATAAAACAAAAGACGATGAAATTTATAGTATCGAGTTCGTACTTATTAAAACAATTACAAGTTCTAGGCAGTGTTATTAACAGCAATAATACGCTTCCTATTTTAGATAACTTTTTATTTGAACTAGACAATAATGAGTTGACAGTTTCGGCATCAGATCTTGAAACGACAATGTCAGCTACATTAACAATCGATTCTACAAGTAAAGGAAGTGTTGCAGTTCCTGCAAAACTTTTACTTGAAATTTTAAAAACATTTCCTGAACAGCCTTTAACTTTTACAGTTGAAGATAACAATACGGTTGAGATCAGCTCTAACTCAGGAAAATATGCTTTAGCATATGCTGCAGGAGAAGAATTTCCTAAATCTGTAAATCTTGAAGAGCCTTCAGTAACTTTAGTTCCTGCTGATGTTCTAGCAACTGCTGTAAGTAAAACTATTTTTGCTGCTGGAAACGATGATTTACGTCCGGTAATGTCTGGAGTTTTCTTCCAGTTTTCACCAGAAGGATTAACTTTTGTTGCTACAGATGCTCACAAACTTGTAAAATATGCACGTACTGATGTAAAAGCATCTCAAGTTGCAGATTTTATTATGCCTAAGAAACCTTTAAACATTTTAAAGAGTATTTTAGGAGCTTCTGACGCTGAAGTAAAAATTGAATACAACGATTCAAATGCAACTTTCTCATTTGATAATTATATTTTAACATGTCGTTTAATTGATGGAAAATACCCTAATTACGAAGCGGTAATTCCAAAAGAGAATCCAAACAAATTAATGATCGATCGTTCATTATTTTTAAGCTCTGTTAAGCGTGTTGCGATTTTCTCAAATAAAACGACGCACCAAATTCGTTTAAAAATTGCTGGAGCTGAGTTAAATGTTTCTGCAGAAGATATAGATTACTCAAATAAAGCTGAAGAGAGATTAACTTGTGATTATCAAGGAGATGATCTTCAAATTGGTTTTAACTCGCGTTTTTTAACTGAAATGCTTACTAACTTACAATCAGACATGATTATGTTAGAAATGTCATTACCTAACAGAGCAGGAATCCTTACTCCAGTTGATGGTTTAGAAGAAGGAGAAACTGTTACTATGTTGGTAATGCCTGTAATGTTAAATAGTTAACATCAAAACTTCTTTTTGTTACAAGGATTTTTTTTAATTTCAAATTAAAGCCATATCATTGTAAAAAAAAATAATATCGCTATTAACCAACCATTTTTTATACCTAGAAACCGCAGTTCTTTTTGAGAGCTGCGGTTTTTTAGTTTTGGAATATTTTCTATTCAAATTTCACTTTACTAGATTGTATTGATTTAACCGTAAAGCACGCAAAATTTTCTTGAACGCAAAGTTCGCAAAGCTTTGTAAAAAACTTAGCGATCCTTTGCGTAAATCTTTCCGCGCTTTGCGGTTAAATTTCATACTTAACTTAAAACCCGAAACTTAAAAAAAATATTTCTTATTTTTGTAATATGAAAATAGAAATTTGGTCGGACATCATGTGTCCGTTTTGTTATATCGGGAAAAGGCAATTGGAAACGGCTTTAGAACAGTTTCCTAATGATGAAATTGAAATTGAATGGAAAAGCTTTCAGCTTGATCCAACAATTGAACCACAATCAGGTAAAGATGTTTACACATTTCTAGCGGAACGAAAAGGTATTTCTGTAGAACAATCTATAGAAATGCATAAAGGTGTCGTAGAGCGTGCAAAAAGTGTTGGCTTAGATTATCATTTTGATAAAGCAATTATCTCAAACTCTTTAACAGCGCATAGAATTATTCATTTGGCAAAAAAGAATAGTCTTGGCGATAAAATGGAAGAAATTTTCTTCAAGGCTTATTTTACAGAAGGACGAGATTTAAATGATGCTCAAACTCTAATTGAATTAGGAACAAAAGCAGGTTTAAACTCAGATGAAGTTAAAGAAGTTGTTGAAAATGAAAATCTTTATTTAAACGATGTTCATTCTGACATACATGAAGCCAACCAAATTGGCGTACAAGGAGTTCCGTTTTTTGTTTTTGATCGAAAATATGCTGTTTCTGGCGCACAGCCGGTTGAAGCTTTTGTTCAAACGATTAAAGAAGGACTTAAATAATGATTTTAGATTTTTGATTTTAGAATGTAGATTTTAGATTATTTCTCATATGGTAACGTTGCACTCTTCGACTTCGCTCAGAGCAGCAAAATCTAAAATCTACATTCTAAAATTTAAATTTAAATAACTCCCATTTTCTGCATTAAAAAAGTAGCGCTTTTATTTTTGCAGATTCCAGCACGAAGCTTATAATCAAAATGAAGTTCGTTATTTTTAATCTCGACTTCAAAACATTGATTTGTTAGAATCTCTGGATATTCATTTGTAGTTAAACAAACCTCAATATCATGTGTTGCAATTGCACCAATTGCTTTTTTTGCGATTACTTTCTTAACTACCTCAATAGTTCCATTTCGTTTATCATCAGAGTTTGTACCTCTTAAAATTTCATCGAGCAGTACAAATGCAGGACGGTCTTCTAAAGCGTCCATAATTTGTTTTAGTCGCTTAATTTCAGCAAAAAAGTACGATTCGCTGTCTGCTAAAGAATCAGACAATCGCATTGAAACCAAAACTGGAAGTGGATGAATATTTGCCTTTGAAGCACAAACAACTGAACCAATTCCGCCAAGAACCATATTAATTCCTAAGCTTCTTAAAAAAGTACTTTTTCCAGACATATTTGACCCTGTTAAAATCATAAATGATTCAGGATAAAAGTGTGTGTCATTCCCTACTCTGCTTATCGGATTTAATAATGGATGGCTTAAATTTTCGAAACCTATTTTGTATTCTGTATTAATTTCAGGATACACAAAGTCAGGATTATTATGTGCTAAATTTGCTAAGCTGTTCAAAGCTTCAAATTCTCCAATAATCGAAATCCATTTTTCAAGTTCTTCTGAATAATTTTCTTTCCATTTTAAAAGTGATCTCAAAACATGAAGATTAAACAAAAAGGTACCGTTAAAAACAATTGCAGTCACTAAATTATTTATTGTATCCATTCTTGAAAACAATTCAGATAATTGTTTTAGATGCTTGCTTGCAGTTGCATTTTTAAAAACCAACTGTTTCTGCAAATCGATTAGCTTCTTTGATTCAAAAGTTTCTTTTTCTATTTTTTCAACTAATAAACTATATTGTTTTATGATTTTATCAACGTTATCAGCCTTGGCAATTTCTGAATGAATTCGCTTGAAAGATTTTCCCATGACCATCATGTTGAATATAAAAACATAGGTCAAATAGGACAATAAAATGGTTTTAGATGTAATAATATAAGCGATCAAAAAACCAAAAAAAAGAGTTGGAAGAATAATTGAAAGTGCAATTAAAACTTTAGGTAAAGTATTATTTTTAAATGAATTCCAATGAAGTAATGATTCATAAGAACTTTTAGAATCGTTGCTGACGATTGCTAAAGCATGAAATTCCTGACGCCAATCGATCTTTTTATTTAATTCATCAATTGCCTCTTGATTTTCAAGAATTGCTTCATTAGGAAACAGAATTAATAATTTTTCTGCTAACGTTTTCTTGCCAATAAAAGTAGCGGTTCGGTTTAAGTTTTGAAATAACGAATGCTCTCCAAAAATATCTAAATCGTACGCATAAGGATGATGGAAATCATTGAATTCATTTCCGTTTTCAAAAGGAAGTTTTTCCCTTTTTAAAAACGCGATTTCATTTTCATTGATTTTTAATATTGCTTTTGTGAGTTCCTTTTCAATTGATAATTTAGAATGGATTCTCATTAAAATAAGAAAACCAACAAAAGATAAAAAAGCAAAACCAACATAAAATAATTGATTTGTTTTGATGTAATAAAACAACATAAACAAGCATAGAAATACGCTTAACAGTCTTAAAACACTGATGCTGTTGTATCTTTTATTGATTTTATTAAAAACTTTTGTAAAGTGTTCAACTTTATTTTTATATAATTCCATCTTTATATTTTAATGAAATACAAATATAGGTTTTACACTTACAAAAAGCTTGCGTTTAAGAGTGAATTCATTTTTCATGCATGATCAAAACAGGTATAGAAACTTCTTTGGTGATTTTTTTACTAAAACTTGATTCAAAAATCGACTCAAAAAAAGATCTCTTATGCGTGATAGTTGTCAGAATATCAATGTCTTTATAAAGAATAAAATCAAGAATAGTTTCTTTTATTTCGTCGCTTGGCAGTACTAAAAATTCTACATTCTCAGCTGCAAATTCTTTATCCCATTCTTTAATAGTCGCATCATCAACATCGGTATCAGATGATCTTACATACAAGCTTTTTACTTTTGCATCTGTTTTCTTAGCAATTTTTAATATTTTTCTAAGTACTTCTTTATCTTTTTCGCGATAGCGGGTTGTAAAACCAATTGTTTTGATTTTCTTAAATTTAGCATCAGCTGGAACACACAAAACCGGCACATCAACTCCTGAAATTACAGAATTAGTATTTGATCCTGTAAAGAATTTTGTCCAGTCTGAAGCTCCGCTTGTTCCCATTATTACAAAATCTATCTGATCTTCTTCTACTGCATTTTTAAGATTATAAATCAAATCGCCATCCATTAAACGGTGTTTGATAACAATATCTTCTAATTTTCGTTCTGCCGCAATAGCACGAAGCTTCGGAATTTCATCTTTAAACATTTCAAACTTTGCCAATTCTATCGAACTATAAATCGAAGCATAATTCTCTGGAAAAAACTGACTGTCGTAAACCGGAATCTCAAATGTATGAAGCAAAACAAGCTCGGCTTTGACAATCTTAGCAAATTCTAAAGCGTGTACAAACGCATTTGTTGCTGCTTCAGAAAAATCCGTAGGAAATAATATCTTTTTCATTTTATTTGAGTTTTATAGGTTTGTTACTCAAATTTAAACATTATAAAAACAAAAAGACCTGATAATTATCAGGAATTTAACACTTAATAATTTCTTAATAGGATAAATAAAAAGAGTTATTCTCAGCCATAATTGAATCACTAAGCTCTTTTAATGATTTCTCCTTTTTTTATACCTTTGCACTATGATAAATCAAGATTCTATAGTTGCATTGGCTACTCCATCTGGAGCGGGCGCTATTGCAATAATTCGTATTTCGGGTGCTGAAGCCATTACAATTGGTAATTCTGTTTTTAAATCCATTAAAAATAAAGACTTAACGAAGCAAAAAACACATACTTTGCATTTAGGGCATATTATAGATAATGAAAAAACACTTGACGAAGTTTTGATATCTGTTTTTAAAGGTCCCAATTCTTACACAGGCGAAGATACTATTGAAATTTCTTGTCACGGCTCTACTTATATTCAACAGCAGATTATTCAGTTATTATTGCGAAAAGGCTGCAGAATGGCTGATGCGGGAGAATTTACTTTAAGAGCTTTCTTGAATGGAAAACTTGATTTATCGCAAGCAGAAGCTGTAGCCGATTTGATTTCATCAGATAATGAGGCTTCGCACCAAATCGCCATGCAACAAATGCGCGGCGGATTTAGTAATGAAATTGCGAAACTAAGAGAGGAACTTTTAAATTTTGCTTCTTTAATTGAGCTTGAATTAGATTTTGCTGAAGAGGATGTTGAGTTTGCTGATAGAACGCAATTCCATGAGTTACTGAACCGAATTGAATTTGTTTTAAAACGTTTAATTGATTCGTTTGCTGTTGGAAATGTAATTAAAAATGGAATTCCAGTTGCAATTGTCGGTGAACCGAATGTAGGAAAATCGACTTTATTGAATGCTTTATTAAATGAAGAACGTGCAATTGTTTCAGACATTGCAGGAACAACTCGCGATACTATAGAAGACGAATTGGTGATTGGCGGTATCGGTTTTCGCTTTATAGACACCGCGGGAATTCGTGAAACTAAAGATGTTGTTGAAAGTATTGGAATCAAAAAAACTTTTGAAAAAATTGATCAGGCTCAGGTTGTGATTTATTTGTTTGACGGTTTAAAGTTCCAAGTTTCAAGTTCTGAGTTTGTTTCTGAAATTGAACAAATCAAGAATAAATACCCGCTGAAACCTTTAGTAATTGTCGTAAATAAAAGAGATATATTGTCTGCTGACGAAGTTTCAAACATTACAAGTAAGCTTGAAAATTTAAATGCAAAACTTTTATTGATATCAGCTAAAGAGAAAATTGGTGTTGACGATTTAAAGAATGAATTACTTTCTTTTGTAAATACTGGCACTCTTCGTAACAATGAAACTATAGTTACAAATACAAGACATTATGATTCTTTACTTAAAGCTTTAGATGAGATTCAAAAAGTAAAATACGGTCTTGAAACTAATCTTTCAAGTGACCTTATAGCACTTGATATTCGTGAAGCTTTGTACCAATTTGGATTGATTACTGGTCAGGTTTCTAATGATGAATTGCTAGGAAATATTTTTGCTAACTTTTGTATCGGGAAATAAATGACAATACAAGATTTAGTCGGTGATTACTCTATTTCTGGAAAGAATCAAGACGAAAACCATGAAATTACCTATAAAGGTGTTTTGAGTTTGTCTTTAGATAAAAATAACCGAATTAAAGCCAAATGGCTTATTAATAATTCACAAGAACAAAAAGGTTCTGGTTTCTTTAAGGACAATATTCTGGTAATCAATTTCAGCTACAAAGGTGAAGACAACAAAACTTACAAAGGAGTTGCTGTCTATCGATGCCTAACCAAAGATGTTTTGGATGGATTTTGGTCTGAAAAACACGGGAATCCGCTCTACTTAGGTGCTGAACACTGTTTGAGGATAAAAAGTATTGAAAAGCTAAACTAGTACAAAGAATAAGAAATTATCGTTTTATGAACGCGGTTTAGGTAAATTTCTATCGTACATAACAATAGTTCCTGCTACGGCTACATTTAAACTTTTTACTGATTTGAATTTTACTAAATGGTGGCATTTTTCCATTACTTTTTTGGATAGACCGTGATCTTCTGCGCCCAATAAATATACACAACGTCTTGGATGTTCGTAAGTTTCTAAATCAGAAGCTCTTTCGTTTAGTTCAACACCTACTAATCGCGCTCCTTTAGGCAGGTTTTCAAGGAAAGCTTCAAAAGTATCGTAATGAAAATAAGGAATCGCTTTTACGGCATCGTGAGTATCACATGCTTGTTTGGCATATCGATTCCCTATGGTAAATATAAAAGTAGCACCCAAGTTTTGAGCTGATCGCCACAAAACACCTAAGTTTTCGGGTGTTTTACCATTCTGTATTCCTATTCCAAAGTATTCGTTTGTAAAATTATCATTCATAGTTGCAAAAATACAAACTGTCTAAGTATAAATCAATTTTTTATTGAGATACAGCAAATATTATAAAAGGCGCAAATTTCTAATGAAACTAGCGCCTTTTTATAATGTACTTAAAAAAACATTTATTATTTTACTTCTCCTTTTTCGGGTTGCAAGTATCATTTTAATACTCTTGCTGTTTAATTCCTAAAAAGATGCCGCTAAAAAGGTCTTTATGGTGTACTCTTTTTTGGCGGGAAAAAGAAATGCGAAGGTTTATTTAAAAAATATCTAAAGATAGCTCGCGCGACTTGTCTAAGTTCTAAAAGAGGAATATTTCGAGAACGAAATGCAAGTCCTAGTGATAAACTGAAACTTACCATAAAATTAACTAAACCAATAAGCCCGATACCTAAAATAGACCACAAAAATATTTCTTGCGTAAGATAAAAGTCGGCGCCATATAATGCCATTGCAAAATTTCCACTTGCAAAAGTTATATGTCTGATATCAATATTTAACCCAAAGAATATCCCTATGAAAACGGTACTTCCCATAAAAACACCAAACCAAAAATTAGAAACAATTCCTGCCCATTTGTTTTCATATAATGATGCCAGCTTCTTTGTCCATTTTTTACCTAAACTCAACTTTAATAAAGGATGCTCTTGAATACGATAATAAATATGGTTATGCTTATCGCGATTGGCAATACTACCGGCAATAATTCCAGATAGGAATAAAAATACACCTGCTATAGCCGCATGAAATATTGCTGCTGAATAAATAGGATTTAAATCGTAAATTAAAGTCGGCCATTTTTCCTTGGCAATATTATAATGAAATATTTGATCGATAGCCCAGATTCCGAATAATGAAACTGGAAAGGCAATAATCACATTCCCCACAAAAGCTATGAACTGTGAACGAAACACTCGCGCAAAAAATATGGCAAACTCTTTATACTTGTAGTTTTTTTTGTCTTGTATTTTCTGCTTAAATCCTTCTTGCAAAGCTCTAACTAAAGCTGAAGCAGTCATTGCCGGCTGTTTTGTCGCAAGCGTAAAGCCGAGAATATATATAATGATGAATCCAATCGAATAATTCATACTATATAAAAAAATATGACCAAATCCACTGGTTTCAACCTTTCCTAACAAGAGTTTGATAATACATAAAATTCCAACTATAAAACCACCTCCAGCTGCCGAAAAGAACATTTTGTAATATTCCTTACGATCGTTGGTTATATAATGTTCGCCTGTATCGGCCGTATGCTGGGTAATTTCATAAGATAAAAGCTGAGTACTTTCATTGACCAATTTTCGAATATTGTTTTTGTCACAATTGTATTTAATGAGTTTATACGACAGCGAAATTGTATTTCTTGTAGCCTCTTCCTCATTACCTTGTATTAAAATTGGTAAAAGCGATTTCAAACGCTCAAGCTGCTGACGGATTCTTAAAAGACTTTGATTTACATGTAATGAAATTCCAAATTTATTACTGTTTTTAAATGCAGTTTCAATATAATCAACGCATTGCTTGTGCAAAATAATTAACTGTTTGTAGCCTAAATCATCCTCATTTATTGGTTTTTCAGAAGATTCGATTAGTCTTTCATTCATCAGTAATAATTCTCGTTGAAAAGCTATAAAGGGACTTTCGAGATTTTCATACTCTGGAACCATTCGTATTACATCAGTTTCCATTGCTGATCCGCAAATACGATAGGTAATCACCTCCATTGCAAAAATTAGCTCATTAAATGATTCATTATCTTCTTTCAATTCATAAATAGAACGAAATTGCAACAATGAAAATAATTCGAATACTTGTTTTTTAGGTACTTTTTTAATCCATATTGGGTCTGTATTGACAAAGAATATCTGATTTAAAATAAATTGTAAGGTATCTTTTTCTGGCTGTTCCGGAATTAGTTTAGCAAAAATCCTTTTTCGTACTTCAAAAAAGAAATTGGCATCTTGAAGAATACCTGCATCTGAAAGAATTTTATTAAACTTCTTTTTTTCTAGATGTGCATTGATGCAAATCATCAATCCGTTGCGGTAATTTTGATTTTCTCGAAGCAGGTTAATTAACTCTGACAGATCTACAACAACTGCTTTCTTAGGACTTTTAGGGCGAATTAAATTCACTAATTTCACCAGCAATTCTACATTTTCGCTATAAGATTCTACTGTTAAATTGTTACTAAAGTTTTTTTCAAAATAGTATTTCAATGTCATTTTTCTTTTTCTCCTCAATTTCATTCTAATCAAATTTTATTACAGCAAATTCTCTTATATGGTATATAGAAAGAAAGCTTGTTTAGTATTGCAATATACTGTTTAAGAATTATAGTCTTTTTAAATTTTATCTTAAAGTATTTTTCACGAGATTTTATTTAGCCATAAAATCAACGTTTTCATGTGTTTAAATAAAAAAAAATCGTCCGAACGAAACGTACAGACGAAGTATTACAATTAACTAATTATTATAGAATAAAACCTAAAATTCAACACCTAAAACACTCTTAGTAAAGAATGTATACATTTAACACTTAAGATATACTGTCTTGTTTTGGATTATAAAGCATAGCTGTACACAAACAATTTTTTCGATCTTTACTCAATAAAATTGAGCAATTAACACAAGATTTGCAATTCTCCCAGAAAGCATCATCAGTAGTTAATTCAGAATAAGTGACGGGTTCAAAACCAAGTTCATGGTTCATTTTCATTACAGCCAATCCTGTAGTCAGACTAAATATTTTAGCTTCAGGATATTTTTGACGGCTGAGCCAGAAAATTTTTTGTTTAATTTTTTTTGCCAAACCCGTATGCCTAAATTGCGGCGCCACTATCAATCCCGAATTAGAAACATACTCCCCATTATTCCAATTAGAAATAAACGAAAAACCAGCCCACGTTCCATCTGATGCAAAAGCAATAACAGCTTCACCTTTTTTCATTTTTTCTTCCAGTAATTCTGGAGAACGCCCCGAAATTCCTGTTCCCCTAGCTAAAGCTGATGACAACGTAGTATTGCAAATTTCATTTGACCAAAATACATGGTTGACATTAGCAATTTCGATTGTAAAATTTGGTGATTCTTCTGTCTCTTGATTATGGATTGATAAAATCTCTGGTACAGAAAGCAAAAAGCCTTTGTCTAAAAAATCTAAAACAGATTGTTGGGTTTTCATATTTTATTTAGCTTATTGATTTAATTAATAATGCTGATACAAAATAATATTTCCAAAACATATACCAATTCTGACGTTACAACTCTTTTGAACGTGTTACATGCTGTCTTTGTTCAGTTTACACCGATACTAAGATCTTTCTAAATAAGTGAGAGTACTATCAAAATGATACGATTATATCATTTTGATATTGCAGTAAACAAAAAATGATGAGATTAAAAATCTCATCATTTTTTGTTTTTTAAGTCGAAAGTAAACTCTCATAATACTTTTTTACATCTTTCCAATGATAATAAGGCGCTTTATCTGTTTGAATAGTTGGAACCAATATTTCTTTTTCATGCAAAAGAAATTTCACAAGAATATCATCTGATTTTCGTTTTCTGAAAAATACAATTTGTATGTTTCCTGCCATAGGCGCAATTTTAAAACTGCTCCAAGCTTCGTAAAATTTACTCGAATCTGAAATGCTATTGTAACTTCCGTCTAAATGAAGCAGCATTGCCAACGGAATTATATTGCCATCATGTGCAAAACGCAGCGTCGCACCTTTTCCTTTTGATGCAATTATCTTGTTGGCATTTTCAAGGATATTTTTCAGTGTAGGTTTTTGATTTTCAAACATAATTCCATTATTAAGTGCTGCGTTTGCATCATTTACATATATACGATAATTACTGGTCTGCCATAAATCAAACAGTTCTTGTTTTTCGAACAAATCATAAAATGACAACTTTGTTTCGGTATTTTGCATTCCTCCTGCGATCGCAAATAACTTATTCATAAGATCATTTGAATTCACTTTCTTGAGGATATAATCGTTGTTAGAAAATAAGGATTTCATTAAACGATCTGGCTGGGTATGAGCGGCTTCAAATTTTAGAAAATCTTCCTTCCAAGTATTTTTAGCAGCTCTAAAAGCAATCGCTTCTTTTGTATGATAATTCAAATATTGCTGCCATTTTACACCAGCATTTCGAGTAATCTGTAAGTCTGGATTAAACTCTTTTATTCGTTCGCAAAAAGCATCCATACTTAATGCAACTCGCAATACCGATGTGGCGCTTGCCTCTACTTGAGCATCTTTTGTAAATACTTTAGGATAATTTGCATACATACGTTCCGCTATACCTCTCTGCTCTCTTTGTCCTAACGGAGAAAGATCACCTCCTCTAAATTCGACTTCAGTCCAAAGCTGCTGTAAACGCTTCAAAGCATCTTTACCTAAATCGGATAAAGATCCATTTTTATCAGCATCTTCAAATAAATTAATAACCTCTTTATAATCATTATCACTTATTAAATAACGAGAGCCGTGGCGCCCAAAATGACTAATATAAAATGCTTCATATCCTTTTGGAACCGGCGTAAGCGGCACAATATCTTTTGCTGGATAAGCATAATATACCCCTGCAGTTTTTTCCGGAGTATCAAATAATTCCTGCGGGGTTGTTTGAGCTAAAACAAAAGATAGATTAATCAGCGTAAATAATAATGATAAAGTAGTTTTTCTCATTTTGATTTCGTTTTTGAAAAGTAAATATATTCCAAATACCAGAAATCAGAAACAGTAAATTAGATCATTAAATTATCATTAATAATTTTACAATACCAGGATCGTAAAATTAAGCACTTTCAGTTTTTCGCAATCGCATCCATACGTAAGTAAGAGCTAGAAAAACCATTGCAGCGCTGGCGTACATAAGCATCGGGATTTTTGCAATTACATCTTGATACATCCATCCAGCTATAAGAGCACCAAGACCAATTCCTGCCTCAAGTGCAATGTACATTGTCGCCATTGCTTTTCCTCGATGATCTGCAAAACTCATATCAACCGTCCACGCATTAAGAGCTGGTGAGACAATTCCTGTAGAGATTCCGTAGACTGCTGCGCCTATTAAAAGTCCGCTGATCGATGTTGAAAATCCGACAATTACAAGTGATATAATTAAAAAGAAAAGTCCAATACCTATTAAATGCAAACGACCATATTTATCAGATGCTTTTCCTGCTCCAAAACGAATCATTACCGAAGTAATTGTAAAAACCATAAAAAACAAACCTTTATTTGTTATTCCTAAATGCTGACTCCAATCCGGAATTAATGTCAATATTACACCATAAGCCATATAAGACAGAAAAGTTACTATAGCCGCCGGAAGCACTTCTACAGCAATAATGTCTTTTCTCGAAATTCTAAGAATACGCAAACTAAAACGTTGTTTGTGTTTCAACGTTTCTTTCATATTCATTAAAATCACAATAGATAAAAGCGCAAAAACAGAAGACGCGTAAAAAAGCATATTCATAGAAGAATATATTTTAATCGTACTCCCAATCGCCGGCCCCAAAGCCATTCCGATAGAAAAACAAAGTCCGTGTAATCCCAAAGCTTCTCCCCAGCGTTCTCTAGGAACAATATCAGCAACATAAGCTGCCGTTGCTGTAGGCTTAAATCCAGTTGAGAATCCGTGAATTAATCGCAAAAACAAAAAACCGGAAACGGTTCCTAAAACAGGATACAGAATACCACAAACAAAACATACAATTGAGCCTACTGCCATAACGGGAACTCTGCCTAAAGTATCCGTCAATCGACCGCTGAATGGTCTTGAAATCCCTGCTGTTAATGTAAAAAACGCTACAATTAATCCTTTATATTCTGCTCCGCCCATTTTACTCAGATATTCAGGGAGTTCGGGAATCAGCATATTGAAACTAGCCGAAAAGAGCAATGAACTTAAACAAACTAATCCAAACTGAAGATTATATATGGGATGAACGGCTTTAACAGGGGAATTCATGAAGTATTTTTAAAAATGCAAAGATAGAGAAAACTCACGCTTCAAGCTAATCGATAATTCTTAATTAAAAAGAAAGACCACTTATGCAAACGAAAATAATCCTAATATTTTCATAATTTGTCCGTTTCTATAAGGGTTAGAAAAGTTCAAAATCCCTATATTTACTTTTTTGGTACTGAAACCAAATGGCACGAATGTAAATTCCTGCTGGTTTATGTCCATTATTTTAAGCACTCAAGATGAAAGAATATACCATAGCAGCAGGATTATCAGCTGTAGAAAATAATCCTGTATCAAATAATAAAATAGTAAAAGCCGATTTATTACCTAATCCAAAATCCAGATTAGATTCGATGGAAATGAAGGAAACTCCTCTTTCTGATTCTGACATTCCATATAGAGATTTAACAGATGCAGCGAGTAAAAAAGAAAGTATTACACGACTGATAGATAAATTGGATGTTGAAAAAAACATTAGATATCAAAGAACTGTAGAGGACACTTATTGCAATGTCTATTCTTATGATTATTGCTGGTTTTCTAAAGTGTATCTCCCAACGGTTTGGTGGACTGATGAAGCTCTCGAAAAGATAATGAATGGACAAGAGGTTGAAGCTGTTTTTGAAGAAACGGTTGATCGTATTTACTCTAGCGCAATACACGATTGGTTTTTGCAATGGGGCTCTAATTTTGGCTGGGAAAGAATGTATAGTCCCGATGAAATTCAAAATAAGGTAAATACTAATGGCGGAATTGGAATAATTTGCGCCAAAAGAAGAGAAAAAGGACTTTCCGGACATATTGTTCCCGTTGTTCCCGAAACTGATTTACACAAAGCTTATCGAGAAAATGGTGCAGTTGTTTATCCGCTGCAATCGCAAGCTGGAAAGCTGAATTACAACTACTTTTCGGAAATTAGAAAAGATTGGTGGAATGACGAGTTGTACTCTTCTTATGTTTTTTATTATCACGAATAAAAAGCATTTGAGTTTTATTTTAAAACCCTAAAAAAACATATTCATTTCCATTGCACTAACAGCTTGGAAATAATCTAATTATTCACTACTTTTGCAGCTTAGAAAAAAACAAGTATTGCAAAAGTTCCGTCTACGCTATACTACAGCTTAAATTATTGATATAAAAGCGATTAATAACGATAACTATTTTATAACCCAATTGTAAAATTTTATTTTTTTATTACTCTTTCAGTCGATATAAATGCACAATTTCTAAACGATAATTTCCTATATTTTTAAAAGTAAACGAAAAACTTTTATAATGGAGGCAACAATAATGCTTAATCCGTTACAAGGTTTCTTGTCCCTAATTTTAACAGAATTAGGTTCGCGTTTACGGATAAAAAGTATCAATCTAAAAAAGTTTTATCAACCATAAAAAAGAAAAAAGTATAAATGAAAGACAATCAGACAAAAAAGTATTATTGGGGAATTGGATTAGAGAATGAAACCTATTTGCAATTTGCAGATCCCTTGATAGTCTCTGGTGAATTTATACAAGAAAAAATTGGTTTTGAGAAATACAGTATTGATTATAGAAAATGTTACAAACCAGAAAGCCTTGCTCCTGTTTTAAAAAAAGCTTTTAACTTGAATGAAAGCTATACCGTAAGCAGAATGATGAATAGTCATTCTTTGGAAAAACTCGATATAAATTATCAGCATAAAACATTATCGCCGCTAAAGTCATTAAGCAATACAGAAAATGGCGAGGTAAACACACAGCCACTTGAGAATCCTGATTATCTTGGAAAATCTATTATGGAACTTTTCCTGGAAGATCAGCCCTATAATATTCAGAGTATGATTACTCAAAGAAACAAAACGATGGGATCTGTTCATTTTGATGGTGATTCTATCGAATTTGTAACTAAATATTTTGAAAACAGAACGGTAGTTGATTCGTGCAAAGAACTAAAAGCAACCAAAAAACTTTTTATTGATAAAATAAACGAATCGCGCATATTGAACGGAAAATTAGATTTTCCAGATTATAACAATGGTCTTAATATGTTTATGACAAATCAGGAAAATCTGGTTTTGTTTAATAATGGAACGTATCATTTTCATATTACTTTACCATCATTAACTGAAGACAGCAGAATTGTAGATTATAATAATTTTGAAAAAACACATTCAAACGCTATTTATCTATTGCAATGGTTTGAGCCGTTTTTTATAGCTACTCTTGGAAGCCCCGATATTATGGGAGTAATAAGTGACACTTACAGCATGGACAAAAAATTTACTTTGGGTTCTATGCGCAACGCAATGTCTCGCTACATAGGCGTAGGCACGTACAATAAAGCAATGCCAAAAGGAAAAATCCTAACTTACAAAGTTGATGATTTTAGAAAATTACTGAAGTTTACAAAAGAAGAAAACATTTGGTGGCGTGATCAAGTTGAAGCCGAAATGGAATACGAGATGCTCTCGGAAATTGGTCTTGATTTTAATCAGGAAAAAATGTACCAAAGCGGTTTTGAATTCAGAAGTTTTGATGAGTTTCCGGCACAATACTTAAACGATGTTCTTTTCTCGATTATTTTAATTTGTGAACATTCGTTGAACTTACCTGATGTACAATGGGCGCATGACAGCAAAGCGTGGAATAATCTCGTTTTTAAAACTTTAAAAATGGGCTATTCAACTGAAATCAATAAAGAAGAGAAGAATGAAGTTTTAAATTTACTACAGCTTTTAAATGCTTCAGATGAAAACTACAATACATTAAAAACTGAATTTGAAACCATTGTAATGCTGGATGAATTCTTCTTTAAAATTCTAGAAGTTTTGCATCATAAATACAAAGAAAATAATATTTGTTTGGACGCTATGTACGGACAAAAAACAAACTTTCCACCTAAATGGGATAACTTTAATAAATATCAAACAGAGAGACATTTAAAGCAAATAAGTTCCTTCTGCGAAAATTAAAATTCTATATGAATAAAAAAAGCGTCAATTTTCTATTGAAAACTGGCGCTTTTTGCATTTAAACAATAACGAAATTGTATTTTAAAAAGACAAGAAAAAGTCTAAGTTTATAAAGGCTCTGCTTTAAAACCTTTACTTTTAATAATTGCAACTATTTCGTCCTCTGTTGCTCCTTCTGATTGAACCGTAAGTATTTTATCAGCATTATCAGTATCTACATTCCATTGAGCAATACCTTTAGCATTGTCTAAATCAGATTTTACTTTAGCTACACACCCGCCGCAATTAAGGGTTGTTTTGAATTGAAGATTTTTATTTTCCATTTTGTATGATGTTTTATAATTATTTGATACAGCAAATTTCCGCCATTTTTTCCTCAATCTGCTTATAATATTCCGTATTTGATTTGTGATATTTACTGATTGTTTTATAAAAAGGTTCTGAGGTTCTGAGATACTGAGGTTCTAAGAGACAAAGGTTCAAAGGTTTTTTAGATACTTTGTTATTATAGAATTTTATTTCAAAAAAAAGACCTCATTTAAACTGCTTCAAAAATCGCAATGAAGAGGAAAAATGAGGTCAATAAATCAATTAAACTAAAATTAATTTAAAACGGCGGCATATAAATTAGGAAACCACCGTTTTAGCAAACGCATCAAGGTTTACTTTTTCCATTTTAAGCGCAAACTGTTGCTTACTACACTTACACTGCTCAAAGCCATTGCAGCTCCGGCAATCATTGGGTTTAGCAAGAATCCGTTTATTGGATATAATACTCCTGCAGCAAGAGGAATACCAATTAGATTATAAATAAATGCCCAGAATAAGTTTTGCTTTATGGTTGCTACTGTTTGTTTAGACAAACGAATAGCTTGAGGTATTTTATTAAGATCTGATGAAATAATAGTCATTTTTGCTACATCCATCGCAATGTCACTTCCCTTGCCCATTGCAATACTTACATCAGCAGTTGCTAATGCAGTACTGTCGTTTATACCATCACCAACCATTGCTACAACTTTACCTTGCTGCTGTAATTCTTTTACAAAATCAGCTTTATACTGAGGCATTACCTCTGCTTTATAATGTTTTATTCCTGTTTGTTCAGCGATAGCTTTTGCAGTAGCTTCATTATCACCTGTAAGCATATAGAGTTCTATACCCATATCTTGCATTTGTTTAATCGCTTCTACAGATGTCTCTTTTATTTTATCGGAAATTGCAATAACCGAAAGCGCTTCTTTACTACTGGCAAACCAAATTACAGTTTTAGACTCTTTACCCCAAGCATCGGCTTGCTCTACTAATGAATCAGCAATCGTAATATTATTTTCAGCCAATAATTTTTTATTACCTACAAAATAGGTTTCGTTATTATAAACTGCTTTCGCTCCCTTACCAGTAATACTGTCAAAATCTGATAAAGACACACTTTGCACACCATCTAAATTTTTCACTACGGCTTCTGCCAGAGGATGTTCAGATTGCTTTTCGATACTAAGCAGTATATCTTTTGTTACATCATTATTATCTAACCATTTGACACCTGTTACTTGTGGTTTTCCTTCGGTAATAGTTCCAGTCTTATCCAAAACAATAGCAGTAACTTTTCTGGCTAATTCTAAACTTTCGGCATCTTTAATTAGTATACCATTTTCAGCACCTTTACCTACTCCAACCATTATAGCCGTAGGTGTTGCAAGACCTAAGGCACAAGGACAAGCAATTACTAATACCGTAACAGCAGCCAATAAAGCTTGCGCTACAGCATTATCACCTCCTAAAACTATCCAGACAATAAAAGTCAATATTGCTATACCAATAACAATAGGAACAAAAATACCTGCAATTTTATCTACTAATTTTTGCACAGGAGCTTTGCTTCCTTGCGCATCTTGCACCATTCTAATGATTTGCGCAAGCATGGTTTCTCTACCAACTTTAACAGCTTCAAACTGAAAACTTCCTTTTTGATTTATTGTTCCAGCAAAAACCTTTTCATTCTCTTTTTTCAACACAGGAACTGGTTCACCGCTCAACATACTTTCATCAACGTATGAATTTCCCGAAATCACCATTCCGTCTACAGCAATTTTTTCACCAGGTTTTACCAAGATAATTGCTCCAGCATGTACATCCTCAATAGCGGTTTGTTTTTCAGTGCCATCAGGCTGAATAACCATCACGGTTTTGGGCTGTAAACCCATAAGTTTTTTTATTGCTGATGAAGTATTTCCTTTGGCTTTTTCTTCTAATAATTTACCTAAAAGAATAAATGCAATAACTACCGCTGCAGCTTCAAAATATACGTGAGCATGTAATCCTCGTTGATGCCAAAAATCCATGAATAACATATTGAATACACTAAACAAATACGCAATTCCTGTACTTAAAGCCACCAGCGTATCCATATTGGCAGAACCGTGTTTGGTTTGTTTCCATGCGTTTATAAAGAAGTCTTTCCCTAACCACAGAATTACCGGTGTAGAAAAAAGCCACATAATTTCATTACCATAAGGCATATCCATAAAAAACATACCAATAGTTACCACAGGCAATGATAATAGAACTGCCCAAATGGTTTTATTTTTTAATTTTTTGAAATTTTCAGCATGAATAGCTTCTAAAGATTCTTGCTGCTTAGCTTCGTCTTCAATAAGTAAATCGTAACCAACAGCTTGAACCGCTTTTTGAAGTTTATTTGCATCTGTTAGATTAGGAAGATATTCCACCGTTAAATTTCCAGTTGCAAAATTTACCGATGCATCAACTACTCCTAATTCATACGATACAATGCTTTCTGCGCTGCCTGCACAAGATGCACAAGTCATGCCTAGAACAGGAAAAGTTTTTTTTACGGTTGGTACACCATATCCTAAGTCTTTGATAGCTTTTACAGCATTGCCAACGGTTTCATTTCCTTTTACGGTAATAACAGCTCTGCGATTGTTTACTTCTACTTTATGAGTTTCAACACCTTTGACCTCTGCCAATCCTTTATCTACGATTAAAGCACAGTGCTCACTCTCTACGTTTTCCAGCAGAATGAAAATTGTTTCCTTAGTATTATTATTTGTTGCCATAATTCACTTGTTGTAACTTATTATGCAAAGTTGGCAACAATAGCAGTAAGTTTTATTGCGTAATTATGGATTTGATTTGTAAAATTTACTTAAACCTTGTCCAGCGGCTTTCTTTTTTCTGATCGAATCTGCTTAAAATGACTTGGCGTTAATCCCGTTACTTTCTTAAATTGATTGCTTAAGTAAGCAACACTTGAATAGTTTAAACGCAAAGCTATTTCGCTCAGCGATAATTCATCATAAACCAAAAGTTCTTTTATTTTTTCGACTTTTTGAGCAATAAAATATTTTTCTATCGTAGTCCCCTCAACCTCAGAAAACAAATTTGAAAGATAATTGTAATCATGATTGATTTTTTCGCTTAATATATCTGATAAATTATTCTTTGTGTCATTGTCCTGATGATGCACTAAATCGATAATAATATTTTTTATCTTTTCAATTATCCTGCTTTTTTTATCATCAATTACTTCAAAACCTAAAGGAACTAAAGCTTCTTCAAGCAAATTTCTTTCGTCAGAGCTAAGTTCTTTTGTCAGGCTTACTTCTCCAAGTTTAATATTTGTAAAGTCTAAACCGAGTTTTTCGAGTTCATTTTGAACTACCATTATACAGCGATTACAAACCATGTTTTTTACGAATAATGTACTCATAGCCTTATTAGATCAGGATTTTATTAAATTTATAGTAATAACAAATCTACCACTAAAATTCAATTAATCATTCTATAAATAGCAAGTGTTTCAATATCCATCCCAAATGTTGACGGATTTAATTTCTTGAGATACTATTGTGAAGGATTTAACCGCAAAGAGCGCAAGGGATTACGCTAAACTTTGTGTTCTTAACGTAATCCCTTGCGCTCTTTGCGATTTTAAAAACTTAATCTATGATATTTAAAAAGTCACAAATTTTACTCCCAAACTAAACCATCTTGAAGGAAGCGGAATTGCTCCAACTTCATAATATTTAGCATTAAAGATATTTTGTGCATCAACATAAATTGTTAGTTTGTTTATGGCTTGACTTACTCTGAAATCATTAATCCAGTATGATGGACCAGTTATTCTTTTATTAAAACGAGTAGCAAATAACGCTGTAAATTTTTTATGCTGAAAATCTATTGTATTTGTTATTTGATGTTCGAGAGATGAAACCAAATATTTAGCATACAGATCATCAATAACGTCTTGAAATTTAAAATCTAAATATGAGTATGCCAAATTAATGTTTAGCCTAGAATCAATAGAAAAATTAACTCTATAGTTGGTACGCAAATTAAAACCATTTGTATTCAGATTTCCGTAGTTGTTACTTTGCCACGGCTGAGTGGTAACATCTCTCGTCCAATCTATAAAATTGCTGATCTTTCTATAGAAATAATTGGCATTAAAACTAAAATTCTGCTTTGTATATTTGAATCCAATTTCGCTCTGAAATGCATTCTCGGTTACCAAATTCGGATTGCCAATATTCCCTGGACGTTGATTCAAATACAAATCGGTAAATGATGGTATACGTTGACTTGTTCCAATATTCCCAACAATTTTAAAAGCATTTGTAACCGCATAACTTGCATCAAGCCCCGGATAAACCTGCCATTTGTAATCTGAATTATAATTAAGATAAGTACCTAAATTCACATCTAACTTCTCAATAAAAGTAGTTCTGTATTGCAGATAAACTCCAAAATTTTCTCTGTTGTGATCACCAATATTAGACGAGCTGATGTCTTCTGAGCGCACTTCGGCACCAAAACCCAATTCTCCCTTTTCCATCTTGTAAGTTGTATTAACTTCAGCAGCTAATGAATTGGTATAATGCTGGCTCCTGCCCGCTTTTAAATTAGAAATTCCAAAATAACGATAATCATCATAATTATATCTATAACTCACTCGAGGCATAAGCGCCCATTTATTCGATAATTGATGTTTTGACTGTACGGATGCAAATGTGGTTTGTACAACCTCGCTCGAATTTCTATCACCTGGAGCAGCATAAAATCCGTTTGCACCAAATCCGTTATTAATATAACCAAATGAGCTTAAGATTTCATTGTTGTCGTTAATCTGAAAATTACCTTGATAAAATATTTTATTATTTTCGAAAGCTGTATTGTATCGATATCCGTTACTCTTATCATGTGAAGCAAAAAGCGAATGCTGTTGTTTTTCTTTACTAAAAACTCCTCCAGCCTGAATTCCTGTTCCGTAAAATGTATCTCCAGTATCTTGAGTGTCTTTTTCAAAATTAGAGCCCGCATATGTATTAATCAAAAAACCAGATTGAGTTGGCTTTTTGGTTATAATATTTATCGCTCCCGTTAAACTATTTATTCCATAAGTAAGTGCCGCTGGTCCTCGAATTATTTCAATTCTTTCGATCACTTCAACCGGAATTGGCAAATTAAGCATATTGTGCGCCGTTTGAGAATCGATAATTTTAGTTCCGTTTATAAGTACGACAGTCTGTTCAAAACTTCCACCATCAATACTCACATCCGCCTGACTTCCAAATGGGCCCCTTTGTCTTAAATCTACACCATTGGCATATTGTAAAACTTCTTGAATCGTTTTCCCTGGCAATTTTTCAATCGCCGCTTTATCAATTACATATACATTTCTATTTTTTTTAGAAATAGGCGTACTAAATCTATTTTCGTTAATTATTACTTCGTCAATTTTAATAGTGTCTTTTTGCACCTGAGCATATCCGCCAATGCTCATAAAGGCAAATAAAGCAAAATAAATCTTTGTCATTTCTTTTAATTTTTTGCAAAAGTAGTATCTTGCCGTACTACTAATGTGTACCAGTTTTATAAAAATGGATAGTCCGGTTCAAATTCCCTTCAAAAGTTTCATTCAGCTTAAGCCTGAAGAATCAACAGCTATATATTTACAGATTGTTTTTGAGTTTATAAAAGCCATACAAACAGGTTTACTTCCTGAAGGCACGAAACTTCCTGGAACGCGCATATTATGCACATTATTAGAGGTTAATAGAAATACACTTATCAAAGCTTTTCAGGATTTAGAACTGCAAGGCTGGATAGAAATTTTGCCAAATAAAGGGACGTTTATATTGTCAGAGAAAAAACAAAAAAACAAAGCTGATTTTACTCCAAGTGATACTCAAAATGTTTTAAAAACAAGTCAGCCTTTTACTTTTAAACGCTCTACAATTCTTGAAAACCCTAAAGAAACCAGTACCTTACCTTATCAATTTAACGACGGTTTACCTGATTTGCGACTCGTTCAAACTGATGTTCTGGCAAGGCTTTATGTTTCTAAATTAAAAAGAAAAAAGCATACAGAAACTTGGGAACAAATTCAGACGTTATCTCATTTAAATTTTAAAACACAGTTTTCTAATTTTTTAAATTTAACACGAGGCATACGCATTTCTACGTCAAATTTACTCACAACGTCAAGTCATGAAATCAGTTTGTATCTGGTTACAAAATTACTTATTTCTCCCAATGACAAAGTTGTTGTTGCTTCTCCGGGGTACTATATGTCGAATATGACATTGTCTGACAGCGGAGCACAAATAATCTCAATACCTGTTGACAAGGACGGAATCGATACAGAACACTTAAGGCAAATTTGCGAAACTCAAGAAATCAGATTATTGTATCTTACATCTAATTATCATTATCCAACGACAACTTCTCTTAGTGCTAAAAAAAGAATGGAAGTTCTTGAACTAGCTAATACATACGGATTTGTTATTGTTGAGGATGATTACGATTTCGATTTTCACTATGATAATAACCCTGTATTACCTTTGGCAGCTTTAGGTTCTAATGAAAGAGTCGTTTATATTGGATCATTTGGAAGGTCTTTACCGGCAGGCTTTGGTTACGGTTTTATCGCCGCCCCTTCGGAGTTTATTCAGGAACTGGAGAAACATCAAAATATCCTTGAACCCGACATTGATGTTATCAAAGAGCAAGTTTTAACAGAGTGGATTACAGAAGGCGAAGTTCATCGTCTTTCAAAAAAGAATAAAAAAATCTATAAAGAACGCCGAGATTATTTTGTCTCATTATTAAAGGAAAAATTAGAGGGAAAAATTAAATTTCAGATTCCTGTGCGAGGTTTGGCGATTTGGGTTGAATGGCTTGACAGCTTTAATTTAATAAAGCTTCAAAAGCAATGTATTGCAAATGGATTATTCCTGCCAAAAACAATTTTGTATCAAACGAAAGATTTAACCGCTACTCGTTTAGGTTTCGGGCATTTAGAGAAAACAGAAATGGAAAATGCTGTTGCCATTTTAAGCCAATCTCTCGAAGAGATTATTTAAGATGATATACCAGTTTACCTTTATTTTACCCTCCAACCATTTCGCCCCCATTAATGTGAATAAACTGCCCAGTAACATAACTACTGTCTTCACTAGCTAAGTAGACATAAGCGGGCGCAACTTCTGATGGCTGACCTGCTCTTCCCATTGGAGTTTTTGTACCAAAATCAGACACTTTATCAAAAGTAGCAATAATCAATGGTGTCCATATTGGCCCTGGAGCTACACCATTAACTCTTATTTTTCTTTTTGCCAGCATCGTGGCCAATGATCTTGTAAAACTTACAATTGCTCCTTTTGTACTAGCATAATCAACTAAATGTTCACTTCCTCGATAAGCTGTAACCGAACTGGTATTGATAATACTTGCCCCTTCTTTTAGATATGGCAGCACCAATTTTGTGATATAAAAATAGGGATACACATTAGTTTCGAAAGTAGTTTGCAGTTGCTTTACCGTCACGTCCTCAAGTTCTTTTTCAGGAAATTGCACTGCAGCATTATTCACTATAATATCTAATTTTTCAAAGGTCTGAATACTCTTTTTTACAACGCTTTTACAAAATTTAATATCTTTTAAATCACCACTAATTATTAAACATTGTCGTCCCTCTTCTTCAATCAATTGTTTTGTTCTTTTTGCATCGGCATCTTCCTTTAAATAAACAATGATAATGTTTGCTCCCTCTCTTGCAAAATGAACTGCCACACTACGACCAATACCACTATCGCCGCCTGTTATTAAAGCAACTTTATCTGCCAATTTTCTGCTGCCCATATAATTCTCGCGTATTATTTCAGGTTCAGGATTCATTTTATATTCATATCCTGGCAAAGTTTGTTTTTGCTCAGGAAATTTGCTTCTCTTTTGCATACACTTTCCTTATTAATTTGACAAAATCAATTTCCTGCCTAAACTTTATATTTTTAAGCTATTCAAATTTCAGAAGTAATCAGGCAAACCTGTTATATATTTTCGTATTTTAATTTCATAATTAATTAGTTAACAATAACATATTATCAATAAAACTATGCACCCTTATCTCAAAGAATTTTAAAAAACTTATTCTTTAGTTTTAATAAGACAATTAAAAGCAAAAAAAATATCCCATAAAGAAAGACTCCTTATGGGATATTTTTTGATTAAAAAAGAAGTTTTAAGCTACTTCTTCTACTTTTAGGATTTCGAATTTCAAATCGCCTTTTTTAGCCGGCCACTCTACTAGATTTCCAACTTTGTATCCTACCATTGCAATACCTTCATCAGAAAGAATTGAAATTTTGTTTTTACTAACTTTGGTTTTCTCAGGACCTACAAACACAACGGTTTTCTCTTCATTCGTTGCATGATCTTTATAAGTTACTCTTCGGTTTACAGAAACAATATCTTCTGGTAAATCTCTTCTCAGTACTTGTGTTGCTTTTTTAAGTTCATCTAGAAGTAATTTTTCTTCTTGTATGGTTACCTTTTTTCTTCTTACGTGATCTTTAATTAAATCGTATATTCCTGTTGTTAAAATGATATTTTGTAATTGTGACATAACTTTCTGTTTGCTCCATTTTTCCTAGGTATGATATATAACTCATCATTGAACCATTTTATGGCTCTTAAGCGTGTAAATTCAATGATATCCTAATCCTAAATAAAAATTGAAGATTAAATAAATGAGCCGTCTGAATGAAAGAATCCCTGTCTAGAGTTTTGACAGGGCTTAATTAATAAACTCTTTGGAACTTTTTAAGAAAGTATCATCATGCAAATATAATAACGTGCCCATTAGGCGCATCAAGCTGTTATTTTTTAAATAAAAATTTGAAATAGTCATTATTATAAGTGCTTTTAACTTTGTGCAAGATACCTCTTTTTTTGAAAGAAAAAAAATCAAAAACCCAAAATAGAATTTACTTAAAATAAAAGTATAAATGATTGCATCTAATTTTTTATTTTACAAATATTTAAGAAAATTTAAACTAGTATAACCAAGTTTAGATTTATAGAAATTTACTTGCTGCACGTGATAAAAATAATTCGGTAAAAAAAACATCCCAAAAAGAAAAATTCTTCTTGGGATGTTTTTAAATTTATAAGTATTGAATACCTTTAAAGCCTTACATAAGCTGCTACTTGAACTATATTATTTACGGTATTAACATTTTTGCCAAGAATGTACTGATTCATATATCCTGCTTCAATATCAAACTTAGGATTTAATCGCCATCCTAACGCTAAATAAGCTCTGTTTTGATCAAAAAAACTATCGTTTGGAGCGTTTTGAATATTTACAAAAACTTCATTTTGTAATGCTAAAAATGCTCCGTTGGTAAAATTAGCTGTTTGGGATAACGGAAAAATAGAACGAGCAAAGTAGCGTAATCGCTGTGCAAACTCAAAATTGTCAGTCACAAGTTCGTTTTGATCAATCACCGGCTGTCCCATAAAGCGCTGCTCTAATCTAAAACGATGCTGCAAAGTAACTGGGCGATTAGACAATGTAAATTTCTGATTGTAAATAAACTGCTCCCATATTCTGTGTTCAGTTATCCAGCCATCAACATCCATAACACTTCTATAATTGCCTATATAAGCATAACCTACTGTTGCAATCATATTATCCTTTACATGATAGTTTAATCCTGGACGAATAATATAAGACTGTAGATCTTTTAGTTCATCTGTAGATCTTGCTTGTCCGTCAAAATGAATGCTGAATTTATTATTTAGCTTATAACTCGAAAATAAAGCGCCCCACCCTGTAAAAGTGTTTTGTGTCTGGGCATTTACAATTGTACTTAAGAGTAGAAAAAACAGGCTTAATAAGCTAATGAAAGGTAATCTAAAAATCATTTTTTATCAAATTATATGAGGAATTGCTAATTTATATAATTTATAATTTAATCAGGCTTTATACAATGTTAATTCTCATTTTATTTGTAAAAATCAAACTTTATGAGTTTTTCTTTATCAAAAATAACAAACTCCAATTCCTACTATTAATTTCTATAATTGACGATCCAATTAAATCCTTTTCTTGATTCTATTCTTTTGCAATTTTGCACTAAATCTATCAAATAAAACACTAAAAAACTATCACTTAAGCACTAGTATTTAACTGCTTTATTTAGGGGATATTTCCATAAATTTCTTTTCAATCTACACCTATCAATTTACATCAATTTTGCTATCTTTAGGAGTTATATTGACTTTACAAAAATAACATGATTGAAATTCTTACCCTTGACAAAAAACACTTCCCTAGCGGTTACAGCGTACATTTAATTAAATCTCAAGAAAGTCCACTCCTGAATACATCTCTTAGAAGTTCATTCTATCAAATGTTCTGGTTAAAATCTGGAGAGTTAACTCTAAATATCGATAATAATTTAATCGATATAAACAAATTTGAATGTGGTTTTGTAGGTATAAATCAAGTATTCAGTATTGATACCAAAACTAGTTTTGAAGTGCTTCTTGTTTGTTTTGATGAAGACTTTTACTGTCGAACAGATCTTGACAGACAGTTTTTGACCTCTTGCGTTTTTTTTAATTCAGAACATGCTTTAAAATATAAACTGCACAACTCTTTAAGAAAGATCATTGAGCAATACTATCAATCGCTTTCGCATTTATGCAGAAAACCATTTGATGACTTAATGTATCATTTTGCTCATAATACTGTAGAACGTTTGTTGCTGTTCTCTCAGAAAGAATTATTAGACAGAGCTTACAGTCCAATCGAAACCTTTAAGAAAGGAGATGTCAATATCGCCAATCAATTTAGAAAATTGGTAAAAGACAATCTGAAACAGCTTAAACTCGTTAAAGATTATGCTGATTTGCTTATTATACCCGTAAAGTCGTTGAACGAAATATGCAATGCGATTTATGGTATGTCTCCAAAGAAGGTAATTACGGAAGAAATTGTAATCGAAAGCAAACGTTTACTTCGGTATACTAATATGAGTGTTAAAGAAATAGCTTTTCAACTCCACTTCTTGGATCCAAGCAATTTCATTCGTTTTTTTACCAATGCCGCTGGAATATCTCCCAAAAATTACAGAACACAATTTGAAGAAAAAAGAGTTTACATCCCCAAAAGTAAACTAGTTTAAATTGTTGCTAAAACTCTGGCTGTAAGCCCCAAATCTTAACCTAAAAATTCCTCTTTTTTCTACAGCAGTCCTTTTAAGGATTTTTTTGCTGCTGCTTTCGTGTGCCTTTATTTTAACTTATTGTTATAATGCATCTTAAACAAAAGTTAAAAATAGTGTTTGCTGCAAAATGACACCAAATACACCCTTTTTGACTTTGACTTTCGTTCTGCACGAAAGTAATTTTGCACCAAATATAATAAGCCTACACCAAAAAGGGCTTAAACTAAAAAAAATGTACAAAATGAAAAATTTTTTAATGGCTGCATCATTTGCAATTATTGCGTTGTCGACAAATTCTATTTTTGCTCAAACAACTAATTTAAACGTAAATCTTGCAAACGTTTATTCTATCGAGGTGACTAATCCAACAGTTACTATCGCAATGAATACTGCAGCTAATTTTACAGAAGGTAACACTACAGGTTCTTTACCAAATCATGTTAAAGTAAGTGCAACTAATGATTACAAAGTAACTATTCAGGCTGCTACAGACTTGACATCACCTGGTAATGATGTTATTCCAGTATCGACTGTTGTTGTTAAAACTACACCGGGAACTTTTTCTGGTGCTCCAGGCAGTATTGATGCAGGATCAAACGCAGCTTTCCCTGCAAATGCTCCAGCACTTAGTGTAACTGCTCCAGTTGAACTTATTTCATCAACTACAGGGGATATTCGCGGATTTAATGTACAGTACACTATTCCTCCGGTAAGTGCTCCTGTATACTTGAACAAACCTGAAGCTGTTTACAGTACTTTGCTTACTTACACGATAGTAGCAAACTAATAATAAAAACTTTTACTAAAATGGCACTAATCTGCTTTAAGCGGTTAGTGCCGTTTTTATCTCTATTATTTTCAGAATTAGTTGTTTTCTGAGGGGTATTGTTTAACCATTTTAGGAATATAATTAGGCTTGAAAACTCTTAAAAACATACAAGATTTATTTTTACTGCTTTGTCCTATAGCCGCAATGGCACAAAATATAGGCTCTGCGCAAACACAGGTAAATGTGACTATTGCGCAGGTACAAAGCATACAAATTTCTCAGCCAACTGTTAACATAAGTATGGCTAAGCCTTCTCATTTTCTTTTGGGAAATGATTCTGGACAGCAAACGAATCATATAAAAGTAAGTTCGAGTACTGCATATGAAGTAACTGTAAAAGCAAGCACGGAATATTTCTCTCATAATGGAAATAGCACTTCATTACCTGTAAATACAATTGCTGTAAAAACAGTAACTGGCAGCCTTACAAATTCTAATGCACAACCGCCTGCTGGACTTCAAGTAGTGCCTCAAATTATGCTTTCGGCGCTGCCTGCAACTATTATAAAATCTCCCGCAGGAGAATGGGGACGCGGATTTCATGTGAACTACGCAATACCTGAAACAAAATCACCAAGTTATCTTAATCGCGAATCAGGCACCTATAGTACTACAATTATGTACACCCTAATTCCTCAATAATTGGTATATTTACTAGTAACAAACAATAAAAATATGAAGAATTTTATATTGGTTTTAGTTGGGTTATTCATGGCAAATCAGATTCAAGCTCAGGCAGGAATATCTGTATCGCCAGGACGTTTATATTATAAATTAAACTCTGGAGCATCAGGTTCTCAATATGTCTCTTTAACAAATCCTACGGATAAAGAGCTTGAAGTAGGTGTTTCTTTTAGCGATTGGGAATATGAGTCATCGGGTAACAATAAAATTGTACCGGCAAATACGCTTCCTACTTCATGCACAGATTGGATACAAATATTACCGTCGTCTTATTTTGTTGTAAAACCGGGTGAAACTAAACAAGTTGAGGTGCTTTTTAAAGTTCCTGCAACTGCCAATTCCTCTGTGCCTGTTCATACGGGTATGATTTTCTTTACGCAGCTTAATCCCGGAACGGCAACAGATCAAAACGGTGCTGCTATACAAGTAACCGTAAGAATGGGCGTAAAAGTGTATCATAGTTTTATTAAAGAAAATAAAGTTCTTGTAGATTTTGTCGATTTTACAAGTTATGCTGATGATAATAAAAACAAAATCATTGAACTAAAAATCGAAAATCAGGGCGATTTATGGACGGATGGAAAGGTAAAATGGGAATTATTTAATAATAGCACTGGTAAAAAAAGCACTTTAAAAGAGTCCGAGTTTTACACACTTCCAAAAGACATTAGAATCCTAAAACAACAATTACCAGCAGATCTTGCCAAAGGCAACTATACCGTTTCGGCCATTTTAACTTATGGCGAAAACGACCTTATAAAAATTGCTGAGTTAGAATTTAGTCTATGAAACAAATAATAACCTTTATCGTTTTTTTCTTATGCGTGCAATATAATGCTGTTGCACAGTATATGCTGGGAGCTTATAATAATGGTCAGCCTGTATTTTCTACTTATGCAGAAATGGTTTCAGGAAAAACATTAAACAATCAAATTTCTATTCCAATACAGTATTACGGTGCTAATATGGATGTAAACGAATGGAAACTTACTGCAAGACTTACACAGGATTTTACGAGTGAAGTAAATAGTGCTTATACTGTAGGTGCGCAATATGCTTATTTAAAATTTAACAGCCAAGAAAACAGCGGATCAGCAAACGGAACATTTATCAACGTTCCAAATCAAGTATTTCAGTTGAGTAAATACAATGAAATTACCCTTATTCACAGCAATGTAAACTTAAATGGTGCTGTAAACAGACTTTTTAGATATAACTTAACCATTCAAGGAGGAAATCATTTATTGGTAAGTCCGAACGGAATGTATAATACATCTTATGAATTTAAGCTTTATAAAATAAGCAACGGAACAGAACAATTAATTGGCATCTACACCTCGCCTATTGGTGACGCAAGGTTTCAGTTGTCTTTTGGAGGAAATTTTGGAAGTCAAAGTGTTATATTACAAAATGGTGCACAACAGTTTAACTTAAACTACAATTCGCCATCTGATTACACCGTAGAAAAATCGGTTACAATTCCGAATGCGCTTCGAGTTAATACTTATAATTCGCAACTGGCTGTGGAAGCTTCTGGCGATTTTATATCGTCAACATCATCGCAGACACTGCCGCTTTCTAACTTAAAATTACAATTAACCACGAATCAAACTTATAAAGGATTACAAATAATTTCTCCAGTTACATTATCGACCACAACACAACCAGTATCGATTAGATCCAGCAGTACGCCTCAGGATATCACATACAATGTGAAATTTTTCATTCCAGCTAATAGTCCGGGACTAAATGTTAATCCTGGAACATACAGTACAAGAGTATATTTTGTAATAATGCCCAATTAACCCTTTTTTATAATGCTGAGTAAATTCTATAAAATAGTATTGTTTTTTACTGTTTTGGGATCAAGTTTAAGCGCTTGGTCACAAGATAGCCGCTTTACTATAGAATTTACAAATAATAAAATTGAAACAAACAGCAAAGAGGTTATAGAAGCTTACATAAAAATTGTAAACACCAGCTCTAATCCTATTGAAGGAATTTTTGATACCCAAAGCAGTCACGAAGATATTTACCTTTCGCAGCGAAAAGCTAAAAACATAACACTAGCCGCTCACGATAGTATTTTTATTCCTGTAAAAGCTATAGTTTCTACAACTGCCAAAGCGGGAAATAAAAGCACTATAGAAGCCATATTTACGATCGCTGGAACTTCAGTTACTAAAAGTGTGTTTTTATCGGTATTTATTCGTGAACGTAAACTGGTAAAAGTTATGCTGTTGGAAACAAACATAATCTACGAAAGAACTGGTGATAGTCTAGCGATACCAATTCGTATTTCTAATGAAGGTAATACCGCTCAAAAAGTCACCATTTTAGCCCGTTATCCCGATTTTATAACTCGAAGTGCCATAGAAAACAAGGATATCAATATTCAGCCATTTACTGATACTATTGTAGTCTTGAAAAAAATAGTAAACAAGACTATCTTAAACCAAGAGGATTTCACCATAAATATTACGGCTCTATATCATAATGGTGATATTATCACTAACGGTACGGTAAGAGCCAGTTCTATTAGGCAGGACCGAAGATATGTTATGCCATACAACCCTGATTATAATTATGATTTTAACCAAACCAATCAGGTTACGGCAAGTGTACAGCATAACAGCGACAATACAAATGCTTATTTTTTGTATGCCAATGCTAAAGCCGAAATAAACAAAGGCACTTTACAGGCAAATTTAGATATGAACTGGTGGGAGAATTCCGATCAAGTATTTTTAAGAAATACTTGGCTTGGATACAGCCAAAAGAACTTTGGAGCTACAATTGGAAATGTATCGAAGTTTTTTGACATGAATCTAATTGGAAGAGGTGCCGAAGCTTTTTATAAACCCAACGAAAAAAGTACTATTGAAGCTGGTGCAATTGATAAAACGTTTAATCTGATCGACAATCCTAGTTTGTCTTTTGGTAAATCGGCATGGGCTGTTTTCACGCACAATAACGGATGGATGCAGAAAAACGGTTACGAGAATACAATTATCTACGATGATGACACTTATTCTGGAACCAAAAACTATCTGGCATCGTCTCGTTTTTCATTGTATACATCAGAAAGTTTTAACCTTAGATTTGGCGGTGCTGTAAGTAATCTAACTTCTAATATGGAAACTGGAAACAAACTCGGCGGCGCAGGAGAACTTCAGTTTAATGGTAAATTTAAAAATTTGTTCTACAGCAGTTCCAACTACCTTAGTTCTGGTTATTTTTCAGGAATGAGAAAAGGAGTTGTAAACCTAAATGAACGAGTAAATCTGCCTGTTGGTAAATTTAACTTTTGGGGAGTTTACAATTATTTGTCGGCAAAACCAGAAGCATTTGGAAATCAATTTACCTCTACGCATTTCTCGACAGCACGTTATGACATTGGGGCATCTCGACGATTTTCTTCATTAGTACTATCGCTGTCTCCTTATTACTATACTGAAAGTCGTAAAGAACAACTTACAAGTACGCTAATTCCAGAAGAATACTCAATGAAAGCTGCTCGAATGACGTTGGGTTTAACCTACTTTAATGCACCTACAAAACAAAATTTATCGCTGTCTTTTGAGGGCGGACTTTTTTCTGCTAATACAACCGAAAATAAAGAGTTTCATTTTAAAACAAACTTTATTTACAGCTGGAAATTCTTTAATCTTCTAGCGTTCTATCAATACAATAATTTTTATTTAGGAGAAATCATTGCCAATTCACAGTTAGGCATCAACGATACATACACCAATCTTACCATCTCTCCTAACCTGCAGCACAAGTTTTTTAATGATAAACTTAATGTTAATGTTGGAATGGTTTATTCTAAAAACAGCATAATCAGTGAATCGCTTCAGTTTACTGGACGTTTGGATTATAATATAACAAAAGATTTTACCATATTCCTTTATAATTATTACAGCGATTTTTCGACTAGCATAAACACTTTAAATACGATTCAAGTTGGTCTTACAAAGCGTTTTAATCCTATAAAAATTGATAAATCAAGAAATGAACTTGAGGTTTATGTTTACTATGAAACGGGAAACAAAAACGAACCAGCTGTAAACCAACTTGTAATTATTGAAGGAAAAGCATTTCGAACTGATACAAATGGAATTCTAAAATACAGATCATTACCCGCAGGTTCATATTCTGTAAAACCCGTTAATACAAATGAATGGTATGCTGACGAAGTAAAAGTGAATGTAAATGAAGACACTAAAATTGCTATTGGTTTAAATAAAACAGCTGCCATTAGAGGATCAATAACTTACAGCACAACTGATAAAAGCTTTGATATAACAAAGAAAAAAGGTGGTCTGCCGCTTATAGCAATTGGTAATAATGGTAAAGCATTTACAACCAAAACGGACGAAAACGGAAACTTTGTGTTGTATGTACCAAAAGGATCATACACTGTAAGTCTTGAAAAAACAGGTCTTTCAGAATATGTTGAAGTTGAAGATAATAATCAGCTTGTAAGTGCTGAACCTAATGCTATTAAAGAAATAAAATTTACTTTAAATATTAAGGAGAAACGTGTAGAAACTAGAAAATTTAGCTCCAGCGGTTTTAAAAAACAATAGATTTATCTAAATCAAACTTAAAGATTACTAAGATTTATTGCAAAAAAAAATACACCTGACATTATAAAATGCCAGATGTACATACAAATCAATTTTAAAAACTAATTTTTATTTTACAGTATAGGTCATTCGGTTTGCTTCACAAACCCTGAAATAACCAAGTGCAAAATTGTTTGCGTCAGTGGTATTAATAATATTTCCTCTTATATTACCCGGTGCGGCAGCAAAAGGATTCGAATTTGTTACTTCCAGAATTAAACTCATATAATTAGAGAAATTTTTAGAAATACCACGATGTGTAATATTTAAAACTTTTCCCGGCTTTAAGTCTGTATCAGTAAATTTTTCATTTATTTCATTTCCATTAATAAATTCATCACTTGTAGATGTGTATTCCGGAAAAGGCAGAAAATCAGTTTTATAATCTGTTAGATAATAATTTGCCTGATCGGCAGGATCTTTATAATAAAATGTTACCACAATAAGGTCTGGTCCCGTAATATCGGCCATAAATTCCTGATCTATTCGGTCAATTGGCGGTACACTAATTAATTTTTCAGTCGCAGTAAAACTCTGTCCATCAACGTCTACAAATAATTTATATTCCATATTAATTACAGGAACAAAATTAGTACAGACATATAAACCCGGCTCAGATTCATTGAATTTAAAAACAACTCCATTGCTATTTTCTACTCTCACCTGTGCTCCTGAAACCTTTGGCGTAGTGGCACTGTAATAAGGAGCCATTCTAGTTATTTTTATCGATTGTTGACTACCGTCAGTTCCTTTTTCCCAAATGATTTCAGCATCAATTACTATTTTGGGATCTCCACTTTCTAAATCAAGTTCCACAACCTTATCACAAGATGAAAAAAGTAAAACAAAAAGAAGACTGAATAGCGTAAACGCTTTACTTTTAAAATTGTATTGTTTTAATCTAAGCATACTATTAAAATTTAAAATTATAAGAAACACCAGGAACTAATCCATAAATAGATAATTGTCTAGACTCGTTCATTCCTGTATCATTATTTTGTGCAAACGTGATCGCTGCAGCATTTTGCCTATTATAAAGATTGTAAATACTAAATACCCAATAGCTTTGCCATCCTTTCTTTTTATCTGGTTTAGGAGTATAAGTTGCCCCAATATCTAAATGATGATAGGTTGGAAGTCTGTTTGAATTTCTCAACGTATAGTTAGGTATGTTTCTTCCGCCAAATTCGTAATAACCATTTGGGTATGTTACGGGCTGACCTGATTGTAAGCTGAAATTAGCATTGAAAGACCATTTAGGATTGAATTCGTAATTTGCTGTAATATTCAAATTATGCAATTTATCATAACCAGATAAATACCATTCGCCATTGGCAATACCTGGTTCTTCAGGTGTTCTTCCAGGTGTTTTTTGTTCTGCTTTAGACAAAGTATAAGAAACCCATCCTGTAAAACGACCCGTATTTTTTCTCAATAATAACTCCATACCATAAGATCTGGCTTTTCCATTCAAGATATCTTGTTCAATATTATTGTTACCTAACAAATTTGCTCCATCGATGTAATCAATACGGTTTTGAATCTTTTTATAAAACAATTCACCTTCAAAAGAGTACTCTTGATCCTTAAAATTTTTGAAATACCCTACTGCATATTGATCCAGCAATTGTGGTTTTGTAAAAGGTCCGCTTGGCGTCCAGATTGTCATAGGCAAGGGAGCACGGGTATTAGACAACATGTGGATATATTGAGCCATTCTGTTGTAGCTCGCTTTTACAGAAGTTTCATCATTAAAAGCATATGATAATGCCAATCTTGGTTCAAAATTATTAAAAGTACTAATGGTTTTTCCTTTTCCGTAATAAGTACTTCCAATAGGAGTTCCTTCTTCATAAATATGATATAACGGATTATAAACTACTGCTTCTCCATTTTCATAAATATTGATACTTTCGCCGCCCAAACGATTAAACATACTGTAACGAAGTCCGTAACGAAGATTTAATTTTTCTGTAATTTGATTCTCAACATCGAGATATGCAGAAGTTTCTAAAGCGTATTTTTTATCTAATTGTTTATAATTATACTGCGAATCAATGCCATACGGCTGTACAGTTCCCGGATTAAAATCATAATATAAACCGTCTATACCATAGTTAAGTTTAAAATTGTCTGATATCGTGTGGTTCCAGTTGTATTTTAAACCATAGTTGGTAATCTTACTATCCCATTCAAGTTTTTGAAAGGGTATTTGCAGATTAAATTTGTAATCACTGTAAAAAAGAGAAAGATTTGTATTTAAGTTGTCCGAAAACTTATGTTTCCAACTAAACGTTCCCATAGTATTACCGTAGGTACTGGCAAAAAAATTATTAATATCAAATAAATCATTTCCCATATAACCAGAAAAAGCAATCGAGTTATTTGCGCCTAGACGATAATTTAACTTAGCATTAATGTCATAAAACATGACCGAACTTTTAATATCAGTAAGTTTTAAAAATAAATGAGCATAAGAAGCACGACCAGCAATAACAAACGAACCAACATCCTTTTTTAAAGGACCTTGTACTAAAAGTCGGCTTGAAATCAGACCAATACCACCATTTACTTTATAATCAGTAAGATCTCCTGTTTGCTGACTTACATCAAGAACTGACGAAACACGACCTCCAAATTTAGACGGAATACCTCCTTTGTATAAATCTAATCCGCTAACGACGTCTGCATTAAAAATAGAAAAGAAACCAAACATATGTGAATCACCATATACCGGAGCGCCATCCAGAAGAATTAAGTTCTGATCAGCGGCGCCTCCACGCACATTAAAACCAGAAGAAGCTTCGCCTGCATTTGTAACACCCGGTAAAGTCAATAATGATTTTAAAGGATCTGGTTCCCCCATCGCCGTTGGTAATCTTTTAATTTCTGCCATCGAAAGCTTATTAACACTCATTTGAGTATTTCTAACATCAACAGCTTTATTGCCGGTAATTACGACCTGTTCCAGCTCGTGACTGTCTGGCTCCATATTGAATCTTACCTTACTATCATCAGAAACTGTAACTTGCTTTTCTTTATTTTTGAAACCAACATAGCTTATTACAACCGTATAAGTGCCTTTCTCTAAATCCATTGAAAACGTTCCGTTAGCATCTGTCGAAGCACCTGCAGCAATCTCTTTAATGTATACATTAGCACCAATAACAGGTTCTTTGTCTTCATCGAGAACTTGTCCTGTCAGCTTATTTTTTTTTTAGTTGTTTTTGCAGCTTTATGCTTTACGAAAATATTATTACCTACAACCGAAAATTGAACCAATGCCGTTTTATTAAGCTGATTAATAAGCTCTTTTATTTCGACATTGTTATAAACCCCTTTTTGAGTAAAATACTTCTGATTGGTATTTATCTGATCCGTAAAGGCAAATTTATAATCCGTTTGATTTTCAATTTGCTTAAAAAATTCTTTTAATGTTACTGTTTGATCTACAGTTACGCTTATGTTTTGGGCACACATACACCAACTGAATAAAAAAAAGCATGCTGAAATTATACACTTCATGAAATTTTGTATTTTTGAATATTATTAAATAGACAGCTTCGTGCTGTCTTGACTATGGGAAGGATGTTTAGTTTCGCGGCTAGGACATCCTTTTCTTTTCTACTGAAAAGTAATCTGCTTTAATTTCTCATTTACTTCAAAGTTTAGGTTATACATTTCTGATATTAATTGAACAATTGTTTTTAAATCTTCTTTTTTATTTATTCGTACTGTGATTCTCTGGCTTTGATATTCTTCAGGAATAGTCACTTTATAACCATAATTTGTTTCTATGTAAGTACAGACAACGCTGAGTTTTTCGTTATCAAAATCTGTAAATCTATTAAAGTGAGATACTGAAGCAGTTTCTTCTCCGTAAGTAAATTTTTCACCTGGTTTAAGTATCCATTTCTTATCTTGGTTTTTCACACTCATCTCAACACTTCCTTCAAAAAGCTCAACAGTCACACTTTTATTAGTATAGCCTTCAACTGTAAAAGAAGTTCCTAAAACTGTAGTTGTTGTTTCATTACAAAAAACCTGAAACGGATGCTTTTTGTCTTTCTTAACTTTAAAATAGGCACGACCAGTAACTTCAACTTTTCTGTCAACAGCAAAATTGTTGGCGTACACAATTTTAGAATTTGGGCTCAATTCTACACTTGAACTGTCTGGCAATGCCACAATTTTTAATATTGAAGTCGAATTTTCGATTGTAATTCCAGCAAGATTTACACTGCTGGCCGTAACATCTTTATTAAAGTAAATTCCTGTACCAATGAAAATAAAAACCAGCACCGCTGCCGCTGCCGCATAATAACGCCATGGCTTAAACTTCCTCTCTTTTATAGGAAATGCTTTTGCCTGAAAGGCTTCCCAAGAAGCTTCTTTTTCACTATCAGAATGCGCAACAGGAGTTTCGTCCCATATTTTTTTCAATTCTTCCTCTAATTTCTTTTCATTCATATCTTTTGAGCGCTAAAGTTTTTGACAATGAAATCCTTGTTTATTAAAAACGCCATAAACCATTTCTTTTATTTCTCTATTGGTTTCAATTCGAAGAATTTTATTAGAATCCTCCAAATCAAAATTCATGATACAATCAGAAATGATAAACTGCAAAAGCGCAACCATAAAGCTTGCGTCTTCCTTGCTTTTTACATCTGTTTTATAAGATTCAATATGCATTTTAAGTTCTCTTTTTTATATATAACAAACGAGAACAGAAAAGTTCCTAATGATCTTCTATTTTTTTTCGAATAAATTTACTGGCAAGATAAATATGATTGGCAATAGTCTTTTCAGAAAGATCTGTAAGCTCTGCAATCTCCTTATAGCTAAGGTTTTCCAGTTTATGTAGTGTAAATATTTTTTGCTGTTGTTCAGGAAGCTGATTTATGAAGTTATACAGTTTTTCTTTTCTTTCTTCAAAAACTGTGGTATCTGTATCTTCCTCTTCAAACTCAAATCGTAACGAATCAAGTTGAATTACTTTGTTTTCTCTATTAACATGATTTATAATGATATTTTTACATATCGTAAACAATTGCTTGTCAAACAAAACATCCTCATTAAGTAATTCTCTTTTATTATAAAGTCTTAAAAAAGTTTCTTGAATAAAATCCTGTGGAGTAAGAACTGTAAAATCAAATCGTTTGGCAATACTAATAAGCTTATCATAATAACTTAGATACGCTTTTTTGAAAGCCTCCTCATTACCATTTTTTAAACTTAATATAAACTTTCTATTGTCCATAATGCAAATACGATAATTAGTCTTAACTCAATGTCTTAAATAATATTGCATTTAAAAAACGACAGCTTAGACTTTTTTACTTCTTTTCTTAAGTAAATCTTAAGATGCAAAGTACAGGAATTTAATTTGAAAAATGGTCAACCTGAAAAGAAAATAGTACAAAAAAAGCACTCTTTTCTACTTCATTTGCTATAACAATTCTAAAAAACACAAATTTTTATCTTACAAAAAATAAGCGTATTTTTAACTGTTATTTTCTTTTTAAAATTCAGTTTTAAACATTTGCAATCATTCCTTTAAAAAAAGAGTTAAAAAATTATAGAATACAGAACTTATAGATTGTTTTAATCCTAAAATAAATAAGTCCTTTTCTTATGAAAGAGATAAACAAAACCAAAACTACTTTCCACTCGCTCCAAAAACAAATTGTTGCTTTTTTCTTAAAAAACGGAAAATTGTTAGGTCAAATTACTTTGACCTTAGTTTTCTTTATAATTGCTTTTTGGTTTATAAAAGAAGAACAAAGTGAGTTGTATCAAATAAAAAACAGCATAACCGCAGCCCAGCCGCAATGGATTCTTATTGCCTTACTTGTTACAATTCTATATATTTTTCTTCAAGGTTTATTATATGTCGTTTCATTTTCGGCTATTGGCGCCAAAATCAGCTGGAAAGATGCAAATGCCCTGTTTATAAAAAGAAACTTTATTAGCGTATTTCTCCCTGCTGGCGGCATCACTTCACTTTTGTTCTTTACTGAACGTTTATCAAAAAAAGGAACAACCAAAACTGAAATTCATTTAGCCTCTGCTTTATACGGATTTGTTGGAATTTTATCAGTCGTACTTCTTGCAATACCTCTATTTCTCTTTTCTCTGCTGAAGGGAAGCATTGGCTACAGCGAATGGCTGGTTCTAGGACTTCTTATCTTTATTCTACCATTACTTTTTGTTTTAATCAATTCGATAATTCAAAAAGGGAGCTTTTACAAGTTTCTGCTGAAAAGCTTCCCCAAAACAGAACCTTTTTTAAGCGATTTACAACAGCATAAAATCAATAGAAAAAGCTTTCTTAAAATTGTACTTTGTTCTTTATTAATTGATCTTACTGGAATTATACATATCTATATCGGTATGAAAGCAATGCAGCTAGAAGCTTCCTTCCTAGCCGCTTCAGTTGCCTATGTAGTTGCCGTGATCTTTTTAATAGTCTCTCCTTTATTAAGAGGTCTTGGCGCCGTCGAAGTCTCTATGAGTTATATTTTAATAAAATATGGTTTTAATAATATGGAAGCCGTTGCAATAACACTATTCTATCGTGTTTTCGAATTTTGGCTGCCTTTGCTTGCCGCCGTATTTTTGTTTGCTTCAAGAATCCAAAAACTAATTTTACGAATAGTTCCTGCACTGCTTTTGTTTGTACTTGGTGTTATAAATATTATTTCGGTTGCAACGCCTGCCATTCACAGCAGACTTTTGACTCTTAAAGATATTCTGCCTATTGAAGCCATACATACCTCAAACTATTTGGTGCTCACAACAGGTTTATTTCTATTGGTAACGGCAGCTTTTATGCTAAAAGGACTTCGAATAGCTTGGTGGTTTGCCGTATTATTATCTATAATTTCATTAATTGGAAACTTAACTAAAGCCATTGATTTTGAAGAATCTACTATAGCTTTTTTAGTACTTTGTGTTTTAATTGCAACGCGAAAAGAATATTATATAAAAACCAATCCAAAACTTGGACTTATTGGTTTACAAACTTCATTATTAAGCATATTAGCCGTTTTAATTTATGGAGTTCTTGGCTTTTACTTCTTCGATAAAAAACATTTTGATATTGATTTTAGCTTTATGGAATCTATTCGATATACACTTCAAAACTATTTTTTAATTGGCAGTGATAACCTGCATCCAACAGGAACATTTGCGATGCACTTTTTACTATCACTCAAAATTAGCGGATTTCTTTCTTTTGCATTCTTAATTTTTACATTGGTAAAACCTTCGATTCTAAAAAACACTGTCACTGTACAAGAAAAAGAAACTGCCTCTGCGCTTTTAGAACAATACGGTAATTCAAGTTTAGATTATTTCAAAACCTATTTTGATAAACTGCTTTTTGTTTCTAAGAATCAAAATGCGTTTCTTTCTTATAGATTATCAGGAAACTTTGCAGTTGTACTAGAAAACCCCGTTGGACGTGATGAACAGGAAATCCGTTCCTGCATTCTTGAATTTGATAAATATTGCTATGATTATGGACTAAGAAGTATGTTTTATCGCATTCCAGAAGCAAACTTAAAAATGTATACCCAAATGGGTAAAAAATACTTTTTTGTTGGGCAGGCTGCGGTTGTAGATTTACAGGAGTTTCATCTTGAAGGACAAAACAGAAAGTCTTTACGTAACTCTATAAAAAAAATTACCGATTTAGATTTGCGAGCTGCTATTAATGAGCCTCCAATAAAAGATGGTTTACTACAGCAAATAAAAGCCGTAAGCGATCAATGGCTTATCGAAACTTCACGAAAAGAAGTACTTTTTTCTCAGGGTATTTTTCTTTGGGAAGAACTCAAAAAACAAACTATTATTACGGTAGAAAATAGCGAAGGTAAAATTCTTGCGTTTTTAAATATCATTCCCGATTATAAGAAAAATGAAAGTACTTACGACTTAATACGAAAAACAAATGATGCACCAAATGGTATTATCGATTTTATGATGGTAACACTTTTTAATCATTTAAAATCACAAAATGTTTCCTTTGTAGATCTTGGTCTTGCGCCAATGAGCGGAATAGAAAACCCGCAGACTATTCAAGAAAAGTCAATGAAATACGCGTACGAAAAACTAAAATCATTTTCGCATTATAAAGGTCTTCGTGATTTCAAGGACAAATTCTCTCCATCGTGGCACAATCAATATATTGTTTTTAATGATGATTACGATCTGCTTCAAATTCCGCAGGTTCTAGCAAAAGTAATTAAAAGCTGAGTAGAAAGTAAAAAGTCTTAAAGTCAAAAAAACAAAGATTTTTAGATTATTAAAGATAATCTCTTACTATTATTTATTTCTGAGGAAGAAGATCATCTAAATCAGATAATTTATAAAACTTAAGATCATGCTGTTTCATATACTTACAGATAAACTCCAAAGTTTCAATTTTTACCTGATAATTTTCGGTTACGTCTTTCACTGGTTTATGACCGCATAAAAGCAAAATTTTATTATTTTTCTTAGCATAATCAAGTAATTCTAAAACATAAGGAATACTAAAATGAATATGACTGTTATCAATATCAAAAGCAAATACTATTTTTTTATTATTAAAATAACTATCCTGTTTTTCTGGAACTTCACCTCCAAAAGCTCTTCCTCTAATAATTTTAAAATCGGCAGATAATGCTTTATCAAGAGCATCCGATCTTTCTCCATAAGGATATGCAAACGAAGTCACCTTAAAAGATTTCTTTTTCATGGAAACAATCATTGGATCAATTTCCTGCTTCATATAGGCATCAATTCCGTTTTTCTGTACAAATTTTACCGCATTATAATGATGATAACCATGGCCTGCAATTTCATGTCCTTCTTTTTGAAGCTGCAGCAGTTTTTTCATTTGAGGAGCTCCAATAGAATCAATTCTGCACACATTAAAAGTGGCTTTCCATCCATATTTCTTCAAAGCCTGATCAGCCTCAAACCATTCATCAACATAAGCATCATCAAAAGATAAAATTACGCCAGCCGCATAAGAATTTGGTTCTGGTTTTTGCTTTTTGCTGTCGCAGCCTAAAAAAGTTAGTAACAGAAAAAATGCCATTGTTTTGATTAAAAAAAACTTCATAAACTGCGATCAATTAGTTAACAATAAAATTTTGATTACTTTGTTAAATGATAAATTTAAGAACCAAATATAAACTTTTTCTGAAATCATTTACTTACACATGATATAAATAATACTATACTATATTCTCTATTATTTTTCTTGTAACAGGTTGTACTTTTAACTATTTTTATGGTCAATAATTTCTCCTGTTTTAAATGATTATAAAGAAAAAAGATACTTGGTTTAAAATGCTCTTTGAATGGAAAGGTTCGGTTCTGCCTCAGCTCCTTCCAAGACTTGTATTATTGCTGTTATTCTCTTTTGCAGTAGTTTATTTTAAGCCTTATCTTATTCAATACAACTTACATATAAATCCTGCCATTTTTACTTTATTTGGTATTGCACTGGCAATTTTCCTCGGATTTAGAAACAGTGTAAGTTACGACAGATTTTGGGAAGGTCGAAAACTTTGGGGCGCACTGCTTAACGATACTCGATCTTTAGCCAGACAAAGCATTACTTTGATTAATGATAATACTTATGAAGCAAAACGTGATAACTTTCTTAACTTACTTATTGCTTTTGTTTACAGCTTAAAACATCAACTTAGAGAAACAGATTCCGCACATGATATGATGCGACTGCTTCCAAAAGAACTTGCAGAACAACTTAAAGAAGTACAATTTAAACCTATCATCATTTTACGTGAATTAGGTCTTTGGGTAAAAAATGCCAAATCTGAAAACAAGATTGACAGCATTACCCAACTAGCTTTTGAAGAAAACCTAAACAAACTCTCCGATATAGTTGGCGGCTGCGAAAGAATAGCTAGCACACCTATTCCCTATACTTATAGTGTATTATTACATCGAACCGTTTATATTTATTGTTTTTTATTGTCTTTTGGTTTTGTAGAAACAATGGGATGGATTACACCATTTATAATTGTATTTATTGCCTATACCTTTGTTGCACTTGAAGCAATTGCTGATGAGTTAGAAAATCCTTTTGGACTTCAGCCCAATGATCTTGCTCTAGATGCAATGTCGCAAATGATCGAAAACACACTTTTAGAATTGAACAATAAAAAAGTAACTCCAATAAAAAACTCAAATGACTATTGTATTTCTTAGTTTATAATAGCCAGCATTACAATTATATCTAATTATGAATAAAGTATTATTAGTTGAAGACGATCCAAGAGTTGCTTCCTTTATTAAAAGAGGACTTGAAGAACATCTTTATGAAGTTAAAACAATAGCAAAAGGTTTTGAAGCCATAAAAGAAGTTACTGAAAATGAATATAATATTATCATTCTAGATATTATGCTTCCTGATATAACAGGATTTGAAGTTTGCGAAGCCTTAAGAAGCAGAAAAATTATAGTTCCAATTCTCATTTTAAGTGCGCTAGATACACCACAAGAAAAAATAAAAGGATTGCAAGCCGGTGCCGATGATTATCTCTCAAAACCTTTTATGTTTGAAGAACTGCTGGCAAGAATAAACGCTCAGCTTCGTCGTGCCGAATTTAGTAACGGAATTCTAGATTTTCAATCGTATGCCGGAGTCGAAATTAATATGAAAGAACAAAGTGCTTCGAGAGACGGAAAGGAATTAAATCTTTCATCCAGAGAGTTAAAACTTTTAATCTTTTTTATGAAGAATCGGGAAAAGGCTTTATCTCGAACTGCAATTGCTCAAGCTGTTTGGAGTATCGATTTTGATTCAACCTCAAACACGGTGGACGTTTATATTAATTATCTGAGAAATAAAATAGACAAAAACTTCGCAGTTCCATTAATTCATACTATAAAAGGAACAGGATATATGCTCAAACAAAAGAGTCATGAATCTTAAAAACAAGCTATCTTTAAATTCTACTCTGCTTTTTGCCTTTACGGTGGGACTTCTTATGGCAGGTGCTTTTTTCTTGTTTAAAAGTCATATGAAAGATTTGTACATTGATACTCTTGAAGATCATGCCATGACTACTGCCCTTTTTTACTTTGAAAAAGATGAAATTAAGGAAATCAACAACGAGCGTTATCGACAGATTGAAATTCAATACAATAAAATCGACAACGAATCTATTCGGGTTTACGACGCCAAAACCAAAAAGCTTTATTTACGCGACAATATTGATATTGATTTAAATGATCAATATTTAGATCATATAATCAAAAATAAAATGACGTCGTTTACTATTAATGACCGACAATTTGTTGGATTATTCTACAAAGACAATCAAGGAGATTTTATAATTGTTGTTTCAGGAATTGATCGTGCCGGCAATAGACAGCTTGAAACATTAGGATTAATGTTCTTACTGTTCTATTTAATCGGCATACCTTTAAACTACTTTTTAGGCACTTTTTTGTCAAGAAAAACATTTCGTCCATTTGAAGAAGTTATTGCCAAAGTAAATACCATAACCACAGAAAATCTTCATTCTAGATTAGAAATTCCACAAACCAGCGATAAAGACGAAATTAAAGAATTGGCAACCACGTTCAATTATCTGTTAGAAAGATTAGAAAGCGGGATTATGATTCAGAAAAACTTTCTGAAAAATGCTTCTCACGAATTAAAAACACCGCTTACTATCATTATTGGTGATATTGATGTTTCTCTGCAGCAGCCAAGAACAAACGAGCAATATCAGGATATACTAAAATCACTCCGAAATGACACTTTACACTTAAAAGCTACGCTAGAAGGTTTATTAGTATTATCTGGACTTGAACTTTCTGAACCGCAGCAGATGGAAACGGTGAGAATAGATGAAATTCTGTGGAATGTTCTAGAGAAAAAAGCGATTGAATATCCTAAATCTAAAGTTTCAGTAAATTTAGACGCCATCGCAAATCATGAAGATCTACTTTCTGTTTACGTCAATAAACACATGATATTTATAGCTTTGTACAATATCTTAGACAACGCCATTAAATTTTCATCGCCTGCGCAAGTGAATGTTTTTGCCTTTTCAGAAAATGATAAACTTCTAGTAAAAATTATAGATCAGGGACCCGGAATTTCAGATCATGATAAAGATGCCATTTTTGATCTTTTTTTTAGAAGTGATAATACACGTCATATACAAGGACAAGGATTAGGACTTTTTATAACCATGCAGATACTAAAACTTCATAATATCAAAATAACGGTAGATTCTCAACCCAAAAAAGGCACTTCATTTTCTCTTTTGTTTCCTTAAAAAAATCTTCATTTTTCAAGAAACCTGTATTAAATTATTTCACTCCTTTTTACAATCCGTAACATTGAATTAACACTCTAATCTTTTTCTAATCTACTTTAAACCTAACTCTAATCTATTAATTTTCATTCATTTACACAAAGTATTGATTTTAAAGCGTTAAATCATTTTCATTAAAATAACACCTTAGTAATTTTAAGATAACACGGAATAGTTTTATCATTTTAAGTTAACAAAAACGTTAAATCCGATCGAAACAAACTGAGTTTCTTTGTCAAATAAAAACTAAAAATAATGACAAAACTAAAACTCTTTTTTTCGGCTTTAATGCTCCTTACTGTAGGAAACATTTTTGCTCAAATTACAACTTCATCTTTAACTGCAAAAGTTAATGACGGAACAGGTCCTTTAATTGAGGCCGAAGTAACGCTTACTCATTTACCTACAAACTCAGTTTACAAAGCTGTAACAGACAAACAAGGCCGATTCAGTTTCGAGAATTTAAGTGCTGGAGGTCCTTATGAATTAGAAATCAAAAGCCCAGACACTAAAGATTATTCAAATGCAAATATACATTTAGCTCTTGGTGACAACGATTTACCTGCTATTGTAGTTAATAAAGCAGATAATACTGTATTGGCAGAAGTTGTTATTACAAGTTCTAAACCATCTTCTAAAAATAACGGAACCAATATTAACGAAAAACAAGTAAATGGACTTCCATTAATCAACAGAGGAATTCAGGATGTTACAAAACTAGTTCCACAAAGTTCAAACAACTCATTTGCAGGAACCAATTTTAGATACAACAACGTAACTATTGATGGTTCTATCAATAACGATGCAATTGGTTTTAGTCCATCATTAGGCGGTCAATCTGGTACTTCAGGTATGCCGGGAAGCAGTACACGCTCTAACTCAATAAGTTTAGATGCTATACAAGATATTCAGGTTTATATTGCTCCTTATGATATTAAACTTGGAAACTTTTTAGGAGGAAGTGTAAATGCTGTTACACGCAGCGGTACAAATACAGTAAGCGGATCTATTTACAGTTACGGAAGAAGCGCCGCAATCACAGGACCAAATAATGCTAGCGACGGCTCAAAAATGCCAAATGCTTTTGGAGATTACCAAGTTGGTTTTAGATTAGGACTTCCAATTGTAAAAGACAAGTTATTCTTCTTTACTAATATGGAATATGCTGAAAGAACTGACCCTTTATTTTACAATGCAGGACAAACTGATGCAAACGGAAAAGTAACTTCGTTGATCGATAATGCAACAGCAGAACAAATATCAAATTTTGTAAAAACCAATTACGGTTTTGATTCAGGAACTTATGGTTCTTACAACAACTTTTCTAAAAGTCAAAAATTCTTCAATAAATTAGACTGGAAAATAAGTAATAAACATTCTCTTTCGTTGCGAAATAATACAGTAGTTTCTCAAGCTTCAAACCTAGAACGTGATGCAGCAAACTTCAGATTCTCAAGTATGGATTTTACACAAAAAAATCAAGCAATAAGTACTGTTTTAGAATTCAAAAGCCATTTCAACAGCCAATGGTCAAACTCCTTCATTGCAAGTTATTCAGCTATTAAAGATTATCGTGATCCAAAATCAAGCAATATTATGTTTCCCCAAACAGAAATTGGTTATAATGGAGGTACAATATTCTTAGGAAATGATCGTGAAGCGACTGTTTTTAACATGAAACAAAACACAACCGAAATTACAGATAACCTAACCTACAAAACAGGAAATCATACTTTATTGTTTGGTACACACAACGAATTCTACGATATTAACTACGGTTTTGTAAATGCTCTTAACGGAAGAGTTTCTTATAAATCTCTTGCAGATTTCTATAGCAAACTGCCTACTCGTGTTCGTGGTACTTATCCGTTCGACGGTTCAACAAGAGATGAGATCTTTAATAATCCTTACGCAAAATTCAAAGTAAACCTTTACAGTGTTTATGTGCAAGACGAAATTAGAATTGGCAGTAAATTAAAAGTTACTCCTGGAGTAAGAGTTGATTATACAGACATGCCGACTAAGCCAAATTTAAGCTCGCAAGTTCAAAACTCTCCAGCCGATCCAAACTATGGAACTACATATTCTTATACGCCTTTAAGCCAAATAAAAAACAACTTTTTCAGCACTGCTTTAATTTCGCCAAGAGTTGGATTTACTTATAACGTAGACGAAGACAAAACTCTAGTTTTAAGAGGTGGTTCTGGAGTATTTACAGGAAGAGTTCCTTTTGCGTGGTTAGGATATGCTTATTATAATGATGGTGTAGGTTACGGAAGCTACGATAAAAATAATTTAACTCCAGCTCAAGTAGCTGTTGCGGGAGATCCTTTAAAAGCTAATGGCTTAAACGGTTATCATGATGCAACACCAAAAGTACAAGCAGATTTAATTGATAATAAATTTAAAATGCCAGCCGTTTTAAGAAACACACTTGCAATTGATAAAATTATCGACGGTTATAAATTTACTACTGAAGGAATGTATACAAAAGTAATTCGTGATTTAGAATTTCAACAAGTAAATAAAACAGATAATCCATACTATTTCTCATACGATACAAATCATCAAATGCCTATTTACGCCTCAAATATCAATCCTGCATTTTCAAATGCTTACTTACTTTCAAATACAAGTAAAGGATATCGATACAGCATTACTGAAATGATTACAAAAACGTATGACTTTGGTCTTAACTTCATGGTAGCTTATACTTACGGAGATTCTAAAGATGTTACAAACGGAATTCGTAACTCAATGGAAAGTAACTTCCAAATGAACCAATCTTTAACGCCAAATGATCCGCAATTAGCAACTTCGAATTTCAATATTAAACACCGAATTGTTTCTAATGTTGGATACGCTGTAAAACTTGCTGATAATAACACTTTCTCTGCAAATGTGTATTTTAATGCACAATCAGGAAATCCGTTCTCTTGGGGATTTGTAAACTCAACAATTGCAGGAACTGGACAAGCAGCAGGATTGACTTACATTTTTAAAGATGCCGCAGAAGCAGCAAAATATATTGGAGTAAATGCAGCAGGAGTTCCTTCAGCTACAGCAGCACAACAAGTTGCAGACTACGAAGCTTTCATAAATGGACATGATTATTTGAAAAGCAGAAGAGGAACATTCACACAAAGAAATGGCGATACTACACCATGGAACATTCAAGCTGATTTGAAATTAATGGACGAAATCAAAGTTAATAAAGTTGGTACATTCCAAATTTCATTCAGCATGGCAAACGTTGGTAATCTAATCAATAAAGATTGGGGAAGAAGTTATTTTGTTCCAAATACCTATAATTCAACAGCAAGTCTTGGGTTAACAAAATCAGGAAATATTGGAGGAACTGCTACTGGCGATCCTACTTATACTTTCCAAAAACCTACGTCAGCACCTTATACTGTAGATCAATTAGCCTCAAGATTCCAAGGACAGCTTGGACTTAGATATTCGTTCTAAAAGATTTTGTTTGATTTTTTTTGATTATCCTTCAGTTCCACCTTTAATGGAACTGAGGGATTTTTTTATAATAATATGTATTATTTCAATAACGCAGGCAAAATATATTCCTGTACAATCTTATCTGCCTGAGCATGAGCATAAGGTTTATTATACGCTTTTGATGTAATAATAATTACAAGAGGAAGCTCTTTAAAAACAATAAATTCGTTTCCGCCATTTCCAGCACAATAAAAAGTTTCATAATTCTTACCTTTATAAACAAAGGTTTTATTCCAAAACAAATAACCATAAAACTGATTATCTCTTTCTGGAATCTGAATTTGTTTAGTAAACGTTTTATCTATCCAATCTTTACTTAATATTTGTTTTCCATTCCAGATACCGTTGTTTTTGTACAATTGAGCATATTTCGCATATTCCAGTGAAGTCATTTGTAAACTTCCTGCAGTATTAACCACTTTTTGAGGTGTATATTGCCATTGATATTCGGTAATATTTAAAGACTTAAAAAGTTTCTCTGCTGCATATTTCTCTAAACCACCAGGAACAGATTTATTCAAAATATCGCCTAATACTACAACTCCTGCTGTAAAATAATCCCATTGACCTCCGTTTGTTTTAGCTTTATTCATTGGTAAATCAAGAGCAAATTTAACCCAGTTATCTGTTGGATACATATTTTCTTCGTTGCCAGGCGATTGTCCATCAATATCAGATCCGTCAACAGCAGAGCTCATTGTAAGCAAATCTTTTATTTTTACCTTTTCTTTTTCAATATCGTAATGATCAAATTGCTTTAAATCATAGAACTTGCTCAAAGTAACATTTTCATTTTTAATATAACCATCCTGTATCGCTAATCCCATTAAAGTTGAAGCGAATGATTTTCCTGCAGAACGTGTGTCATGTAATGTTTTTCTATTGGCATCATTAAAATACTCTTCCAGCATTAATTTGCCTTCGCGAATTACCACCACACTTGTTATCTCTTTTAAATTATATTGACCAACAGCAGTATTAAGTTCTTCAATTTTCTTTTTGTTAAATGGCAAAGTCGAAACCTCCCAACCGCTATTGGACTGTATTTCCTGAATTTCGATTTCTTTTGCTGTTAATTGAGGGGTTTTCACAACTAATTCTACCTCTCCTGCAGCAATTAAACTTCCCGTTTTAACCTCACTTGTTTCGCTCAATTTTATATACGGTCTGATTTCTATTTTTAGCAGATGCTTCCCTTTTACTAATACTTTTTCCCCTCCATTATTCTTAAATCTTTCCCACATATAAATTGCCCACCAGTCCTCTCCTTTTGAACTGGTAAGAGGAACACGAAAAGTAATAGATGTTTTTTTATTTCCTCCAGATCCAAAATTAGCTCCAAAATGAATGTTTTCTTTATAAATAAACTTACCATTTACATAAAATGAAAATTGAAGATTTCCAGATTCTAAAAGTTTTTCTGCCGGTACATCTGGTGCTAACTGATGCAGATAATTGACAACAGAATTATCCATAAAAACCCTGATATTTAAATCAGATTTGCGTTTAAGCTCAAATGATTTTAGCATATCCGAACTTTTGTATTGCTCTAATGGAATGTTTCCATTCATAAAAGTCACTTTACCAATATTCGATTTTTGAAGATCTGTTGTAATGGCATCTGTGGGATACAAATTATTATTCTGAGCCATTAGATTGTGGCATAGAAAAAGTAGAAACATTGTAAGAATTCGATTCATGATTTGATTTTTTTGATTGATTAAAGGCAAAAATAAGTCTCCTAAAACTGTAAAACTTGTACAGAATTAACGTTACAACTATTTTTTGAAAAGAATCTTTTTATGTGCAGAAGGATTTATACCGTTGATTTCCTTAAAGCAACGATTGAAATGGCTTTGATCTGAAAAACCACATTGATACGCAATTTCTGTAAAAGACTGCTGTTTAGAACTCATTAACGAAAGCGCCTTTTCAACTTTTAATTTCCTAATATATTCACCCAAAGTACAATTAAAATACTTCGAAAAATCTCGTGAAAGATGCATCGGATGAATATTAAGTATTTGCGATAAATAATCAAGTGTAAGCAAATCGGCAAATTGTTCGTGAAGAATTTCGTCAATCATCTTGACCCATTTTGGATTTTTATGCAAGACATCCTGAGAGCTTTTTTTTAGTTTAGACAATATTTCCAGCAATAAAGTTTGCGTAGAAAGATCTGAATCGCCATCATCAATTTTTGAGGCCCTAAAAATTTTATACATCAGCAGTTTAATATCGGGATTACTAATTTTAGTACTTCCTTCTAAACCATCGCTGGTTAAGGACAGTTTATCAAACCATTCCTTCTCTATTTCAAGATGAAAGCCTCTTGTAAACCCATCTGGTTTGATATTATAATGTGCATCTTGCCAATTATGAAACAATAAACTTCCAGGAACACAATTATAGACTTCTTTTTTATTTCCTTCAATCACATTTCCTTCAAGAATAAAAGTAAAATAAGCATGTTCGTGATAATGCCAGTCCACTTTAGGATGTGTATAAACAGTATCAGTCAAAGTAAGTCCGTCAAAACAAACTGTTTTATTTGTTTCTCCGTAAAACTCCCCTTTTTGCGAATGTTTCATAAGTACTTTGAATAGAATTACTGATAGGTAAAAAACTTTCTTTTAAAAATTAACGATATAAATATAATAATGATTCCGTTCAAATTACAAAAGAAGAAGCAGTATAAAAAAGAATTAGCAGGATAAGACATTTCATGTCCTATTAATCCATCTTTCTTATCTGATAATTTAATATCTATATAGCATATATTTTATTTATTATTCGAAACAAACTTAATATCCTCATTTTAACCATTATCTAAGATATAATTTCTAAATTAGTGATATGGAAACAAATCCGGATGTACTCATTATTGGCGGCGGACTAGCCGGTTTGACTGCGGCTATTCATTTGTCTCAAAGGAAACTAAAAGTAATTTTGATCGAAAAATCCAGTTATCCTAGACACAAAGTCTGTGGTGAATATATCTCTAATGAAATCCTTCCTTATTTAAAATGGCTCGGCGCCGATGTTTCAGAACTAAATCCCACCACCATTTCAAAATTTGAATTTACTGCCAGTAACACAAAAAAAGCTTCTGCAGCACTTCCATTAGGAGGTTTTGGCGTAAGCCGATACACGCTTGATTATTTTTTATATCAAAAAGCATCAGCCCATAATTGTACTATTATTAATGAGACCGTTACTAATGTATTTTTTGATAATGATATATTCACCATAAATACTTCAGATCACACTTTTAAAGCAAAAATAGTTTTAGGTGCTTTTGGAAAAAGATCAAACATAGATCAAGTTTTGACAAGAAACTTTATTCATAAAAAATCGCCTTGGTTAGCCGTAAAAGCCCACTATTCGGGTAGTTTAGACGATGATCTTGTGGCGCTTCATAACTTCAAAGGAGGTTATTGCGGGGTTTCTAAAGTCGAAAACAACATCATAAACATCTGTTATCTGGCAGATTACAAAACCTTCAAACAATACAAAAACATTGAAGACTATCAACAAAATGTGCTTTATAAAAACAAGCATCTTAAAACTATTTTTGAGAATAGTCAACTCCTCTTTGACAAACCATTAACCATAAGTCAAATTTCTTTTGACAAAAAGCAAGCTGTTGAAAACCATATTTTAATGATCGGCGATACAGCTGGACTTATTCATCCGCTTTGCGGCAACGGAATGGCAATGGCAATTCACAGCGCCAAAATAGCATCAGAATTAATCTTAGAATATTTTTCAGAACAACAAATGCCTCGCGAAATAGTCGAAAAAAAGTATACTGAAGAATGGAACATTCATTTTGGAAAAAGAATGCTTTGGGGCCGAATTCTAGCCCAGATTTTAACTCATAAAACGATTACAAACATACTTGTTACAATAGCAGCATCGTTTCCTAAAGTAATATCAAGAATAATAAAACAAACACATGGCAAAACAATAGCAATTCAGTAAATGGCCGTAAGCACCCAATATAGAACACTCGCTCCTGAGATTATGGATGATTTTTCTCTTGAAGGAGAAGAACTCCAAGCTGCACTTGACCAAATTGCACGCATAAATCAATTGCTTGGCGGCAACAAACTTACTCTTCACGGAATAAAACAATTGCTGAAAAAGACTGATACTGCCAAAATAATAACCATTGCTGATATAGGCTGCGGCAACGGCGATATGCTGCGAATGCTGGCGAAATTTGGTAAAAAAAATAATCTCAAATTTAAACTTATCGGTATTGATGCAAACGCATTTACTATAAAATATGCCCAAAATTTATCAAAAGAATATTCCAATATCCAATATTATTGCGAAGACATTTTTAGTCCAGAATTTGAAAGCTTAAAATATGATATTGTATTATGCACCTTGACACTGCATCATTTTACCAATGTCGAAATATTAAATATAATTACTACCTTTAATAAGAATGTTGAGGTTGGAATTATTATTAACGACCTGCATCGCAGCAAACTAGCTTACAGCCTTTTTGAATTAATCTGTGTTCTTTTTAGTCTGAATAAAATGTCGCGTGAAGATGGACTAATATCTATTTTAAGAGGATTTAAAAAATCTGAACTGGAAGAGTTCTCCAAAAAGTTAAGCTTAAAAAACTATACCATAAACTGGAAATGGGCATTTCGCTATCAATGGATAATTACTAAAACATGAGTGTAAAAATAGTAACAGTTGCCAAGCAGCTACCACAATATTCAAGAGAAACGTCCGAAATAATTCCAATGCTGGAAGGCTGGCTTCACGGACAAGACGAACGCTTCATCAAAAAAGTCAAAAAAATATTTGAAGGCGCCGCTGTAGACAAACGTTACTCTATAATGGATCCTGAATCTGTTTTTACAGCAACTTCATTCGAAGATAAAAACGACATTTATAGTAGGGAAGTTATTATTCTGGGCGAACAAGTTTTGCAAAAAACACTCGAAAAAGCCAACTGGAATCCAGAAACTTTAGATTATATCATTACGGTAAGCTGTACCGGAATAATGATTCCGTCTTTAGATGCGTATCTTGTAAATAAAATGAAATTAAGGCAAGATATTGTACGGCTTCCTGTAACCGAAATGGGTTGTGCTGCAGGAATATCTGGAATAATTTACGCTAAAAATTTCCTGAAAGCCAATCCCGGAAAACGTGCTGCTGTGATAGCCGTAGAATCGCCAACAGCAACTTTTCAGCTTGATGATTTTTCGATGCCTAATATTGTTAGTGCTGCTATATTTGGAGATGGTGCGGCTTGTTGTTTGTTGTCTTCTTTTGATGAAGATTATGGCCCTGAAATACTCGATGAAGAAATGTATCATTTTTATGATGCTGAACATATGATGGGATTTAAACTCACTAATAATGGTTTAAAAATGGTGCTGGATATAGAAGTGCCAGAAACTATTGCTTCCCATTTTGAAGATATTATTCATCCGTTTCTACAAAAGAATAATTTAAAAATTGAAAATATTGATCATATGATATTCCATCCCGGCGGGAAAAAAATCATTAATAAAGTAGAGTCACTTTTCTTAGAATTAGGAAAAAATATAAACTTAACTAAAGAAGTACTTAAACAATATGGCAATATGTCGAGTGCAACAGTTTTATACGTTTTAGAACAAATTATGGACGAAAACCCACAAGCAGGAGAAAAAGGATTAATGCTAAGTTTTGGCCCAGGATTTTCAGCACAACGAGTTTTACTGCAATGGTAATTAATTAGATAAATGACAAAACTAACCGAAATTCTAGCAAAGCTGCCTTACAGCAAACCTTTTCTATTTGTAGATGAATTACTTCATGTAGATGAAAATAGTGCTATAGGAACTTATATCTTTAAAAAAGATCTTGACTTTTATAAAGGGCATTTTAAAGATAATCCGGTAACTCCAGGTGTAATTCTGACCGAAACGATGGCACAAATTGGTCTGGTTTCCCTTGGTATTTATCTATTAGGAAACAACTTTAACAAAAATACCGTAATCGCTTTTACATCAGCCGATATGCAATTTTTAAAACCTGTGTATCCTAACGAAAAAATAACAGTGACTTCTCGAAAATCATTTTTCAGATTTGGAAAATTAAAATGTGATGTAGTAATGACAAACGAAACTGGACAAGAAGTTTGTAAAGGCGTTTTGGCTGGTATGATTACAAATAAATTATGAGCAAACGAGTTGTAATAACAGGATTAGGCGTTGCCGCTCCAAACGGAGTTGGAATCACCGAATTTAGTCACGCCATAAAAAACGGAATATCAGGAATTCGGCACGATACTCAGTTGGAAGAACTTCAATTCTCTTGTCAGATTGCAGGAAAACCTGAAATCTCTGAAGAAATAAAGGCGCAGTATTTTACAGAACTAGAACTTCGTGGTTTTAACAGCACAGGTATTTTGTATGGTGTTATTGCAGGTATTGAAGCTTGGAAAAATGCAGGATTAGCTATAGAGATTAACGACGATCCTGATTGGGACAGCGGAATCATTTTTGGCTCTGGTACATCAGGAATTGATAAATTTCGCGAAAGCATTTATAAAATTGATGAACTTGAGGTTCGAAAATTAGGCAGTACTGTTGTGGCTCAAACCATGAATAGCGGTATTAGCGCTTATCTTGGCGGTAAATTAGGACTTGGTAATCAGATTACCACAAATTCGTCTGCCTGTTCAACAGGAACCGAAGCTATTTTAATGGCTTACGACCGCATACAATCCGGACAGGCAAAACGTATACTGGCTGGAAGCACCGGTGATAGCGGACCATATATTTGGGGCGGCTTTGATGCCCTTCGAGTTTGCAGTTCAAAATACAACGATAATCCTGAAGAAGGTTCTCGACCAATGAGCGCATCAGCAGCAGGATTTGTACCGGCAAGTGGTGCAGGTGCATTGGTAATCGAAGATTTAGAAAGTGCCCTGGAACGTGGAGCAACTATTTATGCCGAAATATTAGGCGGAAATGTAAACTCAGGTGGTCAACGCGGTAACGGAAGTATGACGGCTCCCAACAGCACAGCTGTGCAGCGCTGTATTACCAATGCAATTAATAATTCTGGAATTTCTGCAAATGATATTGATGCTATAAACGGACATCTTACTGCAACCACAAAAGACAGTCTTGAAATTGAAAATTGGACCAAAGCATTAAATCGAAAAGGAAATGATTTTCCGTACATCAATTCCTTAAAAAGTATGACTGGGCATTGTTTAAGTGCTGCGGGAAGTATCGAAAGTATTGCTGCAATACTACAAATTCACGAAGGTTTTGTATTTGGAAATACCAATTGCGATGATCTTCATCCAGAAATTACGGCATTGATAGATCCATCTAAAATACCTTTAAAAACAATCGAAACTAGTCCAAATATAATTGCCAAAGCCAGTTTTGGTTTCGGTGACGTAAATGCCTGCATTATCTTTAAGAAATTTAAAAAGTAAAGCTATGAACAAAGAAGAACTTGTCGCTAAATTAAAACTGATTATAAAACCATACACAACTAATAGCGAAGCCTATGACAACCTTAATGAAAATACTGATTTCATTAAGGATCTAAATATCAATTCGGCTAACTTAGTAGATATTGTGCTGGATATCGAAGAAAACTTTGATATAGTAATTGATAATACTGATATGGAACGTATGCTAAATGTAAAAGCTGCCGTAGAAATTATAGAAACTAAGTTATCTGAAAAATGATTGGCAATGATGTTATAGATATTCAACAATCGCGAAAGGAAAGCAATTGGCGGCGTAAAGGTTTTATACAAAAACTATTTACACTAGACGAACAATTGCTCATTTCAAATGCTCCAAATCCTGAAATTATGGTTTGGCTGCTTTGGAGCATGAAAGAAGCGGCTTATAAAATTTATAATCGCCAAACCAAAATAAGAGAATACATTCCGCAGAAACTCATTTGTTTTATCACCTCTCAAAATGACAACACTGCTACAGGTATTGTTACCTGTTTTAAAAATGTTTATTATACCAAAACAACGCTTTCTAAAGACCATATTCATACTATTGCAGTCAATCTTTTAGACCATTTGAATAATGTAACAGAAATCGAAAGAAGATCCATTCTAAAAGATACAAATGGTATTCCATACTTAATCACTTCTCAAAATACTATTCAGAACGTATCAATAAGTCATCACGGACGATTTGAAAAAGTGGTCACTATTCTTTGAAGTAAGTATGACCCCAGCGGTGGGGTATAAAATATAAGTATTAATGTATAAAATAAGTTCGGGCCTTTTTTTATCTTTCAAATTTAAATATAATTATTTCGTTTAGTTTGTCATTTCGACTGAAAGGAGAAATCACAATAAAAATTCCACAAAGTATATAGCCAATCTTTGTCGATTCCCAAGTGTGATTTCTCCTTCGTCGAAATGACAAAACAGGAGAGTTTATTCAAAAAAAACAACTCCTTATAAAAAAAAATAAGGGGAAAGAAAAATATAAAAAAGCCTCATAATTTACACCCCACCCCCAGCGGGTTACAATATTTATAGAATTGCAATAAGACAAATAAATAAAGCTCCATAGGAGCGGATTATATTTATATTCTGAAAAAAATATCGCTCCTCCATAGCTTTATATTGCAAAAATCTATTTATTTCCCTGAAAATTTAGAATCATTCTATCAGCTTTTATCTGACAATCAAACGCTTTTTGAAGTAACTTCATAATGAAATAACAAAAGGTGTACTAATGGAAGCTGAAAATCATTATATCAATAGAAGCGGCTGGCTTAGAGCAGCTGTTTTAGGTGCAAACGACGGAATTTTATCTACAACCAGTTTAGTTATTGGTGTTGCCGCTGCCACTACAACACGAGAGCCTATTTTACTCGCCGCAGTAGCAGGATTAGTAGCGGGGGCACTTTCTATGGCAGCAGGAGAATATGTATCTGTAAGTTCACAATCTGATGTTGAAGCAGCAGATTTAAAAAGAGAAAGTCATGCTCTGAAAACCATGCCTGAAATCGAACTCGAAGAACTGACAAATATTTATATACAAAGAGGATTAAGCAAACCTTTAGCACGCCAAGTTGCAATGGAATTAACAGCTTATGACGCGCTAGAAGCACACGCAAGAGACGAGCTGGGAATAAACGAAATCACACAGGCAAATCCATTAATGGCAGCTTTTGCATCGGCAGTTTCCTTTATTGTTGGCGGATTGCTTCCGGTTTTAGTAGCCATTTTTGCTCCCATACACAATATGGTATTTTGCCAATATGCTTTTTCGATACTATTTTTGGCTTTTTCAGGAGTTTTAGCAGCTAAAGCAGGAGGCTCACACATATTAAAAGCAGTACTTCGTATTTGTATTTGGGGAACTTTTGCAATGGTAATGTCGGCATTGGTAGGATATATTTTTGGTGTTCAGACTACTTAAAAGAAAAGAGCAGCCCAAATCTGGACTGCCCTCTTACCAACAATTAACTAAATAACTCTTTTAATCAATATCAATCTTTTTGACCTTATGATTTTATTACTTTCAAACTTTCGCCTTACTTATTCATCTCCGCCATTCATAAAAGTCATCAAAAGCGTATAAGCATTCTTAATCACAATTTTTGAAGATTTATCAATAGCCGAAGATTTAATCTGACGGAAACCATCAGTCGTAGTTCCCGGTTCTACTGCAGCCATTTTGTATTGATTATTTCCGCTTAAAGCGAAAACAAAAAACTTACCTTGCCATCTTACTACTGCATCTTCTGGAACTGTAATCGCTTTTTCGTTTTCAAATTCTGCTTCAGCATTAATAAAAAGTCCCGGAATTAATGCGTTATCGTATTGATTAACTTTACAAATAACTTCGGCAGCACGATCGTCGTTAAGACTGCGATTGATATACGCTATTTTTGCAGGGAATCTTTTTGAAGGATTGGCATTTGTAAAAGCACTTACCGTTTGTCCTGTAGAAAGCAAATGAACATCTTTCTCAAAAGCATTCATTACCAATACAACATCACTCATTTCCATCAATTCAAAAAGCATATCTGTTGGGCCAATATATTTTCCAACATTTACATTAATCTTAGACACAACACCATTTATAGGCGAAACAATCGAAACCGTTTTACTGATATTTGAAGCCGAAAGCGTTTTTACATTAATCCCTAACAAGGATAATTTTTGTGCCAGCGAAGCCATATAAATACGCTGTGTCTGCATTTCTGTAGCCGTTTGTTCATACAATTTATCACTGCTTGCCTTCTTCGCATTTAATTCTTTCTGGCGATCGTATTCACTTTTAGCCAACTGAAATTTTTCTTTCGCCGTAAGATAATCCTGTTGCAATTGTATGTATTGCATATCTTCAACAATGGCTAATAATTGTCCTTTTCGAACATGCATTCCTGCCATTAAATCTGTTTTCTTAATATAGCCGCCAAGCGGAATACTAACCGAAACAACACTTTTTGGCGGAACCGTTACAGTTCCCTGAAGTTGTAATATTCCTTTTACTGTTCTTTCTTCCGGATTTCCCACAACAAGTCCTGCATTTTTAATTTGTTCATTGCTTAACTGAATGGTGTTTTCTTGTTTTTGTACTGTTTCTTTCTCCTGATTCTTTTTATCACTGTGGCACGAAACCAGAAATAAAAGACCAAAAATTGTGATGATATATGTTTTCATGATGTTATAAATTAGTGAGAGTTTGAAGAGTAATGATCGCTTTATTGTAATCGTTAATCCTGTCGAGATATTCATTTTTGATGGTAATTGCCTGATTTACGACCAAAACCCATTGCAAATAATCAATGTCTCCATTTTCTAGTTGGCTATTGGCAGCATCAATAATCACAGTCGCATTTTTAAGTCCTTCGTTTTCATAATAATAAAGGCTTTCTTTATACTTTTCGGCTTCACTTACAGCGTTGGCGATTTCTGTTGTCATTTCGATTTTTACTGATTCGGCCATCATTTTGTAATTTTCGTATTCAATTTTTGCTGCTTTATTACGTGAAGACTGACTCGAAAAGAACAAAGGAATCGATAATCCCAAATTCACATAACTAAACCTGTGACTGCTGTCATAATACACTTCCTGCCCTGCAACACTGGTTTGTGTACCAATAATGCTTAAATTATTATATCCTACCGTAATATCCGGCATTAGTTTAGCCTGCTCTGTTTTCCATTTCCATTTTGCAGCTTCTGCTTCGTGATTCGAAAGTTGAATTTGAGGAAGTTCAGCCGTATTTATTTTTTCGTTTAACGAAATAGCAAAATCATGTTTAATGTTTGCCGAAGCCGGAACATGCGCTACACTGTCCTGCAGTATAGTATTAAACGATTTCAGCGTAATGGCAATATCTTTATTGACCATCGTAAGCTGATTGGTATAAAACTGTCTAGCCGATTGAGAAGCACTTTTCTCCAATACATTTGTTTCTCCTGCTTTATAGCGTAAATCTGATTTCTGTTCCATTAACCTGTAAATAGCATCGGCGTAAGCCAATAACTCTTTTTTACTGTTGAGCCAGATATAATAATAAAACAAACTTCTCACATTCGATTTAATCTGTTTCGAAGTCAATTGCGAAGTTGCTTTTGCAGCATTATAATTTTCTTGTAACGCTTTTTTCTGATGGGTATATAAAGTAGGAAAAGCAAAAGTCTGGCTTACGCCAAAACGAGAATCATTAACAGCGCTATTGAACTGACCATAATCAGCATCTAAAGCCAATTTTGGAATATCATAAGCCGATTTTTGTAATTGCTCTTTAGATTTTTCGTTAAGCTGAGCCGATTTAATTCTTCTGTTATTCTGAAGCGCAATCGACAAAGATTCATCCAGAGAAACAGGCTTTTGTTGCGATTGCACTGAAGCCGTAACCAATAAAGCAACAAGTAATAAAGTCAGTTTATCCATTTTGTTTTTTTTGATTTTTTTCGAAAATACTTTAGTATGATACGTCATTAAATAAATTGCCGGAAGTACAAAAAGAGTCAGCAAAGTTGCTGTTATCAATCCGCCAATAACAACTGTTGCTAACGGGCGTTGTACCTCTGCTCCTGCTCCGTTACTCAAAGCCATTGGCAGAAATCCTAAAGAAGCCACCGCAGCGGTCATTAATACTGGACGTAATCTGTTTTTGGTTCCTGTAATAATGATATCAAACGGATCTGTAATTTCGCCTTGTTTCTGTATTCGATTAAATTCGGATATTAAAACAATTCCGTTTAAAACTGCAACACCAAAAAGGGCAATAAAACCAACACCGGCTGAAATACTAAAAGGCATATCGCGCAAAGCAAGCCCAAATACACCACCAATAGCCGACAACGGAATAGCGGTAAAAATGATAATTCCTTCTTTAAACGATCTGAAAGCAAAATACAATAAAGCCAAAATCATAAACAAAGCAGCCGGAACAGCAACGCCCAAACGTGATTTTGCCTGTTGCAGATTCTCGAAAGTACCGCCATACGTAATATAATATCCGGGATCGAATTTGATCTGACTGTCAACTTTTTTCTGCAATTCTTCTACAATTGATTCTACATCACGGCCTCTTACGTTAAACCCAACAATAATTCTTCTTTTGGCATCCTCACGTTGAATTTGGTTAGGTCCTTCAACTTCTTTCACAGAAGCCACTTGATAAAGTGGAATCTGCATTCCGGAACGTGTAGAAATTAATAGATTTCTAACATCCGAAATGTCTTTTCGTCCGCTTGCTTCAACTCTTACTACCATATCAAAACGTTTTTCGCCTTCGTAAATACTTCCGGCTACAGCACCTGCAAACGCAGCATTTACGGTTTGATTGATATCTGATACATAAATGCCATATTTCGCCATTTCTGCCCAGTCATAATCAATTACGATTTGAGGCATTCCAGTTACTTTTTCGACATACAAATCAGTTGCACCTTCGACCGTTTTACTGATTGAACCTAATTTCTCCGCATATTCGGCAAGTTTGTTCAGATCTTCACCGTAAATTTTACAAACCAAATCCTGTTTGGCTCCGGTCATTAACTCATTAAAACGCATTTGCACCGGAAACTGAAAACCTGTTGTAACTCCCGGAGCTGTTTGTTTTACAGTTTCGGTCATTTTATCTGCCAGTTCAGGAAACGAAGTAGCGCTTGTCCATTCTGATTTATCTTTTAACACAATAATCATATCTCCGCCTTCAATCGGCATTGGATCTGTTGGAATCTCCGCACTTCCAATTCTCGAAACTACTTTTTCGACTTCAGGATATTCTTTTTTAAGTGTATTCGAAATTTTTTGAATGGTTTCTGTTGTCGTTGAAAGATTGGTTCCTAACAACAATCGGGTTTCTACCGCAAAATCTCCTTCTTCTAACTGCGGAATAAACTCTCCTCCCATTCTGCTGAAAAGCAGCAAAGCAATCCCGAATAAAACAAAGGCCGAAATGACAATTCCTTTTTTCATCTTTAAAGCTTTGGTCAGCCAATTTTCATAAAGTCCTTCCAATTTTGTCATAATTCGGTCAGAAAGATTGGGTTTATGACTAACCTTTTTGCTAATAAACAAAGAGCTCACCATTGGTACATAAGTAAGCGAAAGAATAAATGCTCCTAAAATGGCAAACGCAACGGTTTGTGCCATTGGTTTAAACATTTTACCTTCAATTCCTTCCAGCGATAATATTGGCAGATAAACAATCAGAATAATGATTTGTCCAAAAACGGCAGCATTCATCATTCGACCTGCTGAACCTGTCACTTCCTTGTCCATTTCTTCCTGCGAAATGGTGTCGATTCCTTTGTATTTTTTGGCACTATGAATGTGATGCAAAATCGCCTCGACAATAATCACGGCACCATCGACAATCAAACCAAAATCCAATGCGCCAAGACTCATCAAATTTCCGCTCACGCCAAAGGTGTTCATCATAATAATGGCAAACAGCATGGCTAACGGAATCACAGAAGCTACGATAAATGCAGCTCGTAAATTTCCTAGAAAAAGTACCAGAACTAAAACCACAATCAAAGCACCTTCGATCAGGTTTTTCTCCACTGTACCAATGGCATTGTCAACCATTTTGGTACGATCTAAAAAAGGTTCTATTTTTAAACCTTTTGGCAGAATCTTTTCGATTTCGGCAACACGTTTTTTTACATTGACGATAACATTATTGGCATTTTCACCTTTCAGCATCATGACAATTCCGCCAACAGATTCACCAATATCATCTGTCGTTAAAGCGCCGTAACGTATCGCTGAAGACATTTTTACTTCGGCAATATCTTTGATTAAAATTGGAGTTCCTGCCTGTGTATTTTTAACAATGATATTTTGAATGTCTTTAATATTTCGCTTTAGTCCGACACTTCGGATATACAATACAGTTGGGCCTTTTTCAATATAAGCGCCTCCAGTATTTTCGTTATTACTGCTTAAGGCGGTAAAAACTTCTTTTATAGTTAGATTTTGCGCTTTTAATCTCGACGGATTTACGGCAATTTCGTATTGTTTCAGCTTTCCGCCAAAAGTTGCCACATCAGCAATTCCGGGAGTTCCCAGAAGCTGTCTTCGAATCGTCCAGTCCTGAATCGTACGTAAATCTTCGAGCGAATATTTGGTTTCATAACCGGGTTGTGGTTTTAAAACATATTGGTAGATTTCTCCCAAACCTGTTGTTGCCGGAGCCATTTCGGGAATACTGGCATTCTCTGCAATTTCTACTTTTTGCAAACGTTCTGCTACTTGCTGACGCGCCCAATACACATCAGTATCATCAGCAAAAACAATGGTTACAAGCGAAAGTCCGAAACGGGAAATACTGCGGCTTTCTTTAAGCTGCGGAATATTGCTGATCGCCTGTTCAATCGGAAAAGTAATTAAACGTTCTACATCTTCTGCGCCCAAAGAAGGAGCGGTTGTAATAATCTGAACCTGATTGTTGGTGATGTCAGGAACGGCATCAATTGGTAAACGGGTAACTTCAAAAACACCGTAGATAATCCACAGTAAGGTGAAGACACCAATTACCAGTTTATTTTTAACTGAAAATTGAATGATCTTATTGAGCATAATTTTATTTAATTTTTTTGAAATAATACTGTTATAGTCAAAACATAAAAATGTTATGACCACAATAAAAATCTTAGAAAATTAAATTATGCCAAAGGAGGTCTAAATACCGAAAATAAAGCGGGATTAGAATATAAGTTTGAAGTAAACGGAATTATGTCTGATTCTGAAAAATCAGCATTAAAAGGAATATCAAATGTGTGTTTTTCTGCGGGAACAAATACAAGCTGAAACGAAGCGCTCGAAATATGCTTAAACGGAAGCTGCATGTCGCGATCAGAATCATTATCATTGATGTCTTCTCCCCAATAATGCATTTCTAGAAAATCAATAAAACTTACATTGTGTCTTTGCTGATGTTCATTGTAATGTTCAATCAATATGGGCAATTTATAAAACTGCTGAAAGAACCCAATATTGGATACAATTAGAAAGATGAATATGTAGACGATTAGTTTACGCACTTTACAAATTTAGAACATCTAAAAGAATAATCTGTTATCTAAAAAACAAAAAACTACTAGATTTTTAATATTTAACAAAAAATGCTTTCCAATAGTTGAAACCAGTAGCAAGGTTTCAAACTTGGGATAATCAGACACAATATTCAGAATAAAAAAGAGGTCAAATTTCGCGGCTTGCGAAACTGACCTCTTTTTTATACATCATTCAAATTAAAAAGTTTTTCTACTTTTTTATACTGTCACTTACTCAACCATAATTTCATCAACAAACAGCCACGCTGATTGTCCTTCTCCTGGATGGCCTTTAGGACATTGCCCCAAATTCTTGGCTGTAACACGGACAAACTTAGCTTTCTGCGATGCAAATTGAGCTGTAAAGTCTTTTATTAGAATGTCCTTTTCAGAAGCTGTAATAGAGTTCGTCTCTGTTTTTACTTCTTTAAAAGTAACACCATCTTGAGATATTTCAAATTTTACATACTGCGGCAGGAATATCCATTGGTTCCAATTTTGAATACATCCCAAAGTAATACTGCTTATTGATGTACTTGCTCCTAAATCTATAGTAGCAATTAAATCAGTTTCATTGAAACCATGCCATTGTTTGCCAATATCTTTTGTACCTCTAAAACCATCAATCAAAGTATTGACTCCATTTGCACGATAATGAGTGCTGTTGGCATTTGTGTAACTTATTGTTTTTCCAGTTGCTTTATTAAAGGTAAAAGATTGTTCTGCAGGTTTTGCACTCACCACTTTATTATTTATAACCGTGATTGCTTTTACCGTCATAGAACTATTTACTACAAATGGTTTTTCATATTTAATACTGCTTGTAGATGGTGTGCTTCCATCAGTTGTATAATAAATTACTGCCTCTATTTGATCTGTATCGAGTTCTATAAAAAGTTTATTGTTCTCGACTACTGGCTTAATATCTACTTTGAAATTTCCTTTTGAATAACGGATTCCTCTTTGCTCAAAACCTTCTAGGTGCAGTTGCAAACGTTCTGCAAAGTTTTTCCAATCCCGTTGTTCTTTTTTAGACCACAATACTTCAGCTAATGCAAGCATTCGAGGCAGAATCATATATTTAACATGTTCAGCGGTACTTATGTATTCTGTCCATAAATTAGCTTGTGCGCCTAAAACACGTTTAGCCTCTTCTGTAGTTAATTCAACTGGAATTGGGTCATAATTATATACTTTTTTCAGCGTATTAAATCCGCCAATTGCAAGAGGTTCTGTTTCAGGATCACCTTGATAATGGTCAAAATAGTAAGGAGAACCAGGTGTCATCACTACATCATGTCCCATTTTAGCAGCTTCTATTCCGCCTGCCTCGCCGCGCCAGCTCATAACAGTTGCTTCTGGAGCTAATCCGCCTTCAAGAATTTCATCCCATCCAATCATTTTTCTGTTATTCGAAACTAAGAATTTTTCCATTCTGCGAATAAAGTAACTTTGCAATTCTTTCTCGTCTTTCAATTGCTCCGTTTTCATTCTAGCTTGACATTTAGCACAATGTTTCCAGCTCGTTTTGTCTACTTCATCTCCTCCAATATGAATATATTTTGAAGGGAAAATTGCCATCACTTCTGTTAATACATCTTGCAAGAATGTAAAAGCCTTATCGTTTCCTGCACAATAATTACTTTCAACTTTACTGGCTAAAAAATTACCTGATTGTGCAAAAGTGTTTTTAGGATTACATGATAACTCAGGATATGCCGCCATTGCAGCTTCAGAGTGGCCTGGCATTTCTATCTCCGGCACAACTGTAATATTTCTTGCTTTGGCATAAGCCACAATCTCTTTTGCTTGTTCTTGAGTATAATAGCCGCCGTAAGTCGATTTACTTCTGTCGGCATTAAACTCTATTTCAGCCCAATTCCATGATTTTCCCCAATCATCGACACGCCAAGCGGCTTGTTGGGTTAATTTAGGATATTTTTTAATTTCTAAACGCCAGCCTGCTCCATCAACTAAGTGCCAGTGAAAAACATTCATTTTATAAGCTGCCAGTAAATCAATAAATTCTTTTACCAATTCAGGAGAAGCAAAATGACGGCTGACATCTAACATCATCCCTCTCCATTGAAAGCGAGGATAATCTTTTATTTCCATACTTGGAATTTGAACCAAATCATTTGTACGGCTAAAAGGCAGTGTCTGCAATAAAGATTGTACGCCATAAAACAATCCTTTGGATGTATTGGCTCTGATATGAATTTCTTTTGGATTTACAGAAAGTAAATATCCTTCGTCTCCAATTTCTTTGATTTTTTCGATACTAAAAACAATCTCTTTTCCACTTGTTTTAGTATTGTTTAATTCAAATCCTGTAACTCGTTTTACATATTCTTTAAAAAAGTGAACTACCTTTTCAGAAGCCGCATCTTTCTTATCTACTTTTATAACTGTAGAATTATCAAAGGAGAAACTGCCTTGTTTGATCTCTAAACTAACGGGCTGTGGTATTATATGAACGGACTTTTGCGCCTGCAATTGCATCGAAAATACCAATAAAGCGGTTAGAATTAAGTTTGTGGTTGTTTTTGTGGTTTTCATTATTTGATAGAATTAGCTAAAAGTTAATTTTTGAAAATCAAATTTCGTTTTGATCTTCGAAGTTGGACAAATGACAAAAGACAGCCCAAATTGAGCTGTCTTTTAATTTATTGCATGTTATTATTGCTCTTTAAAATAATTTGCTCCCCACATGGTATAACGTTTTTTCATGGTTTCAATTTTTGTTTGAAACTGAGACCAATCTTTTTTATCTTTTGGAGACCATAAAACTTCACTTAAGGCACTTAAACGAGGGAATATCATGTATTCAACTTTGGCAGGATTTGCCATATATTCTGTCCACACATTTCCTTGCGCTCCCATAACGTATTTTGCCTGCTGTTCATTTAATTCTTTAGGAATTGGCTCGTAGCTGTATACTTTTTCTAATGGTAAGAAACCTCCAATAGTAACTTCTTTTTCGTTTTTAGTTTGCGAATGGTCTAAATAAACATGGCTTCCCGGTGTCATAATAACCTGATGATTTTCTTTTGCCGCAGCAATTCCGCCAGCTTCTCCCTGCCAGCTCATAACGATAGCATTTGGAGCTAAACCTCCTTCTAAAATTTCATCCCAGCCAATTATAGTTCTTCCTTTTCCGTTCACATATTTTTCGATACGTTGAATAAAATAACTCTGAAGACCGTGTTCATCTTTTAAACCTTTTTCTTTAATCATCTGCTGACAAAATTCGCTTTTTTTCCAAGCGTCTTTTGGAGCTTCATCACCGCCAATGTGAATGTATTTTGAAGGGAATAAAGCGATTACTTCATCCAATACATCTTCTAGGAATTTAAAAGTATTTTCTGTTGGAACAAAAATATCAGCATGTACGCCCCAAGTTTCCTGAACGATCTTATTTCTTCCGTTAGCCATTTCTTGCTTACTTTTATCTGAAATCATATTAGCAGGAAGATTGGTTTTCTCATTAGGAAAACAGCTCAACTCAGGATAAGCCGCAATTGCTGCACTGCTGTGTCCCGGCATTTCAATTTCTGGAATTACTGTAATAAATCTATCTGAAGCATATTTTACAATATCTTTTACTTCTTCTTGAGTATAAAAACCACCTTCTGGTGTATTATCGCTTCCTTTACCTGGATATTTGCCAATAATACTTCCGTTTCTTTTTGAACCAATTTCAGTAAGTTTAGGATACTTTTTAATTTCAATTCTCCAACCTTGATCTTCGGTTAAATGCCAATGAAAATAATTCAATTTATGCAATGCCAAATAATCAATATACTTTTTAACGAAAGCAACTGAGAAAAAATGACGTCCAACATCAAGCATCGCACCTCTGTAAGCAAAACGAGGTTCGTCTTGTACATTTACAGATGCTATAGCAAGATTACTGCTTTTTTCTACAGGCAGTAACTGAATAAGTGTTTGAATTCCGTAGAAAGTTCCAATAGGAGAATTTCCTATAATTTCGACACCACTTTTATCAGATTTTAAACTATATCCTTCGCCTTTATGTCCTTGAATACTCTTAAGACTTGATAATTTGATATAATTCTTAGTTGCTTTTTTTACCACAGGCAATACAAAACCATAGTAGTCAGACAAATAAGCATTTAAAAAAGCTGCCGAAGCATTATCTTCTTTATTAGCAGCAACCAAACTTGTTTGTGCATTAATCACAAAGCTTCCAGCGTTTTTAACAACTTTTACCGGCTGAGGGATAATATTCACTTCTTGTGCAAACGATAATGTGCAGCATAACAGAAGTGAAAAGAGAAATGACTTAACCATATTTACTATTTTTTAATTATTTTAAAACTATAAATTCTAAGTGTGTACGATAACACTTTCAAAGAAAAACATAATAAATTTATATAACAAATTGAAACATAGATTTTAACCAAAATTAAATCCATTTCTTGATACAAAATCAAATTTGTACCTTTCAGATAAATGAAACGTCTTTTTTTGAGGCTTCAAAATCTATGTTTCTATGTGTTTTAACTAATTTTACCCAAGGGGTTTATTAATTTATTTCGTGTATGCAACAGCATGTTGTTTACTGCTGCCTAAACCATCCATTCCTAATTCGATCACATCTCCTGCTTTGATATAAATAGGTTCTGGTTTTATTCCTAAACCTACACCCGGAGGAGTTCCAGTACTAATTATATCTCCCGGAAGCAGTGTCATAAACTGACTTAAATAATGCACTAAAAAAGGAATTTTGAATACTAAATTTGAGGTGTTACTGTTTTGGAATTTTTTCCCGTTTACGGTTAACCACATTGGTATATTATTCACATCTTCAATTTCGTCTTGCGTTGCCAAAAATGGCCCAAGCGGTGCAAATGTGTCGCTTCCTTTTCCTTTTGCCCATTGTCCTCCACGTTCGATTTGAAAAGCTCTTTCGCTGTAGTCGTTAAGCAAAGCGTAACCTGCAACATAATCTAAAGCTTCAGCTTCTTCTACATAGCTTGCTTTTTTTCCTACTACAAAAGCCAGCTCAATTTCCCAATCGGTTTTTTCGCTGTTCTTTGGAATAATCAAATTATCATTTGGCCCGCATAATGAGGTTGTTGATTTAAAAAAGATTATCGGTTCAGTCGGAATTGGTGCATTAGTTTCATGACAATGATCCACGTAATTTAATCCAATACAAATTATTTTTGAAGGTCTTGCTACAGGAGATCCTAAACGAACTGAAGCATCAACTTCTGGTAAAACTGGATTACTTTCTAATACTTTTTTTAATTTTTCTAATCCGTTTTCTTCGAAAAACGCTTCATTATAATCTGTTACTATTGAAGATACATCAAATCTTTTTTCATCTATTAAAATACCCGGTTTTTCTTTACCGGCTTCTCCAAATCGTATTAGTTTCATTTTATTCTTATTTAATATATTATACTTTGTCTTATTTGTTCAAAAATTATTCTGCCGTTTATTCAATTACATAAATCACAGCACTTCTAGCTCCATGCGCTCCTATTACTAATGATTGTTCAATGTCGGCTGTTTTAGATGGCCCAGCTATAAAAGCTCCAAATCCTTCTTTCGAAACATCCAGTTTTTGATAAGCCTGATGTAAAGTATCTACAAGATTTTCTTTTTCTACTACTAAAACCAAATGCTGGCAAATAAAAGGAATAAGTCTATTTATCATTTGACTTTCGTAAACCCAGACAGCGCCATTTTCTGCCACTCCAAGTGTTCCTTTAACATATGCTTTTTCTACTTTTTCTAATTCAGATGCGGTTAAAAAAGCGGCTTGTTCATCTACATTTCCAAGTTCAGCTATTGTATTTATTACAAAACTCCCATTCTGCTTATCAAGAATTAATTGTTCTTTCAGTACTGAAATATCACCTATTAATTCCGTCTTACCACCGATACTTTCTAAAACTGTTTTAAACTGGGCATATACATCATCATACTGAATCACAACGCTGCTGTCAATAACAGGAATCTCAATAAATTCAGGCTGATTCAATGCTATGGCATTCAATATGTTTTCTCTTGCGCTCATGTTTTTTATTTTCTGATATTTTAGTTTTGGCTTTTCTTATTCTTTAGATACCAATCTCTAAAAGATTCTTTTGGAGGAACTGGCATTTCTCTTTGTCTGAACCAAACATTAAATTTATTGTTTATCATAAAAGGGAATAACTGCATGCTCTTTCTTCCAACTTTTCCCATTAAACGATAAATTTTAGGATTCGAGAATAGGAAATTCATTCCTTTCATGCCTATTTTTTTACTTCCTGCAACATAACCTTCGGAAACAATTACTTGTCTCCATTTCCATAACTGTTCGTGGATGTTAATTTTTACTGGACATACATTACTACAGCTGCCGCATAATGTTGAAGCAAATGGCAGATCGGCATTGGCTTTCATATCTAAATTTGGATTCAGAATAGAACCAATTGGCCCTGCAACAGCAGTATGATAACTATGTCCGCCGCTTCTGCGATATACGGGACAAGTATTGAAACATGCGGCACAACGAATGCATTTCAAGGAATTTCTAAAATCTTCTCTTCCTAGTTGTTTACTGCGGCCATTATCTACAATAACAATATGCATTTCCTGATTCGCTCTAGGTTTATGAAAATGACTTGAATAAGTTGTGATAGGCTGACCTGTAGCACTTCTGGCTAATAATCTCAAAAACACTGATAAATGTTCTGCTTTTGGAATCAATTTTTCAAAACCCATGCAGGCAATGTGTACAGGTGCTGTATGTGCTCCCATATCAGCATTTCCTTCATTGGTGCAAACTACGAAACCGCCTGTCTCTGCAATGGCAAAATTAACTCCAGTAATTGCTAAATCAGATTCTACAAATTTATTTCGCAAGTGTTGCCTTGCTGCCTCAGTCAAATATTGCGGATCATTATTTCCTTTTTGAGTTTGTAAATGCTCATGAAAAGTGGCACTTACATCTTCTTTTTTTAAGTGAATAGCAGGCAGTACAATATGACTTGGAGGCTCTTTTCTGAATTGAACAATACGCTCTCCAAGATCTGTATCCACTACTTCTATTCCGTTATGCTGTAAATATTCATTCAAATGACATTCTTCGGTAAGCATACTCTTGCTCTTCACAATTTTCTGAATACCGTGCTTTTTGATGATTTTATGAATGATTTCATTGTGTTCTTTTGCATCTGAAGCCCAGTGAACTTTTATGCCATTGGCAGTAGCTTTTTCTTCAAATTCTTTTAAATAATTGGAAAGATTAGAAAGTGTAGCATTTTTAATCTGAGATCCCCATTCGCGCAGCTGCTCCCATTCAGGCAAACCATACGCAGCTTTGTCTCGTTTTTCACGAACAAACCACAAAGTTTCGTCGTGCCAATCAGTTCTTGGCTCGTCTGCTATAAACTTTTCTGCTAAATCAGCATGGGTTGTTTTCATAATTACTTTTTACTAATCTCTTTCAATTCTGCATTAAACGTATAACTTTTACCTCGCTGTGTCGTAATTTCAATATTGTTATTACCGCTTTGCACTTTACAAACTCCGCCAACTTTTGAAAGTACTTTTGCACTCACCAACTTACCTTCGTCCCATTTCATATCTACTTCAAACCCACCTCTAGCACATAAACCTTTTACTTCTCCTTTTTCCCAAGTCTTTGGAAGTGCAGGAAGTAACTGAATTTTATCTGTTTGGCTTTGAATAAGCATTTCAGCCATAGCGGCAGTAATTCCAAAATTACCGTCTAGTTGAAATGGCGGATGATTGCAAAATAAATTAGGTAAAGTATTGTATGTAAGCAATCCGCGAAGCATAATGGCTGCACGGTCTCCTTCGCCCAAACGCGCCCAAATTGCACAACGCCAAGGCCAAGTCCACGAGCGGCGGCTGTCACCAACAGTAGATTCAACTGTAAAAGGTGTGTTTTCATTTTTTCCAAAATTTCCACTTCGGCTGCGTAATGAAAGTACAGCACCTTTCGCTAATTCGGGTGTAATAGTATTACTGATTTGACGTCCTGGATATACCGCAAAAAGATGCGATGTATGGCGATGCTCGTCATTTGGATCATCACGATCTGCTTGCCATTCTTGTAATTGTCCCCATTTTCCAATTTTATTTGGTGCTAAACGGGCTTGCATATCTGCTACTTTCTTTTGATAATCACTGTCAATATTAAGAGCTTTGGCTGCGTCCAGATAGTTTTGGAACAAATCCCAAACTAGCTGCTGATCCATCATTACTCCATCTTCACGCGGACCATGCTCAGGCGACCATCCATTTGGAACCATTAATTGTCCATCTGGCATTGTTTTTAAATTGTCTTCCCAATATTCGCAAACTTCTTTAATAATCGGATATGCTGTGCTACGCAAATAATCATTGTCTCTAGTAAATGCCCAATGTTCATATACATGTTGTGCATACCAAGCGCTTGCAGGTATATTCCATTCCCAGCCATTTCCTCCAAATATATTTTGACTAGTTCGAGCTGTCCAGCCGCGTGTTTTCTCTCCAAAAGCTTTGCGAGTAGCAATACGACAAGGTTCTTGTGCTGCTACGATAAAATCAATCAATGGCAAATGACATTCTGATAAATTAGTCGATTCGACTCCCCAATAATTCATTTGCACATTAATGTTATTGTGATAATCACTTGCCCAAGCAGGTGTGTTGCTGTCATTCCATAAACCTTGCAAATTAGCTGGCAAACCTCCACGACGTGAACTGCTTGCTAATAAATAACGCCCATATTGAAACATCGTTTCTTCTAAATCGGGATCAACTCCACCTGCCGTATATTTTTTTAATCGTTCATCTGTTGGCAAACTTGAAGTAACTGCATCAGAGCTTCCTATATTGAGGTAAACGCGCGTTAGTATAGAACTCAAATCCTTTAAATGAGCTGCTCTAAGTTTTTCGTAACCTTTGCTTTTTGCAGCTGACAATTCTTTTTCAATAAGCGGCATCGGATCTTCTCCTCGCCAATTTGATTTATAATCGGGTTTATAGTTTGTTCGGGCATCCAAAATCAATGTCAATGAATTACAGTTTTCAAAGATCAAATTTTCACCTTCAAAGCGTATTTTCCCTCCTTTATTTTGCACTAAAAGTTTGGCTGCATATTTTAGTTTATTTGGCATTTCTCCTATAAAACTTATACTGCTCATCGAAGCTTTGCTTATTGCTCCTTGAGCTGAATTAAAAGAAATAGTTCCTGAAAAACCATTCTTCCCATTAGCTTTATATTCAAAAACCATCACTTGATCTGGATAACTGGCAAAACCTTCCCGACTGATTTTTGTTTTATTCTGAATAAATTCTGTTTGGTGAATCCCATTCGAAATATCAAGCGAACGAGAATAATTAGAGAAAGCACTTTTGTCTGTAAAATCAATTGTGATTTCTCCAAAATTACGATATGAACCAAATCCATGATCTCCTGTTTCATACTCTCCATCCCAGTTGTTATCTCCCGACCAAAGGCTTTGTTCATTAAACTGAATAACTTCTCGTTCTACTCCACCAAAAAACATGGCTCCCAAACGTCCATTGCCAATAGGTAAAGCTTCAGCAGACCATTTCACGGCTGGTTGTTTATACCATAATTTTATGGGTTGATTCTTCTGTGCCAAACAGACTGAATCAACAAATAATACAAGTACTAAAAGTGTAAATAATTTAATTTTATTCATTATTTTGAATATGCAATTAATGATGACTATATCATTTACTTCCTCGATTTAAATCGAAGAAATTTTCTAATCTCTTACTTATAAACCATTATTCAATATTTCGGCAATATGAATCGTTTTTGTTTTACTTCCTTGTCGTTTTAATATTCCTTCTAAATGCATTAAACAACTGGTATCTCCTCCGGTAATATAATCTACTAGATTGTCTTCATGCTCTTTTACTCTGTCCTTACCCATTTTTACGCTTACTGCTTCTTCAAATACGCAAAAAGTACCTCCAAAACCACAACATTCATCGTTTCGTTTGGGTTTACTTAACGTGATACCGTTTACCATTTTTAGTAATTGCTCGGGTTTCGAAAACTCGGGCAGTACTCTTTCTGTCATTGATGAAAGATGTAATCCTCTTTGTCCGTGACAACTATTGTGTAGGCCCACTTTAAATGGAAAATTGGCATTAATACTTTCTACTTTTAAAACATCTGTTAAAAACTCTGTAAGTTCATAAACCGAATTACGAATGTGTAATGCAGTTTGCGGATTCTCTAAATCCTGCAAATGTTCTTTTACATGCAAAACACAACTTCCAGATGGAGCTACTATATAATCGAATCCTGTGAAGTTTTTAACAAAATTCTTATCGCAGCCTTTACTTAAACTGGCAAAACCGCTGTTGGCCATTGGCTGACCGCAACAGGTTTGTTCCAAAGGAAAAGCAACATCACACCCCAGTTTTTCTAATAATTGCAAGGTCGCAATACCCACATTTGGATAAAATTGATCTATATAGCAGGGTATGAATAAAGCAACCTTCATTGTAACTTAGTTATTTAGTTTTATAAATCCTCCATCAATAGGATAATCGCAACCGGTAACAAAACCAGATTCATCGCTGCATAAAAACAAAGCTAAAGCTGCAACTTCATCTGGTTTTGCCATACGTCCGATAGGCTGAGATTTTGATAATTTTTCGAACATTTCTGCTTCTTGACCTGGATAATTTTTGGCAATAAATCCATCTACAAATGGTGTATGTACGCGTGCTGGTGAAATAGAGTTACAACGAATATTTTCGCTCATATAATCTCTCGCTATCGATAAAGTCATTGCCATTACAGCACCTTTGGCTGTAGAATAAGCAAATCGATCAGAGATACCTACCCACGCTGCAATAGAAGCCATATTGACAATTACACCTCCACCAGAATTTCTAAATTGTGGTATCGATGCATGCAAACAATTGTATACGCCTTTTACATTCACGCTCATCACTCTGTCAAAATCGGCTTCGGGAGTAGTATCTACTTTACCTACGTGAGCAATTCCTGCATTATTTACCAAAATATTGATATTTCCAATTTTCTCAAATGCAGCTGTAACTTCTTGTTGATTCGCAACATTACAAGCGTGTGAAAATACTTTTCCTCCATTTGCTTTAATTTCATCAGCGGCACTTTTAGCACTTTCTTCAGTTAATTCGATAATATGAACTTCCGCTCCTTGTTTTGCAAATAAAACTGAAATGGCTTTCCCTATTCCGCTTCCGCCGCCAGTAACTACTGCTTTTTTGTTTTGTAATGAAAACATATGATTAGATTTTTTGATCTTTTAGATTATTAGATATTGAGAGTTACGATTTATAATTATTACAATGATACCCCTCGTTTCCACGGAATAAAATCGTCTTGATTTAATAATACTGCTTTTGGAATGATTTCACCGCTTGCCGCTTTGATGCAATATTCTAAAATATCTTCGCCCATTTCTTCAATGCTTTTTTCGCCGCTGATAATTGGACCGCAGTCAATATCTATAATGTCACTCATTTTTTTAGCTAAAACAGAGTTTGTAGCTACTTTGATTACTGGACAAACTGGATTTCCTGTTGGAGTTCCTAATCCTGTTGTAAATAATATTAATGTTGCTCCAGAAGCTGCTTTTCCAGTTGTTGCTTCTACATCATTTCCTGGTGTGCAAACTAAACTTAAACCTGCTTTTGTAGCTGGTTCGGTATAATCTAGTACATCAATTACAGGAGCGGTTCCTCCTTTTTTGGCAGCACCTGCACTTTTTATTGCATCGGTTATTAAGCCGTCTTTAATGTTTCCCGGCGATGGATTCATATGAAATCCCGAACCTACTTTATGGGCTAAAGCATCATATGACTGCATTAAATCAATAAACTTCTTTGCTGTTTCTTCTGATGTACAACGATCGATAAGATTTTGCTCGACACCGCACAATTCTGGAAATTCTGCTAGTAATACTTTACCGCCCAAAGCCACTAGCAAATCTGATGTATAACCTACCGCAGGATTTGCCGAAACACCACTGAAACCATCACTTCCACCGCATTTAACTCCTAAGCATAATTCACTCAAAGGCGCTGGAGTTCGTTCTTGTTTGTTTATTTCAATTAATCCTTCAAATGTTTTTTTAATGGCATCTGCAATCAATTGTTCTTCGCTTTTTGATTGCTGCTGCTCAAAAATGTACAAAGGTTTATCGAAAGACGGGTTTTGTTTTTTAACATCGTTTGTAAAATCCTGTACTTGTAAATGCTGACATCCTAAACTAAGTACTGTTATACCTGCAACATTTGGATGATTTGCGTACGATGCTAATAATGCACTTAAGGTAGCCGAATCTTGACGCGTGCCTCCACAGCCTCCTTGATGATTTAAAAACTTTATACCATCTACATTTTTAAAAACTTTATTTGTATAAGGTTCTGGAGCCAATTGCACATCAATTGAATCTAAACTTTTACCATTCTTATAGGCTTGAAGTAAAGCATGAGTATACTGAGTATATTTATCACTCACAGAATATCCTAACTCGTTATGTAAAGCTTCGCGTATTACATCCAAATTTCTATTTTCACAAAATACTGTTGGCACAAATAACCAATAATTGGCAGTTCCTACACGACCGTCATTTCGTTTATACCCTTTAAAAGTTCTGTCTTTATACTTTGAAACATCTGGCGCCTGCCATTCAAAATCAACATCACGATATTTATAAGGTTCAGCCGCATGTTTAAGGTTTTCGGTCGTCATTAGACTTCCTTTGGCAACATCGCATTGTACTTTTCCAACCAAAACGCCGTACATAATAATTTCATCACCCGCTCTCAAATTGGCTGTATAAAACTTATGCTTTGCCTTGATTGTGTCCTGCAATAGGAAAGTTTCATTCTCAAAAACTACACTTTCTCCTTTAGACAAATCTGTTAAAGCCACCAATACATTATCGTCTGGGTGCATTTTTATAACCAATCTTTTACTTCCGTTTTCTAACATATTATATAAATAGAATTTATGCTTTATTTGTTTTATGTCCATTAAATGCAAACAATAGAATTACTGAGAAACATGTCAATGGAACAACATAACCATACTGAATGCTTCCTGTAATATCCGAAATCAATCCTAAAACTGGAGGAAGCAATGCTCCGCCAACAATTGACATTACGATTAATGAAGAACCAATTTTTGTGTTATGTCCAAGTCCCTCAATTCCCATTGAAAAAATCGTTGGAAACATGATACTCATAAAAAACGCTATTGCTATTAAAGTATAAACCACTAACATTCCAGTTCCTGTTATGGCTACTATTGATAAGCCAATATTAATAATGGCATAAATGATTAATAATTTTCTAGGTTGTATGTACTGCATGAAGAATGTACCCGCGAATCGTCCAAGCATAAATGCCAAGCCAAAAAATCCTAAATATTTGGCTGCAACACCTTCTGCAAGTCCAGCAGAAGTTGTCGCCATTTTAATAAAAAAGCTTCCAACGCAAACTTGGGCTCCTACATAAAAAAACTGCGCTAAAATCCCCCAACGTAAGCGCAGTGATTTCAAGGCTCCGGCAAAACTTGCGCCGTCAGCTCCTTCTTTATCTTCATCTTTTACATCCGGCATATTCGTAAAATAAAACAAAACTGCTACTGCCAGAATAATTAGTCCTAAAACTAAATACGGCATTTTTACACTCGCTGCTTCTTCTAAAACATAAGCATGCAATTCGGCAGGAGCCATAGCATCCATTTGAGCTTGGGTTAGATTTTTACCCGATAGGATCATTGGGCCAATATAAGCCGGCGCAATAAATGCAGCTAATCCATTAAACGATTGGGAGAAATTTAATCTCTTTGTTGCTGTTTCTGCTGGTCCTAGAATAGTTACATATGGATTTGCTGCTGTTTCTAAAAAAGTAAGTCCGCAGGCAATAACAAATAAAGCTCCTAAAAAGTAAATATATTGTAGTGAATTGGCGGCTGGAACAAATAAAATTGAACCAATACCAAATAAAACCAACCCAATCATAATACCTGATTTATAACCGTATTTTCGCATAATGTAACCCGCAGGCAATGCCATCACGAAATAGGCTATAAAAACTGAAGAGTCTATTAAAGACGATTCTAAGTCTGTAAGATTAAATGCTTTTCGTAAATGCGGAATAAGTATTGGATCTAGATTGTGTACAAATCCCCAGAAAAAGAATAAACTGGTAACTAATATAAAAGGAAAAAGCCATTTTTTATTTTCTTTTGTACCAGCCTCTTTTTGAACATCTAACTGCGTTATTAATGCCATATGCTTTTTATTAAAATTATACTTTTTTACGATTATAAAAATATAATACTTGAAGTATAATTATTAATTCAATATTACCCTTGTTTAATTATTAATTGTCTATTATGATAATTTTAAACAAAAAAGCTGCATTTAAAAAGAATGTGGATAATATTGATTTGTAACTGATCCATCTTCAAAAAGATCAATAATCGCATAACCTGGAGGTGTTTGTTTGTAATAAGTTTTCCCTGCTGAATCTTTATCTCCTGGTTCCCACCAAAAGCCGCTCAAAGCACCATTGCAATAATAATGTACATTATTGTAAACGGCTTCATCCTTTAAATGAATGTGTCCGCTTAAACATGTGATCTTTTTATCTTTATGTTTATAAAAAAGATCACTGATATATTTAGAATCAGTATGATTTCCTCCGTCAACATGTGTGCAAACGGCAAGAATTGGGAAATGACTCATGCAAACAACTGGTGTGCCAGCCGGTAAACTTTGTAAATCTTTTTCGAGCCATAAACGCTGTTCATCATCTAATGAACCTCCACCATTATTACTATCTAAAATCACAAAGTGCCATCCTTTTTTATCAAAGCTGTAATAACGGTTTGGGATTCCTAATTGTTTTACAACATAATCTTTCCCATACATAGCATCTTGTTTGTTTGGCGCTGCCCACCACATATCGTGATTTCCGAGACAACTATGCAATTCAAAACTACTGATTGCTTTAGTTGTATCGTTCCAAATTTTCCATAGTTCATTTACTCTTTCGCGAGTAATATTATCATAGTCTGCTGCAAAAATGGAATCGCCGCCATTGAGAAAAAAATCGACTTTGTGTTTCTTGATTTCTTCTAAGCATTTTATAAATCGATCTGGAGCATTTTCTTCAGGTCGAATATGCACATCAGTAATATGTGCAATTCGCAAAACCCTTTTAGATTTATTGTTTTTTTCTGCTGCAGAAATAACAGAAGTTGAACCCGTTAACGCAACAGTACCTGCTGTTAAACCAATATATTTTAGTAAATCTCTTCTTTTCATTTTCTAATTTATTTGTTTGATAATTTTTACACAGATCTAGCAGATTTTATGATTTTTAATTCTATCTATATCTTTTTTAAATGATTAAATTACCTCCAGTTTTAACAGGAGAAATAAAATTGACAGCAAAAAGGGCTTTAACCAAACTCATACATTTTGGCTAAAGCCCTAATCTCAATCTTACTATTTACATCCCGCTAAAGCTGGATGCTATTCATTCACATAGCAAACTATGTGTATTTTAAACAAGTGAAACGCCTTTTCTAAGAATTCTAAATCTATGTTTCTATGTGTTAAAAATATTTACACCAAACGATTCAATACTATAAATTCAATATTATTTAACAGAATAAGGTCTGTCTTTCGCAGCAACTCCCCAAGTTTTAGAAGGTTTATCTCCCATCGTAAAAATTAACTCGCCGCCTTTCATAATATCCGAATGAAGAATATAGCTCTGCGTATAAGGTTTTCCGTTTAAAGTTGCTTTTTGAATGTAGATATTCTTTGTACTGTTGTTTAATGCTTTTACAGTAAAGCTTTTTCCATCAGCTAAATTCAATGTTGATTCGTCCATGCTTGGGCTTCCGAAAACATAAATTCCATTGAATGGATTTACAGAATACATTCCCATAGCGCTCCAAATATACCAAGCTGACATTTGTCCAACATCTTCATTTCCACACAATCCATCATGTTTGTCACTGTACAAATTATCAACAATGTAACGTACTTTTTCGGCTGTTTTCCAAGGTTGTCCTACGAAATTATAAAGGTATGTAATATGATGGCTTGGCTCGTTTCCGTGTGCATACTGCCCAATCAAACCTGTAATATCACTAGAAGCTTCTGCTCCCATATCGCCTGTTATTGTAAACAAAGTATCCAGTTTTTTTGTAAATGATTTTTCTCCGCCAAGCATTGCGATCAAACCTTCTACGTCATGAGGAACTAACCAAGTATACTGCCATGCATTTCCTTCGGCAAAATCATCTTTCATGTGTGCCGATTTAAACGGATCAAAAGGTGTTCTCCATTGTGTATCGCTTACTTTTCCGCGTACAAAAGTGGTCGAAGGATCGTAATATTTTTTGTAGGCTTTTGAGCGATTAATGAAATAATTATAATCCTCGGTTTTGCCCATTTTTTTTGCCATCATTGCAATTGCACCGTCAGAAATAGAATATTCCATACCAATAGCAACTGATTCTCTCAAACTATCTGCAGGAATGTAGCCTATTTTTTTTACGAAATTCAATCCGCGATCGTCCTGCATTGCTGTTGCTTTTACAGCTTCGAATGCTAATTCTCCGTCAATTCCTTTAATACCTTTCAAATACGCATCAACAACAATCTGAATTGCACTATTCCCAGGCATACAATAGGTTTCATTCCCCATTAAATGCCAAACCGGAAGATGTCCTGTCTCTTTATAAATCGCCAGCATCGAGTTAATAATATCCGAAACTTTATCGGTTTGTGTTAGTGTAAGCAAAGGATTTGCTCCTCTGTAAGTATCCCACAACGAAAATGTAGTTAAATTGGTAAATCCTACTGCTCTATGCACTTGTTTGTCTGAACCGTAATAATCTCCATTGCTGTCGTTGTAAATCGACGGCGCAATCATAGTGTGATATAAAGCTGTATAAAATGTTCTCATTTTAGCAATATCTTTCGATTTTACTTCGATTTTATTCAACTCTTTATTCCATTTTTCATCTGCTTGAACAGCCACTTTTTCAAAATTCCAGTCTGAAATTTCTTTTTTAATATTCATTAAAGCGTTTTCTGTACTTACTGCCGAAATTCCCACTTTAATTTTAATCACTTCATCTTTTAAAGTCGAAAACTGAAGTACTGCTTTCGCACTATCTCCCAAAACCACTTTATTAATCATCTCTTTTGTATTGTTATACAATTGGATTTTCTTAGCTGGTTTTGACAAAACTGCTGCAAAATAAATGCGTTGATCCGGCGCCCAGCCTTTCGAGAAACGATATCCTTCGATCAAGGTGTCATTTTTTACTCTGATATAAGTATCTACTGCTTTATCCCAGCCAATTCCTTCCACTAAATCTAGAACGATATGTGATTTATCTGAAGCAGGAAAAGTATATTTTTGAAATCCAACTCGCTCTGAAGCCGTCATTTCCGCTTTGATTCCATTTTTCTTTAAAATAACAGAATAATAACCCGGTTTTGCTACTTCATCTTTATGATCGAAACCTGAGATATAACCATTTTCCATGTCTTTGGCAGTTCCTTTTTTCAGATTGATTTTACCAACAGCAGGCATAAAAAGTAAATCTCCAAGATCACCAATTCCAGTTCCGCTTAAATGCGTGTGCGAAAACCCAATAATTGTTGGGTCAGAATAATGATAACCCGAACACCAATCCCAACCTTGTGAAATATTCACTGGTCCTAATTGAACTGCTCCAAAGGGAACATTTGCGCCCATAAAAACGTGTCCGTGAAATCCTGTTCCAATAAACGGATCTACATATTGTGTCAAATTTTGTTTACTTGTCTGTCCTTGTATTTGCAGGCAGCAAAGGCCTAAAATTGCAAATAATGTTGATTTTAAATTTTTATTCATATTTCTTTAATTTGATATATCCTTCTGTTGTAATCTGAAAAGTTTTTTGCCACGACCCGAGCGATAGCGAACAGGCGAAGCAATTGCACGAATTTTTAGCAGAGCAAACCTGAGCTACTTTACTCTTGCTTCTTGCTTCTATCCTCTTTTTTCTACTTCACAATCTCAAAACTACCTTCCAACATTGTATCTCTTGAATTCGATCCGATTTTCAATGTGTAGTTTCCTTCATAGATCTTAAATTGTTTTGTAGTCTCGTCCCATTTTTGAAGCTCTTCCAATGGAATTTGCAATGTGATTGTTTTTGATTTTCCTTTAACCAACGAAACACGTTTAAAAGCTTTGAGTTCTTTCAACGGCATTCTATCAACATTTGGATATTCTACATATACCTGAGCAACTTCATCAGCATCATAATTTCCTGTATTAAAAATTTCGATTTGCATTGAAATTTCGTCTGAACTCATTGTAACTCTCTTAGGTTGTCGAACCCAATTGTAACCAAACGTGCTGTAACTTAATCCAAAACCAAACGGATATTGTACCTCTTTATCCGAATAGCGATACGTTCTTCCTGCCATTGCATAGCTGTTATAATCTGGTAAATCGCTAAACGATTTGTAAAAGCTAACCGGTAAATGTCCTGATGGAGAAACTTTTCCAAAAAGAAGATTTGCCAAAGCAGTTCCGCCTTGTTCTCCTGGATACCATGCAAAAACAATCGCATCTACATAAGGTTCAATTGCCGAAATATCAACGGCACTTCCGCCTGTTACAACTGCTATAAGCGGCGATTTAGTTCCTTTACGAAGTGCTTTTATATATGCAATATGCGACGCTGGTAAATCCATGTTTTTTCTGTCTCCTTTTCCGTCAGCAAGGAAAGCATCACCTTCTTCGCCTTCATAAACTGGAGTAAAACCAATTACTGCAATCGTCAAATCAGCCATAGAAGCTGCCCAAACACCACCAAAGTTTTTTGTGTCTGTAAAATCGCACCCCATATCATATTCTACACGAGTATCAGGATCTACAGCACCTGCAATACCTTCTACAAAATTTACGGCTTTATCAGTAATTCCGTGATAATTGCCTAATAAAGCATCAAGTGACGCAGCATTTGGCCCAACGACAACCATCGATTTATAATCTTCTTTTTTCAGCGGAAGCAATTTTGTTTTCTTTTCTCCCACTTCACCGTTCTTCAACAAAACCATACTTTGTTCTGCCATTTTTCGGCTTAGATTTCTGTGATATGTATTGGCAATACTATCTATACCATATTTTCTATACGGATTATCTTCTGCTTTGTCGTAAAATCCAAGTTTAAACTGTGTACGTAATGTTGGTGCTAACGCATTATCAATGTCTTTTTGAGTAATTAATTTTTGATTCAGAGCGTTGATAGCATCCTTTTGTAGTAATCCGCTGCAATCCATATTTACGCCCGCTTTAATTGCCTCTGCAGCAACAGTTACGCTGTTTGGCAGGGTTTTATGGCTTTCGTAAATATCCTGAAGTGCCCAACAATCCGTAACAACGTGACCTCCAAATTTCCATTCATTTCGTAAAATATCTTTTAGTAATGTTTTACCAGTGCAGCAAGGTTCTGAATTTACACGATTATAAGCACACATTACAGTTTCTACTTTTGCATCAACTAATTTTTTGAAAGCGTACAAATAAGTTTCTCTCAAATCTTTTTCGTCTACAATAACATCAATCGAGTGTCTGTTTTTTTCAGGGCCGCTGTGTACTGCAAAATGTTTAGCACAAGCTGCCGCTTTCATGTATTTAGGATCTGTGTG
>NZ_NRQV01000008.1:0-187765 GCF_004119505.1 Flavobacterium sp. YO64 | reverse complement strand
TTTTTTTTATCATTTATTCAGAAAGATTATTCATCTCCATGTAAAAACGCTTGTCTGTTTAACAAGGTTTCTTCATCTTCTACATGATTATCATCTGGTACACAACAATCAACAGGACATACAGCAGCACATTGAGGTTCATCATGAAAACCTTTACATTCTGTACATTTTCCTGGAACAATATAATAGATTTCGTCAGAAATTGGAGTTTGTGCATCTTCTGCATCAACTTCAGTTCCGTCTGGTAAAATTACTTTTCCTGAAAGACTAGTTCCGTCTTTGTATCTCCAATCATCAGCTCCTTCATAAATTGCTGTATTTGGGCATTCTGGTTCACAAGCCCCACAATTAATACATTCGTCTGTTATAATTATTGCCATTTTATTCTTGATTACGAGTTAAAAGTTATCAGATTTCCATTAAAAATGTCAAACATTTTATTCGGCTTTGCCTTATAACTTAATATAGCTTATTTTTGTGCAAAATTACAATCAAAACCTTTCATAAACAAACATTATGACATTAGAAACAAAAAAAAGTGTTTTTGTTGAATTAGGAAAATTTTTAAGTCAGTTTTCTGAAAAGGAATCCGTGAAAAAATCTGACGTTTTACACAATGAAGCTTTTTTTGATGATTTTGAAAAACTAATAACTTTATCACAATCTCACAATGGCTGGTATACTCCTGAACAGGTTTTCTTTGCCATAAAATCATGGGCAGATGCTTTAACGGAAGAAAACATTGAAAAATGGCTTTCTAATTACTCGTCTGAGTTTGCTCAAAGCGATAAAAAAGAAAAAACTGTTGCCTTAATTCTAGCCGGAAATATCCCGTTAGTTGGTTTTCATGATTTTTTATCTGTTCTAATAACTGGAAACAGAGCCTTAATAAAAACGTCTTCTAATGACCAGCATTTATTGCCATTTTTGGCAAAGTACTTAATTGCTGTTGATGAAAATTTAAAAGATAAGATCACTTTTGTTGAAGGAAAATTAGAAAATTTTGATGCTGTAATTGCCACAGGAAGCAACAATACAGCACGATATTTTGAATATTATTTTAAAGATAAACCTTCAATTATTAGAAAAAACAGAAATTCGGCTGCGATACTAAACGGAAAAGAAACTCATGAAGAATTAGAAGCTCTTGGCGAAGATATTTTTAGATATTTTGGTTTAGGATGCCGCAATGTTTCTAAGCTTTTTGTACCAAAAGGCTATTCATTTGATGCGTTTTTTCAAGCTGTTTTTAAATATCAGGATGTTATTCATTATGAAAAATACGCTAATAATTACGATTACAACAAAGCGGTTTTTTTAATGAGTAATTTTAAATTGCTTGATAATGGCTTTTTGACCCTGAAAGAAGATTCTAGTTATGCCTCACCTATTTCGAGTGTTTTTTATGAATATTATGAAGATCTTGAAAGTTTACAAACTCGCCTTGAAGCAGACGAAGAGCAAATACAATGTATTGTAAGCAATAATTTGATTAAAAACAGTACTGCATTTGGTCAAAGTCAGAATCCTCAATTGTGGGATTATGCAGATAACGTTGATACTATAACGTTTTTGTTAACAACAAAGTAATAAAATGTTCAAATATTTCGAATAATTTATCGCTTTTTCAGCTCCTATTGCCGAAATTTGCGTCTTTAAAATTTCGACTATTAACAACAACCATGAAAAAACACAACTACAGCGCAGGACCAAGTATTTTACCTCAGGAAGTTTTTGAGAAGGCATCAAAAGCAGTTTTAAATTTTAATGATTCAGGATTATCGATTCTTGAAATTTCACACCGAAGCAAAGATTTCGTTGCTGTAATGGATGAAGCTCGTTCGCTTGCTTTAGAATTATTAGGACTTCAAGGAAAAGGATATCAAGCCTTATTTTTACAAGGTGGTGCAAGTACAGCATTCTTAATGGCTCCTTATAATTTGATGAAAGAAAATGGAAAAGCGGCTTATTTAGATTCAGGAACTTGGGCAGCGGCAGCTATTAAAGAAGCTAAGTTTTTTGGAGAAACTGTTATCGTAGGATCTTCAAAAGAAGAAAATTACAACCATATTCCAAAAGGATACGAAATACCATCTGATGCAGATTATTTTCACTGCACAAGTAATAATACCATTTTTGGAACTCAAATGAAAGACTTCCCAGCAACTAACGTTCCTGTTGTCTGCGATATGAGTTCTGATATTTTTTCACGTCAATTAGATTTCTCAAAATTTGATTTAATTTATGCTGGAGCTCAAAAAAACATGGGACCTGCAGGAACTACATTGGTAGTAATTAAAGAAGAAATTTTAGAAAAAAACGGAAGAACAATTCCTAGTATGTTAGATTATGCTAAACATATTAAAGCTGAAAGTATGTACAATACTCCTCCTGTTTTTGCTGTATATGTTTCGTTATTAACTTTACAATGGATCAAAGAAAAAGGCGGAATAGCTGCTGTTGAAAAACTAAATGACGCAAAAGCTGATTTACTTTATGCTGAAATCGACAGAAACCCATTATTTAAAGGTGCAGCTGCTGTAGAAGATCGTTCAAAAATGAATGTAACTTTCTTATTGAACAATGCTGATCACACTGCAGCATTTGATGCTTTATGGAAAGAAGCAGGAATTTCTGGATTGCCAGGACACCGTTCTGTTGGTGGTTATAGAGCTTCTATCTACAATGCTATGCCAATTGAAAGCGTTCAGGTTTTAGTTGATGTAATGAAAACATTAGAATCTAAAGTTTAATTTTTTTTTCGGTTAATCGTTAATTTGTTTAACTGTTTAATCGTCAAAAAATATTTCCTTTAAAATATCAAAAAAGAAAAATCAAATAGCTGGTTTATCGATTAAACAATTTAACGATTAACCAAATAAACAATAAACACACAATGAAAGTATTAGCTAACGACGGAATTTCTAAAAGTGGAATTCTAGCCTTAGAAAAAGGTGGTTTTGAAGTTATAACTACAAAAGTAGCGCAAGAACAAGTAGCAAATTTTGTAAACGAAAACAACGTTGACGTAGTTTTAGTTCGTTCTGCAACTAAAGTTCGTAAAGATATTATTGATGCTTGTCCTGGACTAAAAATTATTGGACGCGGTGGAGTTGGTATGGACAATATCGATGTTGACTATGCTAAAAGTAAAGGAATTCATGTAATTAATACTCCAGCTTCATCATCAGAATCTGTTGCTGAATTGGTTTTTGGACACTTATTTTCTGGTGTACGTTTTTTACATGATTCTAACAGAAATATGCCTCTTGAAGGAGATTCAAACTTTGACGGTTTGAAAAAAGCTTACGCTAACGGAACTGAATTAAGAGGTAAAACTCTAGGTATTGTTGGTATTGGACGTATTGGTCAAGCTACTGCAAAAATGGCGCTTGGTTTAGGTATGAAAGTTATTGCTGCTGACAGCTTTATCCCGCAAGTAGATGTAAAAGTGGAATTTTTTGACGGACAATCTATCACAACTACAATTGTTTCTCAATCATTAGAATCTTTGTTTAAAGAAGCTGATTTCATTACATTACACGTTCCTGCTCAAAATGGTTATATCATTGGAGAAAAAGAACTTGAAATCATGAAAGATGGTGTTGGAATCGTAAACTGTGCTCGCGGCGGGGTTATCGATGAAGTAGCTTTAGTAAAAGCTTTAGATTCAGGAAAAGTTGCTTTTGCTGGTTTAGATGTTTTTGAAAGCGAACCAAAACCAGAAATGGCAATTTTAATGCATTCTAAAATTTCTCTTACGCCACACATTGGTGCTGCAACAGGAGAAGCACAAGACAGAATTGGTACTGAATTAGCTTCACAAATTATTACTTTATTGAGCTAATTAATTATATCTAAATTATTTAGAAGGGATTTATTAACATCGTTTAATAAATCCCTTTCTTTTTTTGATTAAATTTGAGTTCTAATCTAAACTCTTTTAATCATGTTTGAACAATTAACACAATTAGTACAGCAATACGGAGGTAACGCTGTTGTTAACAATACAGCTATCCCAAACGAACACAATGAAGCAGTAATAAGCGAAACAAGTACTTCAATATTTGCAGGGTTACAAAAAATTGCATCTGAAGGCGGCGGTGAGCAGCTTGCAGGTTTGTTTAACGGAAGTTCACCAATAGACAGTTCAAATCCTGTAGTACAGCAAATCACGCAGCAATTAACTGGAAGCTTGGGCGAAAAATTCGGTTTAAGCAGTGCAGATTCTTCTGGTGTTGCTTCAAACATGATCCCGCAAATCTTAAATTCGTTAGTTAATAAAGCAAAAGATCCAAACGACAGTAGTTTTCAAATTACAGATATAATCAATTCAATTTCTGGAAACAGCGGACAGGCTTCAAATATAATGGATACTATTTCTAAATACGGAATGCAATTTGGTTTAGACCAAAATAACGACGGAAAAGTTGATATTGCTGATGCTGCAGCTTTAACCAAAAGCGGCGGGTTGGGCGGCTTATTAGGAAAATTATTTGGAAAATAAATAAACCATTTAGTTATAAAGGAACGCAGACTTAAAATATAAATTTCAAAAGCTGTTTTACTAAAAGTAAAACAGCTTTTTTCATGAAAAACACCTCTAAACATTTACAGTTTTAAACTTCTATACCTCTTATACAAAAGTTAAATAGCAAGCTCTTCTGCTGATTTATTCGTAAATTTAGATTTGAATTTTAAATACCATGAAAAAATATATTTCCATATTCGCTTTTATTCTAACTATAGTTGCGTGTTCTACAGCTTCAAAAAATGTTGCTGTTACTGATAATCCTATTAAGAAAGGAAATGATACTGTTAGAATTGCAAATGATTCGTTAGAATATGAAGTTATAATAATAGATAATGGTTTTAATACTTGGCTTGCTTCTAGAGCTTATCCCCGAAATTATTATTCTTTAACGTACCTAGAAAATAAGAATTATTTGTACGTAACCGAATGGAACAACAGGGCTATGCAGCCACAGCGTTACAATCCAAATTTATACGAAATGACAATCGATTACCGACGAGATATACATTATGGTTACGAAGTAAATTACCTTATTTATAATTATATGATTTATTTTCAAAATACTTACAAACAAAAGCTTTGGGGTTATGTCCCATCAAGATAATATAGTATATTTGTAATCATTACAAATAGCAATGAATAGATTAAAGAAACGTTGGGGAATTACCTCAAATCTACAAGCCATTATTATACTTATAGTTTTTGCCATTACAGGATCGGCATCTGCTTGGCTCTCTAAGCCATTTTGCATTTGGTTAGGCATTACCAAAGAAGATTTTGGAGTTTGGTTTACCTTAATTCGTCTTATTATTATTTTTCCAATTTATCAAGTTTTATTAGTCGCTATCGGAACCATTTTTGGGCAGTTTAAATTCTTTTGGAACTTCGAAAAGAAAATGCTTAAAAACATGGGACTAGGATTCTTGTTTAAAGACTAAATTTTCATACGTTCTTTCGAAAAGAAATAGGTATAAATCCAAGTAAGTGTAAAAGAAGGAATAATATCTGTAAACGGGATTATTTCTTCAAGAAAAGTTAAAACTCCAGCTACTTTTCCAATACGTCCTTTATACATTCTGCTCATAATAAGAGCCGCAATTGGCGCCCAAATAACATCTGAAAATTCGCCAATTAATGGGATTGAAAATGAAATCATGCCAATTCCATCCAAAATTAAACCAATTATTAACTTTGACATTCTGTTATCTTCTACAACTGTTGTTTCTTCGATTTCCATCCTATTCATCTTTATTTTTTTCTAACTACTGCAAATAACACACCAAAATTTCCGTCCGTTTGAATCCACTTCTCCGAAGGCACATAAGCTCTCGATACAAAACCGTCTAAATACAAAGCATTCCTGCATCCTAAGCTTTTGAAATAAGAAGCAAAATCATAAAAATTTATTTCTTTTTTAGCCAATACAAAAACTACATTTCCATTTGGCAGAATTCCAATTCCGTTTCTAATATTCAAGTTAGAAGAACCCTCTTTAAATTCGGGATGTATTTTTCCATCAATAAGCAGCATAGGACCAGATTGCGTTGCATACTTTACTTTTTCATTATTTTGAAATTGTACCGTTTTACAAATTACTGGTACATTTCCTGTTGTTATGTAAAATACTCCGTTAGGTTTTAAATAAAAATTCCCAACAGCGTTTGTTGTATCTAGTACTCTTAATACTTTTTGTTTCTCGATATAAAGTCCTTGAGGCGAATTTTCTTTATTATACATTCCCGCATTCATTGCAAAATCTAAAACCAGATTTTGTTTTTCAATCCAGTCTTTTAAATTCTGAATGCTTTTAAACTTTTCGCCATTTTCATTTTTCCAAAACAATCTCAAATCTTGCTTTTTAGTATCAATTGTATACACTACAAAAGAGTTTTTATCATAAACTTTTGCACTTATAAAAATGATAAATACTGTGGCTGCAAATAGAAATAGTTTTAATTTCATATTCAATAAAACTTTCATAAATACGATCTAAAATTTTATCACTAATTTATGTTGTTTTTCTCACAACCCACTTATTTATTGCGTTAAAAATGTTATTCATAAAATTCTGTTACAACCCATTTTTATATCGAGAGATTCTTTGTTTCTTTGTAAAAACAGTTTCACTACATGATACACGCAAAAAACATACATAAATTCTACGATAAACTTGAAGTTTTAAAGGGAGTTGATTTACATATTAAAAAAGGCGAAATTGTTTCGATCGTTGGAGCTTCTGGTGCAGGAAAAACAACTTTACTACAAATTCTAGGAACTTTAGACAAACCTGACAGCAATCCTAATTCATCATTAACAATTAATGGCGAAAATGTTTTGAAACTGCAAGATGTTGAAACTGATAATTCAAAAGAAGAAAGAACATTTAAAATCATTACTTGGACAAGTTCGATTTACATCATACTTCTGGCTGTTTTTTTATTGTTTTTCAGAACTAAAATCTTCGACGAAATAGTACGATTAATCACAATTGGCGCTTTATTTTTACCAATAATTTTAATGCTCATTTATTATACAAGGTATTTCAAAAAGAAAAGCAAGAAGGACAAAATACTATCCGATTTTAGAAATTTGAATCTTGGATTTATTTTTCAGTTTCATCAATTATTACCAGAATTTACTGCTTTAGAAAACGTTTGTATTCCTGCTTTTATGGCTAACAAACCCAAAGCCGAAACTGAAAAGGAAGCTAAAAGAATCTTAGAATATCTTGGTTTATCACACAGAATCAATCACAAACCAAACGAACTTTCGGGCGGAGAACAACAGCGTGTTGCAGTTGCAAGGGCTTTAATCAATAAACCTGATGTTATTTTTGCCGACGAACCTTCTGGAAATCTCGACACACATTCGGCAGAAAATTTACACCAATTGTTTTTTCAGCTTCGTGACGAATTTGGGCAGACTTTTGTAATTGTAACTCACAACGAAGAATTAGCCAATATGGCTGACAGAAAATTAATTATGGTCGACGGCCAGATTAGTAATTAGATTTTCTAATTATTTGAATATTTCATTTCAACATGAACCAAAAAGAACTTAAAGAATTTCTTGACGAAAAAGTCATTCAATATAACAATCAGGATTTTATTGAAAGTGATCCTGTTCAGATTCCCCATTTATTTACTCAAAAAGAGGATATTGAGATTGCAGGTTTTCTGAGCGCTTCAATTGCATGGGGAAATCGCAAAATGATTATCAAAAATTCGCATAAAATGATGGAATTAATGGGTAACACGCCTTACGATTTCGTCATGTCACATTCTGAAGACAATTTAGCCGATTTAGAAACTTTTGTGCACCGCACATTCAACGGAAAAGATTTTGGCGGATTCATTAAAGGTCTCCAGCACATTTACAAAAACCATAACGGACTTGAAGCTGTTTTTGCTAAAAATCAGGAAAAAGACAGTTTACAAAAAAGTATAAGCGAGTTCAAAAAAATCTTTTTCGAAATCGATCATTTACCTCGAACGCAAAAACATATTTCAGATCCACTTAATAATTCGGCAGCAAAACGCATCAATATGTATTTACGCTGGATGGTTCGCCAAGACACAAAAGGTGTCGATTTAGGAATTTGGAAATCTATTTCTCCATCCGTATTATCATGTCCGCTTGACGTTCATTCAGGAAATGTTGCTAGAAAACTAGGTATTTTAGAGCGAAAACAAAATGATGGTAAAGCACTTGCTCAATTAGATCAAAAATTACGAGAAATGGATGCTCAAGATCCTGTAAAATACGATTTTGCTTTATTTGGATTAGGGGTTTTTGAAGGGTTTTAAAATTGAAAATCAAACAATTATAGCAACAAATAGTTAGATGATTCGAAAAATTTAGTGATCTAACCGCCATTTTAATGTACATTTGCACAAAATTTAATGCAAATGAGCACTTTCGAAAAATTCAATCTTCCAAAATCTTTACAAAAAGCAATCGACGAACTGGGATTTGTTACGCCAACTCCTATTCAGGAAAAATCTTTCTCTGTAATCATGTCTGGACGCGATATGATGGGAATTGCACAAACCGGTACAGGTAAAACATTTGCCTATTTACTGCCTCTTTTAAAATTATACAAATTCACAAATACCAATACACCAAAAATTGTTGTACTTGTACCAACTCGTGAATTAGTAGTTCAAGTTGTTGAAGAAGTTGAGAAACTAACCAAGTATATGTCGGTTAAAACACTTGGAATTTATGGAGGTGTAAACATCAATACACAAAAAAAAGCCGTTTACGAAGGTGTCGATATTCTAGTTGGAACTCCTGGACGTACAATGGATTTAGCTTTAGACGCTGTTGTTCGTTTTGATGAAACTCAAAAATTAGTAATTGATGAGTTTGACGAAATGCTTAATTTAGGTTTTCGTACGCAATTGACGGCGCTTTTGGCAATGATGAAAGCAAAACGTCAAAACATCTTATTCTCTGCAACAATGACAGATGAAGTAGATGATATTTTGAATGATTATTTTGATTTCCCAGAAGAAGTTACGCTTGCAGCATCTGGAACACCACTAGAAAAAATTACTCAAATTACTTATAATGTTCCAAATTTCAATACAAAAGTAAATCTTCTAAAACATTTGCTTCAAACTGATGAAAGTATGGATCGTGTTTTAGTTTTTGTAAACAATAAAAAGATCTCGGATATGCTTCATACCCGAATCGAAGAAGATTTTGACGGACAATTTGGTGTAATTCACTCTAATAAATCTCAAAATTACCGTTTGAGTACAATGGCTGAATTTCAGGAAGGAAATCTTCGCGGCTTAATTACAACTGATATTATGGCGAGAGGTTTAGATATTTCTGATATTTCTCACGTTATTAACTTCGAACTTCCAGAATTACCAGAATTATATATGCACAGAATTGGTCGTACAGGTCGTGCTGATGCAACTGGAACCGCAATTAGTTTTGTAACTCCTAGAGAAGAAGAATTTAAAGTTGAAGTTGAAGTTTTAATGAACCAAGAACTTGAAATAACTGATTTCCCAGAAGAAGTCGAAATTTCATCGAAACTAATTGAACCTGAAAAAGACAAGCAGCCTATTAAGTTTTTAATGAAAAAAGTAAAACTTGAAGGTGACGGAGCTTTTCACGAAAAATCTAAAAAGAATAAAAAAGTTAATCTTGGTGGACCTTCAAAAACAAAAAAGAAAACACACGGTTCTGTCAATCGAAATATGTTGAAAACGAGAGATAAGAAGAGAAAAGATAGTAACAAATAAAATTTTAGACGCTAAGGTGCTGAGGAACTAAGGTACTGAGTTTTTTTTCAAAATTATAAAAGGCTCAAAAGATTCATAGTTTTACTTTGAATCTTTTGAGCCTTTATTTTATCTTAGTATCTTAGAACCTTAGCTCCTCAGAGCCTCAAAAAAAAACTATATCTTCGTAAAAACCAACCCAACAGGTGAACACAATTGAATTCTTCTTCCTGTATCCGTAATTTTTCCAGTTGCAATATCTCTTTTAAAAATAACAATATCATTGGTGTATTGATGTCCTACTAACAAGTAATTTCCAGTTGGATCAATTGCAAAATCTCTTGGTCCTTTTCCTAAAGTGCTTTGCTGTTCTACTAATTCTATACTTCCATTTTTTAGGATCTTATAAACTGAAATTGCATTAACATCTACACGATCTGAAACGTACAAAAAATTCCCGTCAGGCGAAATCTTTATCGCTGCAGCACCAGTACCTCCTTTAAAACCTTTTGGCAAAATACTAGTTTCGGCAATTACTTTTAAACTTCCTGTTTTGCTGTCATAACTAAACGTTGTCAATGTTCCATCTAATTCCTGAACCAAATAAACAAATTTACCATCTTTACTAAAAGTCAAATGTCTTGGCCCGCTTGCTGGTTTTACGTCCACACTTCCTTTTAATGTCAATATTTCGTTTTTAGCAATTGGATTGTATTTATAAATAAAAACTTTATCTAAACCTAAATCATTCGATAATACAAACTTTTTATCAGGCGAAAAACAAACCATATGTACATGTGCTTTTTCTTGACGTGCTGTATTTGGTCCTTTTCCTTGATGCTGAACTAATTGCTGCGCTTCAGAAATACTACCATCAGCATTTTTCTTAAAAACAGCGATGCTTCCACCTGAATAATTTGCTATAATCACATTTTTATCGTCATTAATCAAATGGCAGGGATCTGCTCCTAAAGCATCATTTTTATTCAAAAAAGTAACCTTTCCTAAAGCTGAATCATAACCAAAAGCACTTACAGCACTTTGATCTCCGTTTTCATTTACAGCATAAATAAACTTATTATCTGCTGAGACTGATAAATAACTTGGACTGACTACATTTTCTGAAGAACCTTTTAATTTAAATTCTCCAGAATCAGCATTAAATTCATAAACGTAAATTCCGTTACTTGGGCAGGTATTCGTATAAGTTCCTACTAATAAATTAAATTTATTTTGAGCCTTAGCAGCTGTAAATACTAAAGCTGAAAATAACACTAGATATATTTTTTTCATACTTAATTTTTTGAATACGCTAAAATACGCATTTATATCATTTTTGCCATTACAAATAGAGCCTTAAAAGTTACATTTTTCAAAAAGCAATTTATCATACAGGCCCCATAAGCAGGCTTAAGTTTTATCTTATTAAGTTCTGCTCATAATCCATTACATTACTTATAAGGTTTAATTAAAAAATTTGTATTTTTGACCAGCATCTTCGCGAAAAACAAAACGTAGTGAAGTAAATCGAAGCCAGAATGCATTTTAAACATCCCGAAATTCTATACTTCCTTTTTTTATTGATCGTTCCAATTTTGGTTCATTTATTTCAATTACGACGTTTTAAAACCTCCTATTTTACCAATGTTCGTTTCTTAAAAGAACTTGCTATTCAAACTCGTAAAAGTTCGAAAATCAAAAAACGACTATTACTGGCAACTCGTTTATTATTACTTACATGTATTATTACAGCCTTTGCACAGCCTTTTTTTGAAGCCAAAGACAGTAAAAATGCTTCAAACGAAATGTATATTATCCTAGATAATTCGTTTAGTATGCAGGCAAAAGGAAAAAAAGGAGAATTGTTAAAACGTGCTGTTCAGGAATTGTTGGAGAATACGCCTGAAACTGCGCAATTTTCATTGCTGACAAACACCGAAAATTATTGGAATACTGATATTAAATCGGCTAAAAGTGCTTTACAAAATTTAAAATACAGTGCAACGCCATTTGAACTTTCGTCGATTATGGCAAAAATAAAAGCACATAAATCAGCACATAAAAAAGATATCGTTATTATTTCTGATGCTGTTGGCTTGACCCAAAACGACGTTAAAAATATTGATCAGGAGGAAAAGCCTTATTTCATAGTTCCTGAAGCAGAGCAAAAAAATAATGTTTCTATCGACAGTGTTTACATCAATCAGACATTGGAAAATTTTTACGAAATAACGGTTGACTTATCAGGCTACGGAGAAGACTTTAAACCCATTTCAACTTCTTTATACAATCAAAACAAATTAATTGCTAAAACAATTATCAATTTTGATGCGAAGAAAAAGAAAATCAACTTCACGATACCAAAAGAAGCATTTCATGGTTATGCTTCTATTGAAGACAATGGTTTAACGTATGACAACAAACTGTTTTTCAGTATTTCTAAAAACAAAAAAACTAACGTAATCAGCATCGGAGAACCTGAAAAAAGTAATTTCTTATCAAGGATTTACACTTCTGCCGAATTCAATTACAATAATTATGCAATTGGTTCTCTTGACTATAATAGTTTAGAAAAACAAAATACAATCATTTTAAACGAATTAATTGAGATTCCGCAAGCCTTACAAACCACTTTAAAAGCTTTTGTTTCTAAAGGTGGGAATTTAGTTGTAATTCCATCAGAAAAAAGTTCAATTACGAATTTAAATTCGTTTTTAGGAAATTTTGGAAAGGTTCAATTTAATACGCTAAAAGCTCAAAATAAATTGATTACCAAAATCAATTTTGATCATCCTTTGTTTTCAGGTGTTTTTGAGAATAAAATCACAAATTTTCAATATCCAAAAACAAACAATTCATTTGATGTTTCAAGTCCTTATCCAGCCGTTTTATCTTATGAAGATCAAACTGCATTCGTAACAGCAATTCAAAATCAAGTTTCTGGAATTACCGTTTTTTCAGCGCCAATAAACACAGAGAATTCAAATTTTCAGCAATCACCGTTAATTGTTCCGTTATTTTATAAAATGGGACAAAATAATCAGAAAACAGGCGTAAATGCTTTAACCATAGGAAATAATCAACCTTATTTTGTTGATGTTTTACTAACAAAAGATGCAATTCTAGAAGTAAAAGGAACTGATGATTCTTTCATTCCGATTCAGCAGATATTAAACAATAAAGTAAAACTGACTTTTAATGATTTTCCTGAAACAGCTGAAAATTACAGCATTTTTGACAAAAAAGAATGGGTTGAAAATTTAAGTTTTAATTACAAACGATCAGAAAGTGATTTAAGTCAGGTAAATACCAATGTAGTTTCTAACTTTAAAACTGCAGATACAATTTCGACCATTTTTAATACCTTACAAACTGAGCGCACAGACAGCCAAATTTGGAAATGGTTTGTTATCTTTGCACTGTTATTTTTAGCATTAGAAATGGCAATTATAAAATTTGTAAAATAGATTTGATGTTTTACTAATATGTTGTCATATTAAATGGCATATAACCTATTTCAAATATGAATGATATTAATTCAAATAAAAATAAGTATTCTTCAAACGAAGATACCCTTATTGAAGATGAAGATTTAGGAAACGAAAGTCTTCTAAAGCCCTATGACCCTAATAAAATAAAAATTGATCATCAAAATATTAATTTGGGATCAATCATAGACAACTTAATCCATGATGAAATAGACTTAAATCCAGATTTTCAAAGAGAAGGCGATTTATGGTCTGATTCGAAAAAAAGTCAATTAATTGAATCTATTTTATTAGGACTCCCTCTCCCATCCTTTTATTTTAGTGAAGATGAAAATTCAAAAGTATGGCAAGTTGTTGATGGGTTACAAAGGTTATCTACGTTCAAGTCTTTTATAGTGGATAAAAAATTAAAACTTCAAGGTTTTGAATTTTTAAAAGGTTATGATAATAAAAGTTATGATGACTTATCAAGAGAAGACGTTAGAAAAATAAGTGCATTTAAAGTAAATGTTTACATTATAGACAAACAAACTCCAAAAAATGTCAAATTTTTAATTTTTAAAAAAGTTAATACTGCTGGTTTAATTCTTACATCTCAAGAAATGCGTCATGCTCTAAATCAAGGAATGCCAACTAAATTTTTAAAAAAACTAGCTGATTTAGAAGATTTTAAAAAAGCCACTGATTACAAAATACCATCTAAACGTCAAGAAGACAGAGACTTTACTAACAGATTCGTTGCATTTTATTTATTAAATGGAAATATAGAAAAATATGAAGGAACTTTAGATGAGTTTTTAAATAATGGAATGGGAAAAATTGCTGATTTAACATCCGAAGAAATTCTTAATTTGGAAGAAAATTTTAAAAGCGCAATGAAATTATCATATAATATATTTGGAAATGATGCGTTTAGAAAAAGATTTTATCCTGAAGATCCAAGGAAACCCATTACAAAAGCTTTATTTGATACAATTAGTGTAAATTTTGCTTGGCTTACGGAATCAGAACGAAAAGAACTATTGTTGCGAAAAAATATAATAAAAGCTAAACTTATAAATTCTTTTAGAGGAGATGAACTTTTTTTTCGCTCAATATCTACAGGTACGGCAACTCCTTCAAGCGTTAAAATTAGATTTGCTAAGATAAAACTTATTATTCAAAACACATTAAAACAATGATTAATACACTTACAATTGAAAATTTCAAATCGCATCATAAGACCGTATTAAATCTTTCTAATGTAAACATTCTTACGGGACTGAATGGTATAGGAAAATCATCAATTATTCAAGCCATATTATTATTGAGACAGTCAGATAAAATAAATAGAGGTTTAGAACTTAATGGTGACTTATGTTCAATTGGGGTAGCTGAAGATTCTATTTATCAATCATCCGAAGATGATTTTATTCGTTTTTCAATAGATTATGGAACACCAGAAGAAAACTTCATATGGAAATTTTTAGCTAATCAAACAAATATAGACGATACTTTTCTAAAGACATTGGAAGAATCAAAATTTCCAAATAATTTAGAAACAGTTAGTTTATTTAATAACAACTTCCAATATATTAGTGCATTTAGAAATGGACCAACAGATGACTATATAAAAAACACATCTGTCGTCGAACATGAAAATCAAATTTCAAAGATAGAAGGCAGATGCGAGTTTGTTGTTCATTACCTAGATTTTTTTGGAAAAAAAAATGTGCATCCGTCATTAAAAAGAAGCCCCGAAGATGGTGTTACACTTATACATCAAGTTAGACAGTGGATGAGAGAAATTAGCCCAAATATAAATTTAAATATAAAATCTTCAGGTTTAAATTATAAAATAAATTATAGTTTTGATAGAGGAGAAGGTCAAACCCCTACTTTAGATTTCAAGGCTAAAAATATTGGTTTTGGAATTTCTTATGTTTTACCAATAGTTGTTGCAGCATTAAATTCAGCCCCTGGAAGTATAGTTATAATTGAGAATCCAGAAGCTCACATTCATCCTGGAGCACAAGCTAAATTGATGGAGTTAATTTGCAAATCTGCTAAAAATGGAGTTCAATTTATTATAGAAACTCATAGCGATCATATCATAAATGGTCTTTTAGTCGCAACAAAACATAAAATTATATCTGAGGAAGATAGTTCTATTTATTATTTCGATAGAGACGAAAAAAAACATGCTACAAAGGCTATACATTTACCTATTCTTAAAGGAGGAAAAATTCAGAGACCGCCCAAAGGTTTTTTTGACCAACTAGATTTGGATATGAATGAATTAATGGGCTTTTAAAAATGAGTAAAGTTAATTTATTCATATTAGTCCCTGAAAAAAATCCTGTTTTTAATTGGATCAACAATATTGATACCCTTATTGAAGAAAATCATATACAAGATTATCTACGAAATTTAGATATGTACAAAAAATCTATTAATCATGAAAAATATGATGGCTTCTATGACAAAAACACATTGCTTGAATTAGCAAATCAAATTAAAATTCTAGAAGATTCTTATCCAAAACCAACATTAAGAACTTTACAACTTCTCTTTTCTGACTTTTTTGACTGGAGAGAAGAGTGCACACATTCCATTAAAAATAATTATTCTATTTTTAGTACTCTAACAGAGGATCATACTTTTTGTGAAATTGCACAGAGGAAACATAACAATGTTGATCAAAATTTTGCAATCTTAAATCATCAAGCTATTAAAATTAGAAATGAAATAGAAATTCGCATAAATACTACAAATAGAATTTTCAGAATATTAGATAACGTCGATGAATTAATTGTTTATTTTTGTGAAAATCGAATTCCTACAAGAAATTTCCAAGCTATACCAAAACATAATATTCCAAAGCCAATTAGAAGAAGAGGAGAGTTAATAAGTCCTTTATATTGTGATGAAAAAAATGCTACTGAAATCTTGAAAACAGCAATTGGATTGAATTCAAAAGAACTTTTTGGATACGACAAATCAAAGAATATGGTAATTATTTTCAAATATGAAAATGACACACCTCAAAATCAATTTCATGGATACCATGTTGCAATAGAATCAGAGGAAATTCCAGAGGAAATAAGAAAAAGAATAAAACATTTATTACAAAATCAAAAGACATGAAAGTAATCATCAAAAGCGCCAAAATTATCGACTCAAAAAGTCCGTTTCATAACCAGACTGTTGATCTTTTAATTGCAGATGGTTTAATAGAAAAAATAGGCGTTTCACTTCCAAATGATAATGCAACAGAGGTAAAATTCGATAATCTTCATGTTTCTCAAGGATGGTTTGACAGCAGTGTTTCACTTGGAGAACCAGGTTATGAAGACCGAGAAACTATCGAAAACGGATTAAACGTTGCGGCAAAAAGCGGTTTTACAGCAATTGCTCTTCAGCCAAACTCCTTCCCTATTATCGACAATCAGTCTCAGGTAAATTTTGTAAAAAATAAAGCAAATGCTTTTGCAACAGAAATTTTCCCAATTGGAGCTTTAACAAAAGCCAGTGAAGGAAAAGATATGGCAGAATTGTTTGACATGAAAAAAGCCGGTGCTATTGCTTTTGGAGATTACAACAAAAGCATTGATAATGCCAACTTGCTAAAAATTGCGTTGCAATACGTTCAGGATTTTGACGGTTTGGTAATTACTTATTCGCAAGACCCAAACATAAAAGGAAACGGCGTTGCAAACGAAGGAATTGTTTCGACTCGTTTAGGATTAAAAGGAATTCCTGATTTAGCTGAAGAACTTCAAATATCTCGAAACTTATTTTTGCTGGAATATACAGGCGGAAAACTTCACATTCCAACCATTTCTACAGCAAAATCAGTTCAATTAATTAGAGAAGCTAAAGCAAAAGGCTTAAACGTAACTGCAAGTGTATCTGTGCATCATTTGGTTTTAACAGATGAAAAACTAGATGGTTTTGACACTCGTTTTAAAGTTACTCCGCCTTTACGCACGGAAGTTGACAGACAGGCTTTACTTAACGGAATTGCTGACGGAACTATCGATATGATTACTTCTGACCACAATCCGATTGATATCGAATTCAAGAAAATGGAATTTGATACGGCTAAAAACGGAACTATTGGTTTAGAAAGTGCTTTTGGAGCTTTATTGACTGTTTTACCATTAGAAACTGTAGTTTCAAAATTAACTTCTGGAAGAACTGTTTTTGGACTTGAAAACAATACAATTGCCGAAGGTTCTAAAGCAAACTTAACTTTCTTCACACCAGAAGGAAAATCGACTTTTACAAAAGAAAATATTCTTTCAAAATCTAAAAATTCTGCCTTTTTAGGAACTGAAATTAAAGGTTCTGTATACGGAATTTTAAATCAAAATCAACTTGTTACAAAATAATACAATGAACAATACAATTGAAGAAGGAAAATCTATCGCTATTACCAGTTATATTTTAATTATTGGCGTTTTGATAGCGATGTCTATGAATTCTGAAAACAAAAACAGCTTTGCTTCTTTTCATATTCGTCAAGCTTTAGGATTATCGCTTACTTTTATTTCTTTCGGAGCAATTATCAGCAATTTTGACAGCTTTTTTATCACTTTTCCAATGTGGATCTGTATTTCAATTCTTTGGACTTTTGGTATTTTTAATGCTATTCAAGGGCAGACAAAACCAATTCCGTTAGTGGGAGAACTTTTTCAAAAATGGTTTAAATCTATCGGTTAGTAAAATTCCAATATTTTAAATTCCAAACTTGAAAAACTTTGTCAAAGTTGAAAACTTGAAACTGCGACTGAAGCTCACATTTCACAACTTACAATTCACAATTCACAATAAAAAAATGAATCTATCTTTAGAATATAAAATAAGAGAACCAAAAGTTATTTTAGACAAAAATCCTGTTTTACTTTTATTACACGGTTACGGCAGCAACGAAGCCGACTTATTTTCGTTTGCAACTGAACTTCCTGATAATTATTATATCATTTCAGCAAGAGCGCCTTATGATTTACAATATGGTGCTTACGCTTGGTACGCAATCAATTTTGATGCAGACCAGAATAAATTTTCAGATAATGAACAAGCAAAAACTTCAAGAGATATCATCGCCAATTTTATTGACGAATTAGTTGCTAATTATCCTATTGATGCTAATAATGTGACTTTGATTGGTTTTAGCCAAGGTTCAATCTTAAGTTACGCAACAGCACTTTCTTATCCTGAAAAAATTCAGAGAGTTGTGGCGATGAGCGGTTATTTTAATGAAGAAATCATCAAAGAAGGTTTTGAGAAAAACGACTTTAAAAACTTAAAAATATTCGCTTCACACGGAACCGTAGATCAAGTTATTCCAATTGAATGGGCTAGAAAAACTCCAGCGATTTTAGAAAAGCTAAATATTCCTGTCACTTACAAAGAATATCCTGTTGGTCACGGCGTTGCGCCACAAAATTTCTTCGATTTCAAGAATTGGCTTTCGGTATAAAAGAAAAAAGTGAGATGTAAAATGGTAATACCAAAATACATCTCACTTTTTTACTCTTTATTTTTTTACTTATTGTCCTGTATAAACAATATTTCCAGCTTTTTTCAAGACATAACCTTTCCACGGAATTAACTCTAGATCATCTTTTTTCCAAGAATCCCCTTCGGATTTTCTTTCTAAGATGATAGATTCTTTTTGAGTATCCAGAAAAAGCTCTGCTTTGTTTCCATCAAAAATAACATATGCAGCTGTGGTGTATGTTTTTCCATCTTCTGCATGGTTCAATCTTGTACCTTCAAATATTCGGATACATTCTTTTTTTAATGTTGACCAAGTGTAGCCGGCAGAAGCTTTACATCCGTGCGAATCTGAATCTCCACCTACAACTGCTTCTTTTTCTGTCTCTTTAGAAGTTACTTTATCCTGAGAAACCTTTTTTTGCACAAGAAAATGTTCCGGCAATAATCAAAAACAAAAATATTTTTTTCATAATCCTATTAAATTTAAATTGATAAAAAAACAGGATAACACAATCCTATTTTTGATACAACCAAGTTTGGTTTACTTCAAAGGTAATATTATCATCATTATCAACAAAATACTTTAACAAGACTTCTCCCCATAATTCACCATTGCTGTAATCAGCAATAATCCAACGGTGGTTTAAAATCTTCACTTTATTGATAATAAATTTGTTTGGTCCAATTTGATCTTGTCCTGTGTATGGATTCCCTTTTGGGTTTGCGTTAAAATCCAATAATTTCTCAGTTACAACTGGAATCAATTTTTCAAATAAAATTACTTTTCCTCCAGAAGCGCTGTTATCAAAGTAATTTTGCGCATTTTCATTATGTTCAAGAGAAAAATAATTTGCATCAGCCAATTGAGTTTTTACTAATTGAATACTGTCTCTTAGCTTTTTAGTCGTTTTCTCATATCTTTCCTGCCCGAATTTTACTTCGCTGCTATAAAACATATACGTAAAAACATTCATTAATATCGCAAGGATAAAAAGATAAAGCATTAGGGATTTTTTCATTTTTATGGAATAATTAAATTGTAATTTCTAAGTTATCGTAAGCCAGAAAAACATTTTCTGGAAGTCGTTTCTGCACTTCTTCGTGAAAACCTAAAACATGGCTGATATGCGTCAAATAAGCCTTTTCGGGTTTTACAAGATTAATAAAATCAAGCGCTTCCTGCAAGTTAAAATGTGTATCATGAGGTTCAACACGCAAAGCATTCACAACTAAAACTTTCAATCCTTTAAGTTTCTCGACTTCGGCAGTTTCAATTGTTTTGACATCTGTTAGATAGGCAAAATCATCGATTCTATACCCAAAAACCTGTAAATCTCCGTGCATTACATTTATCGGAATCGCCATTTTATCACCAACTGCAAAAGGTTTATCATTTTCTACTTCGATAGTTTTTACGCTTGGTGCGCCAGGATATTTATTTACAGTTTCGAAAACATAATCAAAACGGCGTCTTAAATTACCTAACACACGCTCATGTCCGTAAATAGGAATTTCGCCCTGTCTAAAATTAAACGGACGAATGTCGTCTAAACCTGCAGTATGATCTGCATGTTCGTGCGTAAATAAAATAGCGTCAAGTTTACGACATCCGCAGGAAAGCATTTGCTGCCTGAAATCAGGACCGCAATCGATTACAAATGAGTGCTCGTTCCAAGTAATCCAAATGGATACGCGGAGCCTTTTGTCCTTAGCATCAGTGCTTTTGCAAACAGGATGATCCACTCCGATAATCGGAATGCCTTGAGAAGTACCAGTACCTAAAAAATAGACCTTCAATTGAACTTAATTTTTTTACAAAAATAGGATTATTTCTCTTTCATTAGAAGCCTAATTTACTAACTTTGTAACAAATCTATTTAAAATAAAATGGGTACAGAAATAAAACTCAAAGGTGACAAGGTCATCGAACAGATTCCCTCTATAAAAGACAAAGCTTTACGCATTAATTTAAACGAAAACATTTACGGAACATTTGCAGAAATTGGCGCTGGACAAGAGACAGTTAGACATTTTTTCAGATCCGGAGGTTCTTCAGGAACTATTGCAAAAGCCATGTCTGCCTATGACAAAGATTTTAGTGATGCTATTTACGGAATTGAAACTGACGGCCGTTACGTAACCGAAGAACGTTTAAAAAAGATGCTAACTCTCGAAGGACAAATCATCGAAGAGCGTTTAAGCAGAGAAAAACATCCCACAAAACTCTTCTTTAGTTATGCCAATACAGTTGCAACTATAGATTTTGCCAAACAATTTAAAGGACACGGCTGGGTAGGAATTAGATACCAAATTGAACCAGACGAAGCTTATAACGAGATTATTCTTCACATTCGTTTTAGAGAGACTGACGCTAGATTACAACAAGAAACACTAGGAATTTTAGGTGTAAACTTAATTTACGGTGCTTTTTACAAATATAATGATCCAAAACGTTTACTTAGATATCTATACGATCACTTAGATAAAGATCAATTAGAAATCGATACTATCAATTTCTCTGGACCTCGTTTTGCTGATGTTGACAATCGTTTGATGAGTTTACAATTGGTGAAAAACGGAATGACTGATGCGGTTATGTTTAATCCTGAAGGGAAAAACATATTGCCGGCTGCCATTTTGTACAAAAAGAACCTTTTAGCTTTAAGAGGAAGTTTTCGCCCAGTTACAAAGGTAAACATGGACATGTACGAGAAATCGTTGAAGATGTTTCTTGAAGAAAACAAGGTTGAAAAAGACAATACATTAGTTATTTTCGAAATTACGCTTTCAAATTTACGTTCTGACGGTGAAATCGACGAACGTGACTTTATGGATAGAGCTGAATTACTTTGTTCTCTTGGTCAAACGGTAATGATTTCGAATTTCCAAGAATACTATAAAGTGGTTGAATATTTTGCTAATTATACCAAAGCTCGTATGGGATTAGCAATGGGTGTAAATAACCTTGTTGATATTTTTGACGAGAAGTATTACAGACACTTAAGCGGTGGAATTCTAGAGGCATTTGGAAAATTATTCTACAGAGATATGAAAGTTTTCCTTTATCCAATGCTGGATGAAAATGGAGAATTAATGAATTCAACTAATTTAAAAGTACATCCAAGAATGAAAGAACTTTACAAGTTCTTCAAGTTCAATGGAAAAGTGGTTGATATTACAGATTACGACCCGCACAACTTAGAGGTTTTTTCTCGCGAGATTTTAAAAATGATCAATCAAGGCAAAAAAGGATGGGAACATATGCTTCCGCCGGGTATTGCAGAAATTATAAAAGAACACCACTTGTTTGGATATCATCCTCAAACAGAACTAGAACAAAATGCTTAATTAAAAAAGTCCCTGATTGGGACTTTTTTTGTTTCATCAGGTTCTGGACCGCATAAAAATTTACCGCAAAGTACGCTAAGTTTTTATACGCAAGGTTAAAAAAAAAGGAAGGTTCGCAAAGCTTTGTCAATAATCAGCTTTGCGAACCTTGCGCTTTTCAAAACCACACCTAGAAAAACTTAGCGTACTTTGCGGTAAATTTTTCTTCTGCTCGAAAAAACATAAAACTTGAAACAAAAACTACTTCAATATCTGTGCAGCGTGTTCTTTTGTTTTTACTTTTTCTATCACTTCTTCAATAATTCCCTTTTCATTAATTACGAAGGTTGTTCGGTGAATTCCGTCGTATTCTCTTCCCATGAACTTTTTGGGTCCCCAAACTCCAAATGCATTGATTACTGATTTGTCTTCATCTGCTAATAACGGAAAAGGAAATTCGTATTTATCTTTAAATTTCAATTGCGCTTTCTGACTATCAGCACTCACTCCCAAAAGCTCATAATTATTCGCTTTAAAACGTTCAAAATTATCCCTCAAATCACAAGCTTCAGCCGTACAACCAGGCGTGCTCGCTTTTGGATAAAAGAAAACTACTAATTTTTTTCCAGCATAATCTGCTAGTTTATGCGATTTTCCGTCTTGATCTATTCCTGAAAAATTTGGTGCATTGTCGCCGGCTTTTAGTGTTGTCATATCTTTTTATTTAAAATTTTAGATTTCAGATTATTGATTAAACAAAGATAATCACAAGTCTTAACTCATAACTTATAATTCATTATTTTTACGTCTTTAAAAATAAGGAAATGAATAAAGAAGCTCGCGTGCAATTTGTTATAAACACTTTAAAAGAACTCTACCCAACTATACCTGTACCGCTTGATCATAAAGATCCTTATACACTGCTAATTGCTGTGTTACTTTCAGCACAATGTACCGATGTTCGCGTTAATCAAATTACTCCTCTTTTGTTTGCAAAAGCTGACAATCCATATGATATGGTGAAAATGTCTGTAGAAGAAATTAAAGAAATTATTCGACCATGCGGTTTATCTCCAATGAAATCTAAAGGAATTCATGGTTTGTCTGAAATTTTAATTGAAAAACACAATGGCGAAGTGCCGCAAAGTTTTGAAGCATTAGAAGAATTACCAGCTGTTGGTCACAAAACAGCAAGTGTTGTAATGTCTCAGGCGTTTGGAGTTCCCGCTTTTCCAGTAGATACACATATACATAGATTAATGTACAGGTGGAATCTTTCGAATGGAAAAAATGTTACGCAAACTGAAAAAGATGCTAAACGATTGTTTCCTAAAGAAATATGGAATGATTTACACCTGCAGATTATTTGGTATGGACGTGAATACTCACCTGCACGAGGCTGGAGTTTAGAGAAAGATATTATCACAAGAACGGTTGGAAAAAAATCTATTATTGAAGAAATGACAAAAGTGACAAAATAGAAAAAGGCACAAAGTTTAAAACCTTTGTGCCTTTTTTATCTTTATTCTTTAATCCTTAAAATTTACATACCACCTTTTAAGGCATTATATTCTTTTGTCATATCAAGTGATCTGTAAACTCCCAAAAGTGTTTTTGTAGCTTCTGAATTTTTTGGTTCAATAGCAAGTACTTTCTTTAAATACGGAATCGCACTTCGGGTTACATCATCTTTTACAGCACTCAATTTATCATATTTCTTCATTTCTGCAGGCGTTGTTCCTAAAGATGAAATTTCATCGGCTAAATCTTTTTTCTGCTGTAATTTTAAGTAAGCTAAATTTATATAAGCATCAATGTAATTTGGATTCAACTCTAGAACATAATTATAAATCATTTCCGCTTTAGCATACTCTTTCTTTTCTAGATAAGAATAAGCCAGATTATTATTAATCTCAATCTTTTTTGAAGGAACTGATTCTGTTCTTGGCTTTTCGTAAACTCCTTGCTGAATCGCAGCTTCTCGGGCTTTTGGCGAAACAAACATATCTTCTTCTTTTGTTTTCTTGTTTGTTGCGTAGTACAAAACTCCTTTTCCTGAAAAATTGATTTTTTTCAGCTGCTCATAATATCGTATCGCTGAATCAAAATCTCTGGCATTTACAGATGAAGATGCGGCATTAAATAAGTTCAGTGTATCTTTTTTATCAAACAAATAAACTTTATAACTTTTCTCTGCGCTTTCTTTAAATTTACCCGCATTAAAATCTGTCATTGCTCCATTAACCAAATTAGATTTCATCTCTTTTAGCGCCAAATTTGCTTTGATAGTAAATTTAAATTTACCTGATTCATTTTCGTATAAAAACACATCCTGATAAGCTTGTGATGCCAATGTAAAATTATTGGCCGCATCAATGTTTTTTCCAGCTAAATCTTTTAATACATTTCCTTTTAAAAAGTAATAATCAGATTTATCCTCATCAGAAGCATTGAGTATAAGATATTCTGTTTTATTTAAAATTGCCAAAGCTTCTTGACTTTTTCCTTTTTCATACAAGGACTGTGCTTCTTTAATTTTATCTTTTTGAGCAAATGCTCCAATTGTTACCAATAGCAGAGTTGATAACAGAATTAGTTTTCTTTTCATTTTTGGTTAGTTTTGGTTGGTTGTTAAATAGACTTAATGGCTGTTTATAAAAAGAATGAGCATCAAAAAAAGACACTAAAACTTTTATTTAATATACTCTGGTTCGTATATTAAAAAACAAAAAACTCTTTTTCCATCAAAAAAATAGTAGAAACCAGTAATGATCTCTTCTATTATCTATCTGATTTACAACAAACAAAACAACGAAGCGTAATTTTTTTCCATAGATTATCGGTGATTTGGGTTAAACGTTTTTCTTAAATATTAACATTTCTATCTAAAAATGAGTTCTTATACTTTAATAATAAAAACTTCATGTTTTAATAATATCAATGAAATAAATAATACTTTTTAACTAAACTAAAATTAAATCCCGAACAAATAAAGAAAACCTGATTAAAATATGAAAATTTAACAATACAGAATAAAACTATACAAAAAATCTGATATTGTTTGTGAAGCAAAAAACACTTAGGTTACTTTTTTGCCATTTAAAATTTAAAATCATCACACTAATAAGATCAATTACCTGTGAGTTAAATAAAATAAAAAACTCACTATCTGTATTTAAATACAAATAGTGAGCTTTCAACCAAAACGACCATTTGGTTTTCTTTCGAAATAAACATCCGACTGGGCAAGCGGGCTGTTTAATTTGCTATAATTTCAAAACTTTTATTTTCAATTTTCACAACAGTTAAAGCTTGTGAATAATTCAACAAAAAAGAAACTACTTCTTTTTTAGGTTTTAAATCTTTAGCAGCTGCTGCTTTTTTTGAGTAAATTTTCGCCATACCAATAAAATGTTTTATACTAGTATAACGAGCTTATATTCAAAATAGTATTAGTTGGTCAAAATAATTTGATGTTTGTCGATAATTTTTCTCAAATTCATCAATGCATAACGCATTCTTCCTAATGCAGTATTAATACTTACATCTGTTAACTCCGAGATTTCTTTAAAACTCATATCCTGATACATTCTCATTACCAAAACTTCTTTTTGATCGTCTGGCAGCTCTTCGATTAATCTTTTTAAATCAACTTCAACTTGATCTAAAATCATTTTGCTTTCTATGTTTAGCGAATCATCAGACATGATTGAGAAAATCGAAAATTCTTCGGTTTCTCTATACATTGGCATTTTTTTGGTTTTGCGAAAATGATCCACAATTAGGTTGTGTGATATACGCATAACCCAAGGCAAAAACTTACCTTCTTCATTATATGAATTGCTTTTTAAAGTTTTGATAACTTTAATAAATGTGTCTTGAAAAATATCGTTTGAAATATCTCTATCAGCAATCTTTGAATATATAAAACCATATATCTTAGATTCGTGTCTTTTTATCAATGTCGCAAGGGCACTTTCGCTGCCTTCGACATAATTTTTCACTAATAGAGCGTCTGGAATATGCAGATCAGCCATAATACTTACTTTTTTAGGTTCTATAATTTTGGAGTAAATTTTCTAAAAAGTAATTTTATTGTATAGGCGTATCTTTTTTATAATGTTAATATTGTGACCAAATTTAACAAATTATTATTTTAAAAAGCAAACAAATGCAATAATAATTAACATTTAACCGTTAAGTTTTTTAACACATCGTTCTGTTTTGTTTTAAATCATTAAAAAAAACGGAAATTTTAGTAAGTATAACACTTTTCAAAAACAAGCATAAATAACTTACTTTTAAACATTTACACTATTCAAATCTGCATTATTTCTAAATTTTGCGACGATTTTTTTATTGATATACTCTTACGTAATCTACATAAAACTTTTGCGGAAAAATGGCATCGTCTACTTCTGGTCCTCCAAAATTTCCTCCAACTGCCAAATTCAAAATAATATAAAATGGTTTATCAAAAGGCCAGGTATCTTCGTTTTTTACAGAAGGATTAAAGGTATATACTAAAGTTTTGTCTACAAAAAATTCAATTTTATCTTTATCCCACTCAATAGCATACAAATGATAACCTTCTTCAATATTTAAAAATTTAGTTCTTTTAGTGTTGATTGTATTCCCGTGACTGTCTTGCGTATGAAGCGTCGTGTAAACCATGTGAGGATCTTTGCCTACATATTCCAGAATATCAATTTCACCGCTTTTTGGCCATTGCACCTCGTCAATATTAGCGCCAAGCATCCAGAAAGCAGGCCATATACCTTGTCCGACAGGTAATTTTGCCCTTGCTTCTATCCTGCCGTATTTAAACTCTTTCTTACCTTTAGTTGTAATTTTTGTCGAAGTATATTTATTTCCTTCTTTTCTGGCTTCGATTACCAAATTACCGTTTTTTATTTCATGATTAATTTTGGTATAAATCTGCCTTTCATTATTACCAAAACCACACGAATTTGGGCAGCCGTCTCCAAGTTCAAAATTCCAAAACTTTTCATTTATTTCTTTCTTATTGAAGTTTTCTTCCCATACTAACTTTCTTTTTACTTCTTGTGCATATGAAAAACTGCAAACGAGCATAAATAGAACTACTTTATTCATAACTATCACTTTAAGAATTATTAAAACTGTTCTAAAATAGAATATTTCATAAACAATAGCACCTTTATAATCGAAAAACTTTGAGATAAGAATTCGGAACTAACAATGTGATTCTGTTAAAATTTGGAACAATATCCTTAACTAAACTCAATTCAAAATTGATTACTTTTGTAAAAATTGACATTTTTTATGCAAATCGATCTTTCTACACTCGACCCAAAACAAAATATTATAATAAAAGGAGCACAAGTACATAATTTAAAAAATGTAGATGTTGCTATTCCGCGAAATAAACTTGTTGTAATTACAGGTCTTTCAGGATCAGGAAAATCAAGTTTAGCATTTGATACTTTATATGCCGAAGGACAACGTCGTTATGTAGAAAGTTTATCTTCATACGCACGTCAGTTTTTGGGGCGTTTAGACAAACCAAAAGTAGAATATATTAAAGGTATTGCCCCGGCAATTGCAATTGAGCAAAAAGTAAACACTACAAATGCTCGTTCTACAGTAGGAACTTCAACAGAAATCTACGATTATATTAAACTTTTGTTTGCCAGAATCGGACGCACTTATTCTCCTGTTTCTGGTCAGGAAGTTAAAAAAAACACTGTTTCTGATGTTGTTTCTGATGTAAAAACATTAGAAATCGATAGTAAATGGCTACTTCTTGCTCCTATTCATCTTGAAGAAGGACGACAGCTCGAAGATAAACTTAAAGTATTATTACAACAAGGTTTTGCTCGTATTCTGGTCGAAAATGAAATGGTGCGTTTAGATGAATTTTCTGCAGAAAACCTACATCAATTAGATAACAAAGATATTTTATTAATTATTGATCGTATTGTTGTAAAGGAAGAGGAAGAGTTTTACAATCGTCTTGCTGATGCTGTTCAAACTGCTTTTTTTGAAGGAAAAGGAATTTGTTATCTGCAAGAATTGGGTTCAGATAAACGATTTTCTTATTCTAATAATTTCGAATTAGACGGTATTACTTTTCTTGAACCAAATGTTCACTTATTCAGCTTTAATAATCCGTATGGTGCTTGTCCAGTTTGTGAAGGTTACGGAAATATAATTGGCATCGATGCCGATTTGGTTGTTCCTAATACTTCGCTTTCTATTTTTGAAAGCGCTATTTATCCTTGGCGAGGCGAAAGTATGAGCTGGTACAAAGATGAATTAGTGAAACATGCATATAAATTTGATTTCCCAATTCACAAACCTTATTTTGAACTTTCTGATAGTCAAAAAGACTTAATTTGGACAGGAAATCAATATTTTCAAGGTCTAAACAGTTTTTTTAAAGAACTTGAAGAGAAAAATTATAAGATACAAAATCGTGTAATGCTGTCGCGTTACCGCGGAAAAACGAAATGCCACGCTTGTCGTGGAAAACGTCTTCGTGAAGAAGCTTCATATGTAAAAATCAACGGAAAAACGGTTTCAGATTTGGTTGATTTACCTATTAAACATTTAGTTACTTTTTTCAAAAACATCAATTTAAATACTTACGAGCAGCAAATTGCAAAACGTTTGATGGTCGAAATTAATAATCGTTTATCGTTTTTAACCGAAGTTGGTTTAGATTATCTTACCTTAAATAGAAACTCTTCAACACTTTCGGGAGGAGAATCACAGCGTATTAATCTAGCCACTTCGTTAGGAAGCAGCTTAGTTGGCTCTATGTATATTCTAGACGAACCTAGTATTGGACTTCATCCAAAAGATTCTGAAAGATTAATTAAGGTTTTGCTTTCGCTGCGTGATTTAGGCAACACTGTAATTGTGGTAGAACACGATGAGGATATTATGAAAGCGGCTGATATGATTATTGATATTGGTCCTGAAGCAGGAACTTTTGGAGGAAAACTGGTTGCTCAAGGAACTTATGAAGAAATCCTAAAATCAGATTCGCTTACTTCTAAGTATTTAAATGGAGATTTAGAGATTTCAGTTCCTCAAAGAAGAAGAAAATTCAAAAATCATATTAATATTATTGGCGCAAGAGAAAATAACTTAAAGAATATTAATGTTACTTTTCCTTTAGATATTCTAACTGTGGTTACAGGAGTTTCAGGAAGTGGAAAAAGTACTTTGATTAAGAAGATTTTATTTCCAGCCATGCAGAAAAAACTGGAAAATGCTGCAGAAAAAGCAGGACAATTTAGTGAAATTAAAGGCTCTTTCTCGCAAATAAAACATATTGAATATGTAGATCAAAACCCGATTGGAAGAAGTTCCAGATCAAACCCTGTGACGTACATAAAGGCTTATGACGATATTCGTGATTTGTATGCTAAAGAAAAATTATCAAAAATAAGAGGTTATCAGGCGAAACATTTCTCTTTTAATGTTGACGGCGGACGTTGTGAAACTTGCAAAGGAGAAGGCTCTATAAATGTTGAAATGGTATTTATGGCTGATGTTTCTCTGCCTTGTGAAACCTGCGGAGGAAAACGATTCAAAAAAGAAATCTTAGAGATTAATTTTGACGATAAAAACATCAACGATATTCTGACTATGACGATCGATGATGCTATTGCTTTTTTCGAAAAAAATAAACAGACAAAAATCACGCAAAAATTACAGCCTTTACAAGATGTTGGTTTAGGATATGTGCAATTAGGTCAATCATCCTCTACTCTTTCCGGTGGTGAAGCACAGCGTATCAAATTGGCCTCATTTTTAGTAAAAGGAGCAACAAAAGATAAAGCTCTATTTGTTTTTGATGAACCTACAACTGGGCTTCATTTTCATGACATTAAAAAGCTGATGGCTTCATTTGATGCTTTAATCGAAAAAGGACATTCAATAATTGTGATTGAACATAATCTTGATTTAATTAAATGTGCGGACTGGATTATCGATTTGGGACCTGAAGGCGGAGAAAACGGCGGTCACTTATTAGCAGCAGGAACTCCTGAAGAGATTGTTAAAGTAAAAGAATCTGTTACTGGAATTTATTTGAAAGATAAATTGTAGTTTTCTATACTTCAAAAAAAAAGCCATAAATTATATCAGCTTATGATATTAATTTATGGCTTTGTTATTTTAAAATTAGGAACGTTTACGCCAGTAAACATTTTTCTTCAAAAGGAAAACCATCTTCATCGATGGCAACTAGTACTTTTTTTTGTTTTGAGGCCTCGATTGTAAGATACAGCCATGCAAATGACCATAATCCAAGGGTTAAACAAAAAATAATAAAATTCAAACCGTGGTTAACTGCTTTTCCGCCCTTTGAAAGAACTGCGAAAAGTAATTCATCATTTCTCTCTTCTAATACAAATCCGTTATGAACTTTGTTTGAAATCATATTCGAAAACACCTGTACACTTTGTTCCGGACTGAGATGATTGTTTTTCATAATCCTTCATTTTGGTTTAGTCTGTATGCGAAATTTTCTAAATTCTCAACAATTCCCAATTAAGTACTGCATTCAAAAACAAACATCAGCAGAGCCTTTTCATATCCTATTAAACCATTTAGTTTTTTTTCAATAAAATGGAACGTTAAAAATTTAACCTAAAATTATATTTTAAAATTAAAACTACAAAATAAACAACTGTTAAAATTGATTCTTTAAAACAGTATATCAATACATTAACAATAACTTAATCTTTATTTTTAATGTTAAATGATGAAGGTTTATAATCATTTTTTAAATAATTTTCTGGTATAGTGGTCATGTTACCATCTCTTAAAGCACTATAATGCGGCGACATAATTTCGATTCCGGCTTCATTAAAAGCATCTTGAATATTTTGATGCAATGAAGAATAAATTAATGGCTGTTTTGTAGGTTCTTTTGTATAAACGTTTATTTGATACGATACATAAAAGTCGTCTAAACTGGTCTGTAAAACAAAAGGCGGCGGCGTTTGTTCGATCATTTGTGTTTTTAGTGCAGCATCTATCAAAGCCTTATGGATATCTTTCCACGGAACGTCATATCCAATGGTAACTGTAGTATGAATTAATAAACCATTATTAACTTGTTTCGTATTTGATGAATAATTGGTTGACGTACTTGATAAAACTGTTGAATTTGGGATTGTTATATCTTCAAATTTAGGCGTTCTAATTCTGGTAACTAAAGCTGTTTTCTCGATTACTTCACCGCTTACATCTCCAATTTTTATAAAATCACCTATTTTAAACGGACGCATATACGTAATTACTAAACCTGCAACCATATTTGCAATTGCGTTTGAAGAACCTAATGAAAATAAAACCCCGACAAATACAGATACTCCTTTAAAAATTGGCGATTCTGAACCAGGCAAGTACGGAAAAATAATGACTACCATAAAGGCAAGCAATAGAAATCTAACAATATTAAATGTCGGCATTGCCCAATCGTTGTAGAAACCGTCAATTTTAATATTCTCTTTTTTAATTTCTTCAAAAAAGAACTTAATCACTTTTATGGTATATCTAAAAATAACAACAATAACTATAATGGTGACTAAACTTGGCAGAAAGTCAACAAACCCCATAACGGCTGATTTTGCTGGCGTAAGAATCCAACGCAGCAATGTTGTTGTGTAAGCTTCTGTAGCAGGAAAAATGCTAAACAACAGCGGAAGTGAAAGATAAACTATTAAAACAAGAATAATACCTTTTACAAAACCATACAACTGCATTCCGAGCGCCTGTTGCTTTTGAGGTGATAAAATTTTAATATTATTATAATTAAAACCTTTAAAATACTTATCGCTGTTTTTTAAAATATAGAGTTTTACTCGGTTAAAAAGTTTACCAACAAAATACAATATACTGCCAATAATCAAAATCAACAAGGCTGTGTACCCAAGTCTTTTTGGCAGCATCGAATAATTTTCATTTTGATAAATTACTGCTTTCTTTATTAAAGACAAATTGCGTTTTGCAATAAATTCTGGGGTCTGGTTTTCAGCTTTTGCATCAACGTCAAGAATTGACATAATAATAAAATCATCTTTATAAACGATGTCTTGAGAAATATCTGAAGGAATAATTACAAGTGAATCTGAATCAAAAAGTGAATCCTCATAAAGTTTTCTAATTTTCTCGGTAATCGCTTTCGCCCTGTTTTCGGCAGAAAAAGACCCAACTTTGTTATAAACAAAGAATAAAGTATCCTTAAAAGGATTTACAGGAAATTTTGCTTGTTTTAGTTCAACAGCAGCTTTTTTTGATACATCTAGACTATCTTTTTGAGCAAAAGTTAAAGATGAAAATAAAACAATGAAAATCGCTAAAAAACAAAGTAATTTCTTTTTCATATAATGTTAGCTGTAAATGATCCTTTCTAACAAATATAAAAACAAAATAGATTCAAATTTAAATTACTTTACTGTTTCGCAATAAAATCGTATTAAATTTTAATCCCAATTTTATTTAAAAGGGTATCTATTACTTTATTAATATCTGGCGAAATATTAAATTTATAATTCAGATAAACATATAAAATGGTTACCAAAATTGATTTCAAAGCAATACTAATCAATTGATAAAATGGGAATTCCCAGAAATAAAACAATAGAAACAAAACAAAAGTTAATACCATTGATGAAATTGTCTCTTTTGTAAAAGGGTACAAATGAAGTTTTTTTACCACAAAAAGAAGTTTTGCTAAACTGTATAGAGTAATTGATAATAAAGTTGCAAAAGCCGAACCGAATATTCCGAAAATTGGAATAAAAATCATGTTTAAAATGACAGTAAGAACAACTAACATTAAACCAAGATACAAAACCATACGGTAGTATTTTGTATTAAAAATAATGGCATTATTGTTTCCTAAAATCAGGTCAAAATATTTTGATAAACCAATCATAAATACAACCGAAATTCCGCCGCTGTATTCTTTAGGCACCAATTCATAAAGCTGATTGATGTTGACAAAAATACACAGCATTACAAATCCACCTACCATTTGTAAATTGATAGAAGTCTTTTTATAAAGTATATTCAATTCGTCATACTTATTTTCATGCATTAATTTTGCCGTTATCGGATAAACGATTTGATGCATCGCACGACTTGGTACCGAAATTACTAAAGCAATGTAAGTCGCCACAGAATAGAACGCAATATTCTCAATCTGCATATATTGGTTTAGCATCATCTTATCGCCATCTAAAAGCAAATTAGCAACACTTCCCGATAAAATAATATAAAAGGTATATATTAATATTTCTTTTGTATTTGCTGGTATTGTAAACTGAAAAGTTGGTTTCTGAATGCTGAATGCATATAGCATGGTTATCAAGAATGCCAAAAAATACAAACCTGCTGTTGCGTACACAAAACCTTCTACGCTAAGCCAATCATAATAAACACCTATTAATAGGAATAATGAAAATAATCGCAATCCAACTTCTTTTACAAAGTTTCCAAAAACGGAATGCATATTTACTCGCAGCCAAGCATAAAAAATTTCAAAATACGCCATACATAATCCTATAAATGGTATTAACCAGATATAACTTTTTACAATTGCGTTCTTTTTTGACACGAAGAATAAAATCTCATCATAAAAAACAAGACCAATCAGTAAAATTGGAATTATTAACAGCAAAGGAAATAAAACAGTAAAGGATAAAAAACGAGATTTTTCCTCTTCAGTTTTATACTGCGAATAAAATTTTACTAATGTATTTTGCATTCCAATCGCAAACAAAGGCATGATAACATTTGCGCAAGATGTCACATAATTAGTTAAACCATAAAAGGTTGCTCCTAAAAAAACAGGATATAAATAAAGGGTATTAATGGCTCCAATTCCGAAACCTATATAGGTAATAATAGTATTTTTGAAAGACTGATTTAAGACAATACCCATTTTTTGATTGCAGAGTTTAGATTGTAGAGTTTAGATTTTTGATTTTCTGCTCTCTTTTAATTTTGAAATTGTTGTTTTAACTAATTAACTGTGCTAATTGTTTGGTAAGGTTTTTTCTTGAATATTGCTGTAAACCAACGCCATAAGACTGTAGTTTCCCTTCCAAAAACTGATTATAAAAGTCCAAAATTACACTTTTTAGTTTCACTTTTTCAGAATAATCAAAAAATACTCCTGTATTAGTTTCTGTAATAATATCGGCAAAATCAGAACCTTGTGGACCAATCGCAATTATTGGTCGATTTGAGACCATGTATTCAAACAATTTTCCTGGTATAATACTTTTAGTATCCTCTGAATTTATTTCGATTAAAAGTAAAACCTGTGACTTTTTTTGATGCGCGATTGCTTCATTATGCGAAACATATCCTAAAAGATTTAAATACTCATTCAGTTTAAATTCTTCGATAGAATCTAAAACTTCCTGACTTACGGCACCAATTAATTTAATTTCTAAATGCTTTTTAAAATCCGGAATTTCATTAACCAGTTCAACAAGACATTCCCATAAAAATCTTGGATTTCTTTCTGATAAAAAAGAACCAATGTGCGCTAAAGTAAACTTCGTGTCGAGTGGTTCTTTTTCTACTTTTTCAAGATCATAACCATTTGTAATTACCGATATTGGTTTATTGGTAATAGCCTGAAATTCTGTTTTTGTAGTTTTACTCGTTACAATAATAGTGTCAGCCGTATTAAGAACTTTATGTTCTAAATTTTTATGCTTTTTTGCAGCATAATTTGACAAACGAAGTGATTTGTGATAGCCAATTGTTGTCCAAGGATCACGAAAATCTGCAAACCATTTTACATTTAGTTTTTCTTTTAATTCTAAACCAATTAAATGCAAACTATGTGGTGGTCCAGAAGTTACGATCGTATCAATATTATTTTCTTTAATATATTTTTCAAGATAAGAAACCGAAGGTTTTACCCAAAAAACACGCGCGTCTGGAATAAAAAGGTTACCACGAACCCAAAGAAAAGTCTTATCTAAAAATGTCTGCTTTTTTTTATGCGGAAAAATTCCCGAACTTATCTTCTTCGTTTTATTTTTTGAAAAAATAGAGGCCAATTGATAAGGCTCCCAAATTTTATTTTTTAGTACAATTACTTTGTCAGATATTTCACTTACCAAACCTTCATCTACAATTGGATAAGTTGGATTCTCTGGAACATAAACAATAGGTTGAACATCAAATTCTGGAAGATATTTTACAAATTTCAACCAACGTTGTACTCCCGGTCCTCCTGCTGGTGGAAAATAGTACGTGATAATTAAGAGCTTCTTTTGTTCCAAGGAAAATTGTTTATTGTTTAAAAGTGTAAATATTTAGAAGTTATTTAAGACATGGCAATCATTTTAATTGATTTTACTCTAAATCATATGAAAACCTAATTTAAAAACAAACAAGAGTTTTAGTTTTCTGTTTTCTTACTTTTTCTTTCAAAATAAATCCCGCCAATTAAAAGCAACATCATCCCTACTGAACTAGCCAAGTTAATGATTCCTCCTGTTTTTACAACCTGAGGTTCAAACTTAAACTCAATAGTATGTTTTCCTCCAGGAACTTCCATAGCTCTTAAAACATAATCAACAGGGAAATGATCTGTTAATTGACCGTCAACATAAGCATTCCAGCCATTTTTATAATACATTTCAGAAAAAACAGCCAAAGCATCGCCTTTACTGTCGGATTGGTATTTAATATAATTTGGTTTATATTTTACCACTTTAATTGTTCCCGTTGTATCCCATTGTTTTTTCAATCGGGCATTTCTAAATTTACCTTCATGTTCACGTACATTGAATACTGCAACTTTTTTAGTATCGATATAATTCAAAGCTTTCATTACATCGTCTGGTTTGTTAACCAATTTTACTGAACTTACAAACCAAGCGTTTCCATTTGCATCAGGGTTTTGCGTTGGAATATCTTTACCCTCTTTATCGGTTTGAATAACATACTTAACATTTAACATGTTAAGTATTTCCAAATTCATGTTTTTATTTTTATTCGCAATTTGGTAATCAAATAACTGTTGAATTCTTCTTGGTTTTGCAGCATGATAACCACCAATAGAATGATGAAAATAAGAAGCTCTTGCACTTGACATATTTCCGCTCATTTCAAAAACTCTATAATGTGTAGTATCCTTTAATATTTCAACATCTGAAGGTGTTTCTTGAAATGGAGCAGCAATTTGAACAGGGCTCACAAAATCTTTAGCCGAAACATATTTTTTATCCACAAAAAACAAATCAAAAATCATCAGCACAGCAACAATTATTAAAGCTGTAGTCTGAGAAAATTTATTTTTAATAAATAACCATAAAACTCCAAAAGTTACAATTATAAAAAATCCAGATCGAAGTAAATCTGCAGAGTACAATGACATTCTATCTTCCTTCAAAGCATCAACAAAAGCTGGTCCATAACTTTCTAAAAAGTACTGATCATTCATTCCTGTAAAGTGAAAAGAACTTTTTGCAATTACTAAAATAACAATGATTCCCAAACCAAAAACACCTGTCTGAATCAAAGCTTTTTGCTGTAGTTTTGGTTCTTCTTTAGCTTTAAAGAACGATTGCAATCCCATTACTGCAAGTACAGGGAAACATAATTCTAAAATTACTTGAATAGAAGATACTGCTCTAAACTTATCATACATCGGAACATAATCTATAAAAAAGTCGGTCAGAAAGGAAACGTTTTTTCCCCATGAAAGAACTAATGAAACCAATGCTCCTGAAAGAAATACGTATTTTATTTTTCTATCATCAATAAACAATGCTAAAACTGCCAAGAAAAAAACAACAACTCCAATATAAGCTGGCGCGGCAACAATAGGCTGGTCGCCCCAATATGTAGGCATTCCCGATACAAAATCTTCGGCTTGACTTGCCGGCACACCCTGCTCTATCATAAACGAATACATACGACTGTCAACACCAACATTTTCGTGGTTTGAACCTCCAAAAAGTCTCGGCGCAATTAAATTAAAACTTTCTGCGATTCCGTAACTATATTCGGTAATATATTCTCTGCTTAAAGCATTTTCGTTTGTCTTTTTAGTTCCGTCAGGATTAAAAGTTAATTCGCTGTTACTACGAGTACTAAATTTAGCATATTCGCTGGTAGCCATTAAATTAGCTGCATTAGCACCAATAGCAAAAATTCCCGCTACAGCCAGCGTACCTATTGCAATTAAAAGCGGTTTGTATTCTTTATTCTTTACAAAAGTAAAAGCAAAATAACCCGAAAGTATCAATAAGAAAATCAATAAATAATAGGTCATTTGAAAGTGATTCGCATTAACTTCTAATGCAACCGCAAACATGGTGAGCAGACCTCCCCAAATATACTTTTTTTGAAAAACGAGTATAAATCCAGCAATAACAAGAGGCATATATGCAATTGCATGCGCTTTTGCATTATGACCAACTCCAAGAATTATAATTAAATAGGTCGAAAAACCAAAGGCAAGTGCGCCGATAAAGGCTTTTAATGGATCTGTTTTTAAAACCAATAACAAACCATAAAACCCTATGAAATATAGAAAAAGATAATCTGCAGGGCGTGGTAAAAAACGCAAAAGATCGTCAATTTTACCAATAAAATCATTCGGATAATTTGCTCCTAACTGATAAGTAGGCATTCCGCCAAAAGCAGAGTTTGTCCAATAAGGTTCTGTGTGTTCAGCAGCCCTGAAGTCATTCTGCTCTTTTGCCATTCCGGTATATTGAGCAATATCTGACTGAAAAATCTGTTTTCCTTGCAGAACAGGATAAAAATAAACTAATGATACAAGAATAAAACCCAGAATTACAAGGGCATGCGGATAGAACTTATTTACTATTTTCAATTTTGGCAGGTTTGGTTAAATGATGAATCCTATTTTTTAGGATACAAACTTAATCTATTTCTTCGTAATCAACATAATCCCCAACCTTTTTGGTTTCGCGAGGTTTTTTTGCATTAGCGGTATCGATGATTATCTCATCTTTTGTAGTGTTACGAGTTTGCTGCCAAGAATTATCTTGACTATATTGTTGTTGTCTCTGAAAATTTTCTCCTGCTTTTTCAACTGCTTTTTTTACCAATACTGGCAAAAAGATTCTAGCTAAAAATTTAAAAATATAATAAAATGCTATTATATAACATATAGCTTTTATTAAACCTGAAAAAGATGCTTCTTGCATAATTGTATAATTTTTGTCAAAATTAATAAATCCATTGTTTAAAATTAAAATATCAATCTTAAATAAATAATAAAATATAGTACATTTGAAATGCGTTATAGCTTTTTAATCAAAAAATACATTTATGTTGAAAATTAAAAACTTACTTTCTACATCTCTTCTTTTAATACCACAATTTTTCTTTGCTCAATACACTGATGTAATAAACTCAAACAGACCTGGGGAAACTATGTCTGCTTATGCTGTTGGAAAATCTGTTATTCAAGCAGAAATTGGCGTTTATGGCATTAAAGAAAAACATGATTTACTAGACTACGACGCGAGTGGTTTTGGTACGGATTTTACAATAAGATATGGTGCTTTTTTAGAACAGTTAGAATTTATTGTTGATTTGCAATATCAAATGGAAAACTTTGATACTCCATACACCAGCTACAAAAAAAGCAATTTCAGACAAACTGTTTTAGGGGCCAAATATTTGATTTATGACCCTTACAAAAATTATAAAGACGAAGTAAACATCTACAGCTATAAAGCCAATCGCAGTTTTAAATGGCGTGAGCTAATTCCGGCAGTTTCGATATTTGCAGGAGCAAATTTTGTTGGTGCCGACAATCCTTATTATTTCTCTCGTGATGGCGAGATTTCTCCAAAAGTTGCCTTGGTTACACAAAACTTATTTGGAGGCGGAAGATGGGTTTTTGTAACCAATATTATTGCTGATTATATTGGCACTGATTATCCAAGTTATGGTTACGTATTAACTTTAACACACGGATTTAATGCAAAATGGTCTGGGTTTGTTGAAAATCAAGGATATAAAAGTGATTTCTACAGTGATGCAATCGTTCGCGGCGGCGCAGCTTATCTTTTATCGCCAAATATGCAGATAGACGCTTCGATAAGTACAAATTTTAAAAATACTCCATCTGTTTTATATGGCGGTGTTGGTTTTTCTTGGCGTTACGACGGATGGTATAAAGAAAAACAAATCGAGCTAAAAAATAATGAAAGGGCTAAAAAGAATCCTGAAAATGAAAAAGAAATAGATTATCAGGCAAGAGAAAGAAAACGCAAGGCTAAGTACGAATAAATTTTAATAACCAAACTCTCTGAGCTAAGAGAATTTTTATAATACCACCTTAATGATTACAATTAAAGAAGCTAAAACTAAAAAAGAATTAACCGAATATATCAAATTTCCGTTTTCGTTATACAAAGACAATCCATATTGGGTTCCACCAATAATTGCTGATGAATTAGAGTCTTTTGATAAAACAAAAAACCCTGCTTTTGATAATGCCGAAGCTTACTTTTATCTTGCTTATAAAAACAATGAAATTGTGGGAAGAATTACTGCAATTATCAATTGGGCCGAAGTAAATAATCAGCATAAAAGAAAAGTTCGTTTTGGATGGTTTGATGTAATTGATGACATAGAGGTTACAAAAGCATTGCTCGAAAAAGTATTTGAATTAGGAAGAAAACATAACCTTGAACATGCCGAAGGCCCAATGGGTTTTTCTAATTTAGACAAAGTTGGTGTTCTTACAGAAGGTTTTGATCAAGTTGGAACGATGATTACTTGGTACAATAATCCATACTATGTAACTCATTTTGAAAAACTAGGTTTTCAGGTTGAAAAAGAATACATCGAAAGTATATTTCCCTTTTCGAATGTAAAACCAGAATTTTTTCTTAAAGCACAAGCCTTAATTAAAAAACGCTATGAACTTAGAGCTCTTAATTTCACTAAAACAAAAGATATTATGCCGCATGTCGACAAAATGTTTGATTTGTTTAATGAAAGTTATGCCAAATTAGCTTCGTTTGTTGCGATTTCAGATGTTCAAAAGGAGTATTTTAAAAAGAAATACATCAGTTTTATCAATCCTGAATACATAAAATTTGTAGTTGATAAAGATGATAACTTAGTCGCTTTCAGTATTGTTATGCCAAGTTTTACCGAGGCACTGCAAAAAGCTAAAGGAAAACTTTTCCCATTTGGTTTTCTTCATCTTTTAAAAGCAAGAAAGAAAAGTAAAGATGTAGTTTTTTACCTTATCGGTGTTCACCCAGATTACCAAAATAAAGGAGTTACCGCAATTATTTTTGATGAATATTTCAAAACTTTTTCTGAAAAAGGAATTGTAAACTGCATCAGAACTCCAGAATTAGCAGAGAATACTGCAATTCATTTACTATGGAAAAACTTTGATCCAAAAATTCACTGCCAAAGAAAAACATATTTAAAATACCTTTAAAAGTATTTAGTTGTAAAAATCAATATCTGATTTGAAAATATAAAAAAATCCATTCGCAATAAACGAATGGATTTTTTGTATCGATAACATTTTACTATTCTACTTTACAATCTGTCTTAGTCAATGTGTTTTTTTGATCAAACTTCAGTTTGGTTTTGTCCTTAAAAGTAACTTTATCGTTAGCTTGAACAACATCTCCAAATCCTTCTATTAACGCTCCGTCTTTTTGCAGAAATGCAACTTCTCGTACAGATGAAACTCCTTCAGAAGTAAAAGTATAATCAGCAATAAGCGTATCGCCTTTCATGTTTCCAATTAGAGTTCCTTCATTTTTATCTTTTCCAGCTATATTATAATTTAATTTTCCGTTTACCTCTTGGTGCGAGTTTACATTAAAACTCAATTCAATCACATTTCCATTTGTTCTTAAAGCATAACATTGATCACCTGCAGGTTCTTCTATTTGAGCCTCTTTTGGGGCGCTTGGAGTAATTTGAATCGGTTCTGTATCTGTTGTTTTTTTGCAAGAAACTAAAACAGTCAAAACTAGAGTCGTTAGTATAAGTAGCTTTTTCATAATTATTAATTTTATTTTCTGATTACAAATTTAAAGTTACTTCAAATAAAAAAAATCCATTCGTATAACAGAATGGATTTTTTTACATAATTTCCATTTAAGGAAATATTATTTTTTAAATTAACTACGAAACGTCAACAGTTGTACGCTCTGCAATTTCTTTATAAGTTCCGTTAACCAATTTTTCGCGAATCGCTTCAAATGCCGTTAATGTTTCTTCAATATCAGCTAAAGTATGTGAAGCTGTTGGAATCATTCTTAACAAAATAATTCCTTTTGGAATAACTGGATAAACAACAATAGAAAGGAAAATACCGTAATTTTCTCTTAAATCGTTTACCATTACCATTGCTTCAGGAATACTTCCTTCCAAATAAACTGGTGTAATACAAGTATTTGTATCACCAATATTAAATCCTTTTTCTTTAAGTCCGTTCTGCAATGCATTTACATTTTCCCAAAGTTTATCTTTGATTGAAGATGAATTACGCAATAATTCTAAACGTTTCAATGAACCAATTGTTTGGATCATCGGAAGCGCTTTAGCAAACATTTGCGAACGTAAGTTGTATTTTAAATAATCAATAACTTTTTTATCTGCTGCAACAAAAGCACCAATATTAGCCATTGATTTTGCAAAAGTCGAGAAGTAAACATCAATATCATCTTGAACTCCTTGCTCCTCACCTGCACCAGCACCTGTTTTACCAAGAGTACCAAAACCGTGTGCATCATCAACTAATAAACGGAAATTGTATTTTTGCTTCATTGCAACAATTTCTTTCAATTTACCTTGTTGTCCGCGCATTCCAAAAACACCTTCAGTAATAAACAAGATACCACCGCCAGTTTCTTCGGCCATTTTTGTAGCACGCTGCAGGTTTTTCTCCATACTTTCAAGATCATTGTGCTTGTAAGTAAAACGTTTACCCATATGCAAACGAACTCCATCAATGATACAAGCATGCGAATCAACATCATAAACAATGATGTCATTTTTAGTTACCAATGCATCAATGATAGAAACCATTCCTTGGTAACCAAAATTTAATAAATAAGCAGATTCTTTCATTACGAAAGAAGCTAATTCATTTTCTAATTGCTCGTGGTAAGTTGTGTGTCCAGACATCATACGAGCTCCCATTGGATAAGCCGCTCCAAATTGAATTGCTGCATCAGTATCTGCCTTACGAACTTCTGGGTGATTTGCTAAACCTAAATAATCATTTAAACTCCAGTTTAGGATATTTTTTCCGTGAAATGTCATTCTAGGACCTAACTCTCCTTCTAACTTTGGGAAAACATAATAACCTTCTGCTTGAGAAGCCCATTTTCCTAAAGGTCCTTTATTTTCTTGAATTCTTTCGAATAAATCTTTTACCATAATATAGTGTAGTAATATTTTTAACTTAATCAGCGAGCAAAAATAATCATTATTATTCTAAAATTCAGACAGTCATTTATTTTTATTTTAAAAAAAAGCCATCATTCATAAATAAATTTATTCGCATTTGAATTCTACAAATCAAGAAAAAAAACTCAAGAACCAAAGTTATCAATATTGTAGTTTATAGTATTTTTTTTATATTTGATATTCAAAGTATTCTTTTATATATTTTTTTAACAGTCTGATTTAGTTTTAGTGCTGTTTTTTATTTCTGTTTTTTTATCCCCAAATAGTTGCCTTTTTTTTGAATAGTATAAACATTTTGAGTTAATATAATTTTACCAAAAAATGATAATTCTACAATTAATTAAGCGAAATATTAGTAACCATTCTATGACTTTTATCATAATAAAAGACAAAATAGTCTTTTATTTTTGATTAAAATTTAAAATGAAAACAAAACCAATTACTTATGGAAAAGAAACATACCATTCAGATTAAAATGAGTCTCTTTTTAAGCTTACTCTTTATTGCTCTTTTTTTAGGAAGCTGTAAAAAAGAAGAAGCTAAAAACTATGCAGATATCATGACCGAAGGAGAAATGAATGCAGAACTTACTGCACCTCCTATGGTTCCAAAACCAGTTGGAAACAGAACTGCTATGAAGTTAAAACTTAACATGGAAATTAAAGAACAAGAAGGTACAATGACCGACGGCGTAAAATATACGTATTGGACTTTTGGAGGATCTGTACCGGGAAGCTTTATTAGAACACGTGTTGGAGATGAAGTCGAATTTCACTTAAAAAATCATCCAGACAACAAACTGCCTCACAATATAGACTTACATGCCGTAACTGGTCCAGGTGGTGGCGCAACCTCATCACTTGTGGCTCCAGGACATGAAAAAGTCTTTAGTTTTAAAGTAATTAATCCAGGCTTATATGTTTACCATTGTGCTACTGCTCCAGTAGGAATGCATATTGCAAATGGTATGTATGGTTTAATTCTAGTAGAACCAGAAGGCGGACTTCCTCCTGTTGATAAGGAATACTACGTTATGCAGGGAGATTTTTATACTCAGGGAGAATATGGCGCAAAAGGATTACAAGCATTTGATATGAACAAAGCTGTAAAAGAAACTCCAGATTATGTAGTATTTAATGGAAAAGTAGGAGCTTTAACAAATGGCGGCGAATTGACTGCTAAAGTAGGCGAAACTGTTCGTTTATATGTTGGTAATGGAGGTCCAAACTTAGTTTCTTCTTTCCACGTTATTGGTGAAATATTCGATAGTGTTCATGTTGAAGGCGGAAGTGTAATTAACAAAAATGTTCAAACTACCTTAATTCCTGCCGGCGGAGCTGCCATCGTCGATTTTAAAGTTGAAACTCCGGGAACTTTTATATTAGTTGACCACTCTATTTTTAGAGCATTTAACAAAGGTGCTTTAGGAATGCTGAAAGTGGAAGGAAAAGAAAACAAAAACATTTACTCAGGAACAATTCAAGAAGGTATTTATTTACCTGAAGGCGGAACTATTCAGAAAATGCCGGGAAGCTCAGCTGCAAAAACAGCAATTCCAAAACGTACTGTTGCTGAAAAAATTAATATTGGAAAAGAAATTTTTGGAACGACTTGTTTTGCTTGTCATCAATCTGAAGGACAAGGAATCCCTGGTACTTTCCCTCCTCTAGCAAAATCAGATTATTTAAATGCCGATCCAAAACGTTCTATCAATACTATTTTACATGGTTTAACCGGAGAGGTTACTGTTAATGGTAAAAAATATAACAATGTAATGCCGGCTCAGAATTTATCTGATGATGAAATAGCAAATGTTCTAACTTACATCTATAACAGCTGGGGTAATAATAAAACCGAAGTAACGCCAGAAATGGTAAAAGCGCTAAGATAACAGCAACATTTTTCGCATGAAAAAAAACATTTTCATTCTTATTCTTTTCTTGATGCTTACAGGATTAAAAGCTCAAGAATCTGGAATGGTTCCGATAAAAGAGGGCTCGTTTGTCCCTCTTTACGGAGCCACCTCCAAAAAACCTGTAGTTGTAAAATCGTTCTACATGGATATTTATCCTGTTACAAATAGTGAGTTTTTAAACTTCATCAAAAAAAATCCTTCATATTCAAAATCTAAAATAAAAGGGATTTTTGCTGACAAAAGTTATTTGTCGTATTGGACTAATGATTTTGATTTTGGAAGTGCAAATCCTAAATCACCAGTAACAAGTGTTTCTTGGTTTGCTGCCAAAAAATACTGTGAATGCCAAGGAAAACGATTACCTACAATGGATGAATGGGAATATGTGGCTATGGCCGATGAAAAAAAAGTCGACGCCAGAACTAAAAAACAATTCAACGAATACATCTTATCTTGGTATGAGAAATCAAGAACTTACGAAAATCAAATTGGGAAAACTTTCAAAAATTATTGGGGGGTTTACGATATGCATGGTTTAGTTTGGGAGTGGACGTCAGATTTTAACAGCATTTTTTTATCTGGAGAATCGAGAAAAGACAAAAGCAGCGACAAGAATTTATTCTGCGGAAGCGGTTCTGTAAATGCAACAGATTTGATGGATTATGCGGCATTTATGCGTTACGCTTTTAGAGGAAGTCTTAAAGCACAGTATTCAACTCGAAATCTAGGTTTTAGATGTGCCAGCGATACAAACCCAAAACGATAACTTAAATTACTTTCAAATGAAAAAAACAATAATTGCTGTATTTATTCTCTTATTCTCTTTGCAAAGCTGCAAAGAGTCTGACAAGAAAAAAGATTCAGCACCTGTAAACAAAGAGATTAGTGATTTATCAATTTACAATTTGCCATCAAAATGGACAACTCAGGACGGGAAAGATATTGAATTGAAAAGTCTAAAAGGAAACGTTCTTGTTATGGTAATGATTTACACTAGTTGTAAAGCTGCCTGTCCAAGATTAGTAGCAGATATGAGAGATATTGAATCAAAACTTGATAAAAACACAAAACAGCATGTAAAACTTATCTTGGTGAGTATTGATCCCAAAACTGATACCCCCGAAAAACTAAAAGATTTTGCAATTGCCAATAAAATGAATCAAGATCCCTGGCTGTTTTTACGTTCATCAGAAGAAAACACTCGTGAGTTTGCAGCAGTTTTGGCTGTTAATTACAAACAGATCTCTCCAATAGATTTTTCGCATTCTAATATTATAAGCGTTTTTAATCCGGATGGAGAATTGATATTTCAGCAAGAAGGTTTGGGCGTAAACAATGATAAAACCATAACAACAATAAATCAAGAAGCAGAAAAAATTTAGAAATAATAAATAGGTTGATTAGTAGAAAAACAAGAGTAGATTTTAGGAATGGATCGGCTCTTGTTTTTTGTTTATAAAGCCTTTTGATAAATGTCGCCTCGCTGGGGCTTTTACCTATCACAAACAAACATTCTATGAATATATGGTACCTATGGGACTTTTTTGTTTTACTAATACTCTTTTCTTATTGAGATCATCATTACATCAATAACTTCGGAGAAGCTGCATATTTATAGACAATATTATAGTCCCGTTTTAAAGCTCCAGCGGAGCGATATATACTGTTCAATATAATTTAAAATGTGTCGCCACACTGATGCTTTTATCTATCGCAAACAAACATTCTATAAATATATCGTCCCGCTGGGGCTTTTTTGTTTTACGAATGACCTTTTCTTATTGACATCATCATTAAAACTAATCCCAAAACAAGAAGCAAGCTAAATATCAAAATACTTTGATAATAAAACTCCATCGTGCCTTTTCCAAAAAAGAAAAGCCCTCCTTGAAAAAACAACAAAACTTCGGTAGCAATATATCCTAAAATAAAGCACTTTGCTCCATTTTTCATTAAAGAAGAATTACCTGAAAGCATCTTATTTTGGACTAATATTCCAAACAAAAAACCGGTTATAATTCCTAAAGTTGTTAAGTGAATAAAGCCAATTACAAAATTTCTAATTTGATGTGAAACTTCGGCTATATTCGGGAAAATTGTCAATAATTGAATCCCGATTTTTAAAAATAAAGAACACAATGCTAAACTATAAAACAACTTTGCAGTTTGATTCAAATTAGCTTTAAATTCGACTATTTGAGGCTTCAACATTTTGCAGAAGTAAATAAAAGCAAGCAATTGGAATACGACTCCAAGAGTATTAATCCAATTCAAAATGTTATTTTCCAGAAACCATCGAATAGGAAATGCAACTGTTAAAAAGATCGAAACGACCAAAAGAGAGTAAAACATCTTAAACTTTCGTTCCTCAATTGCATGCTGAAACTGTTTTAAAAACAGAGCTAAAACGGCAAACAAAAACCAGCCGTTAAATTGAAAATGGAGAAAAAACTGAATGGCAATTTGATAAAATGCACTTTGCTTGCCAAGCGTACTAACCGCAGGACCTAAACACCAAACTCCAAAAGTGGACAAAACCATAAATAAAACAGATGCTTTTAAAAATCTGACTGCAGGAGTTTTGTCTTTAAAACTATCTTTCCAAACCAATCTGCAAAAAAGATAACTCAATACAATATGCATGGTTGAAAAAATGATCGAAAGCAATGCATAACCCTGAACCGGAAAAGTAACCATCATTCCGATAACCGCAATTTCGGTACACCAAAATAAACGACCATAAATAGGCTTCTCATTTTTTTCTTTCGGAATAAAAAAGTATACAATTAAAACATAAACCATCATATAAACCCAGCCCAGCATCGCCACATGAGAATGTGCATGCAACAGAAAACTATAATTTACAAAGTCTAAAGGAAAAAGATACACATACCGCATTAACAACCCGAAAACACAAGCAATCAAGAAATTAAAAAAACAGCAGATAATCCAGTTTTTTTGAGAATACATTTTAAATAATTCCATTTTAAGAATATTAAAAGTAGTAAATAGTTGCCATAAAAAACACCGATAATACTCAATACTTTGACATTTATCGGTGTTTTCGACTATTAAAATTTAATCGTTATTCGACTTCAATAAATTCTTTCTCTAGAGCAACAGCTTTGGGAAACAAGATATTATTCTCTAAATGAATATGTTTATGTAAATCTTCTTCAAACTCTTTAAGCATTGCAAAAGTTACTCTGTACGTTGTACAAGCATCTGCAGGAGGTGTATAATTATTTGTCAGACTCGCAATTTCTCTAAAACGTTCTCCCTCATTGTCATGTTCATGCATCATCATTGCAATTGGGTTGGATACCGTTCCAAACGAAGGCTGTGACAAAATCCCGTCAGATTCTTTTGTTTTCACCATTCTCTTTACAAAAGGAAATAAAACTAATTCCTCTTTTTTCATATGCTGCGACAATTCTCCTGCACAACCTATAAACAACTCATTTATTCTAAATAATTCTGGATGGTTTGCTCCGTGTACTTTGCATAATTTATCTAAAAATGCCAGAAGAGTCTGCGATTTTTCCTCTACATAACGATGATGTGTTTTCTCAATATAATCTGCCAATAAATCTAAAGGCCAAGAATTAAAATCTATTGAACCATTATTTTCTGATTGTAAAACCTCATAAACACTTTGCAGCAAAGCATCAGAATCTATTTTTTGTTTTTCGCATACTTCAGTTACCGTTCTGTTTCCTTTACAGCAAAAATCAATTCTATATTTTGAAAACACTGCAGCTGTTCTAAAATCCTGAGCTACAAAAGATCCTATTGTTTTATTTTTTAAATTTTCCATGATAATCAATTTTTAATTTTTATTTGTTTTTATTTTTTAAGGTCAGGTCAAATACAAACCAAGCCATTGTTATAAATCCGATTCCGAATATAGAATCTCCTATTGCACGAAGCCATTTTAATGTAATCATTGCCGGCTGTTGCATTAACTCAGAAGAACGAGCATACCACATACCGTGATCGATACTTTCGATTGCCTGCCAAACTCCTATTGGAAGTAAACTCAATATCGCCATCAAGAACAAACCAATATTTAAGCTCCAAAAAGTAATTTTAAGCAGTTTAGTATTCCAGTTTACATTTCTGTATAAACTTCTCAATACAAATAATACTAAACCTATTCCCAGCATTCCATAAACCCCAAACAAAGCAGTATGTCCGTGCAATGGCGTAGTATTTAAACCTTGTACATAATAAAGTGCTATTGGAGGATTAATAATAAATCCGAAAATTCCAGCTCCGAGAAAATTCCAAAATGCCACAGAAATCATAAAATAAATCGGCCATTTGTAATCAGCAATCCATTGTGTTGATTTTGAAATTTTATAGTTTTGATACGCTTCAAATCCAATTAAAGTTAAAGGCACAACTTCTAGTGCACTAAAAGTAGCTCCTAATGCCATAATTGCAGTTGGAGTTCCTGAGAAATACAAATGGTGAAAAGTTCCCAAAATACCTCCTGACATGAAAATAATCGTTGCAAACAAAACATTCAATGTTGCTGTTTTAGTTTTCAATAGTCCTAATCGAACAAACAAGAAAGCAATAACAACCGTTGCAAATACTTCAAAGAATCCTTCAACCCAAAGATGAACAACCCACCATCTCCAATATTCTGCAATAGCCAGATTCGTTTGTCTCCCCCACATTAAACCAGCTCCATAAAACATGGCAATTGCAGTACAAGAAACTAGGAATAAAATGATTAGATTTTTTTCTTCTGTTTTTTTCTTTAAAACTGGTATTAATGGACGAATCATTAAAGCAAGCCATAAAAACAATCCAATCAAAAGGAAAATCTGCCAAAAACGACCTAAATCAACATATTCATAACCTTGGTGACCAAACCAAAAGTTTTGTACTAAATTCAATTTCTGCATTACGCCAAACCATTGTCCAGCCATTGAACCTAAAACAATTATCAATAAAGCAATGAATAAGAAGTTCACTCCAAAACATTGAAATTTAGGATCTTTACCTGAAACTGCAGGTGCAATATACAGTCCAGTTGCAAGCCAAGCTGTCGCAATCCAGAAAATAGCCAATTGTGTATGCCATGTTCTTGTTACTGCATAAGGTAAAATTTGATCTATTGGAATACCGTACAAACCATTTCCTTCAACGCCATAATGAGCCGTTATTATCCCGAACACCATTTGTAAAACCATTAATAAACTAACGATCCAAAAGTATTTTGTAACCAATCCCATCGATGGAGTTTTACCTTGTTTAATGATTGGATCTTCTTTTGGAAGTGGAAATTCTTCTTCTTCACCCGATTTTGCATGATAAAACACTAAAATACCAACACTTAAAATCAACAAAATAATACTGACACCAGACCAAGCTAAAAGTTCTTTGGTAGCTTTATTACCCACTAATTCATCTGCCGGCCAATTGTGCGTATACGAAATATCTGAATCAGGACGATTTGTAACTGTTGCCCATGTTGCCCAAAAGAAAAACGCATTCATTTTATGCATTTTCTCTTCATCTTTAATAGAGTTTTTAGGAATCGCGTATTCCTCTCTCAGCTTATCAAATTTTGGATCATTGGTAAAAAGACCTTTATAATATTCACTCAAACCTTCAATCGCAGCAACACGATTTTCAGATATAGTAAGAACTCCTGTATTTGGATCATATCGATTGGTTCGCACATCTTTTTGCAAACGAACTTTTAAGGCCGATTGTTTTTCCTCATCAAGTTCATCAAACTTTTTATTGAAGTCCTTTTGGGCAAATTTATCCAGTATAAAAACTGCCTCACGATGAAGCCAATCTGCCGTCCAATCTGGTGCAACATAAGCACCGTGACCCCAAATTGAGCCAACTTCCTGTCCGCCTATACTCTGCCAAATATTTTGTCCGTCCTTAATTTCTTCTTCAGAAAAAATAACTTTTCCGCTATCAGAAACAATTTCTTTTGGAACTGGCGGAGCCTGCTGATAGATTTCGTAACCATAATAACCTAATACAGAAAATGATATAGCCATTACTAAAATAAAGACTATCCACAATTTTTTTTCTCTTTTCATTTCTAATTAATTCAATAAAAGACATTTTTATCTTTTATTTGTTTTTAAAAAAACTCCAAACCTTATTTAAAGGATTCGGAGTTTTGGTTATTTACTCAACAATCAATACACCTTTCATCATAGCCACGTGACCAGGGAAAGAACAGATAAATGGATATGACCCTTTTTTATCAATTGTAAACTCAATTGTATCTTCCTCTCCTCCTCCTAATAATTTAGTATGAGCAATAATTGAAGCTTTTTCAGATTCTGGAATAAAATCAGTTGCTTTTGCATCATTAGCTTTCAAAGCAAAAGCCGCTTGATCTGTACCTTCTTGAAGAATAACTAGATTATGTCCCATCGCTTCTTTTGGGATTTTACCAACATGTTTTAAGGTAAGCGTAATTGGTTTTCCTGCAACTGCTTTCAATTCATTGGTGCTAAACTGCATTTGGTCATTTCCTTCAATAACTAATACATTTTCTGCGGTTGAAGTTACAGGAGCAGCTTCTCCTTCTGTTGAAGTTTCTGTTTGCTCTTCAACTGGTGCAGTTTCTTTTTTACCGCAAGAAGTTATTGTTAAAAATCCCATTAGGATTAATAGTGAAATTTTGGTTTTTGTATTCATTTTTTTTAGGTATTTATTTAATATTAATCGTTTATATTCAATGTTTTTAAAAAAAAGTCTCCTGATTTTACTCCTAATGCCAGCTGTTCAAGAGTAGTTTTGGTAAGCATCTCTAAAAGTAAACCTCTAATCTTTTTAAATTCATGATGAACTGGACACGGATGCTCTTCAGAACATTCTTTTAAACCAATACCACAGCCCTTATAAATTTTATCTCCATCAATGGCATCTACAATCTGAATTAATTTTATAGTTTTCAATGCCTCATTCGAAACTTCGAATCCTCCCCCAACTCCTTTAGCCGAATGAATTATTCCGCTTTTAGTCAAAATTTGCATAATTTTAGCCGTAAATGGTTCCGGAGAATCAATTTCTTTTGCTACATCTTTTATTCCAACCCTTATTCCTTTAGAAGATTTCGTTGCAATAAAAATAGAAGCCCTAATTCCGTACTCACACGCTTTTGAAAACATATCTCATTAATTAATTCCATACAAAATTATCTAATTTTATTATAAAAGACAAATTTATCTTTAATTAATTTTCTAAAACAAAAACTTATTTATAACCAGAATAATTTAGAAGTGCTAAAACACTTATTTGACTTAAAATTCACATAAAACCCAATTTTAATTTTAACTTTGAGAATACTAATTTTTCTAATATTGAAATAATGGCTTTAAGCAACTCAAAAGATCTAAAATTAGCTGTTCTTATTGATGCAGATAATGTACCCTACAGCAATGTAAAAGGTATGATGGAAGAGATCGCAAAGTTTGGCACACCAACTACAAAACGTATTTATGCTGATTGGACAAAGCCAAATGCAAACGGATGGAAATCCGTATTATTGGAGCACGCCATTACTCCTATTCAACAATATAGTTATACGGTTGGAAAAAACTCATCAGATTCAGCCTTGATTATTGATGCAATGGACTTACTTTATTCAGGGAAACTTGATGGTTTTTGTATCGTATCAAGCGACAGTGACTTTACCCGTTTAGCGGTGCGACTTCGAGAATCAGGCATGAAAGTAATCGGTATAGGCGAAAAGAAAACACCCAGTTCTTTTATTGCTGCCTGCGACAGATTTATCTATATTGAAGTTCTAGACGGTGCAATTCAGAAAAAGAAGCCTAAAACCGTTGTTGCTGCAGATACTAAAAAACTGGTCGAAAAACCTGCGGAAAAAGCATTGCATAAAATTGATAAACAAACCATAGAACTTATCGAAGCTACTATCGAGGACATTGAAGATGATGATGGCTGGGCATTTTTAGGTGATGTTGGAAATTTGATTGTAAAGAAAAAACCCGAATTCGACCCTAGAAATTATGGATTTTCTAAGCTTACGCCAATGCTGAAATCACTTACTGATATTCTAGAAATCGACGAAAGAGAATCTGACAAAAAAGGCATTAAACATGTCTATGTTAGATTACGATTCAATTAATTAAAATTTTACCTTATTTAATACTTTAAAAACATGAGAAAAAAATTCTTTATCTACGGATTCTTATTGTTTCTAATTGTTGCAGCAATTTACTATTATACTGGACGTGGTTTTTTATTAGTAATAGTTCTTCCAATATTATTACTTGTTGGTGCTTACAATGCGTCTCAAGAAAAACATGCCATTTTAAGAAACTTTCCTGTTTTGGGATATTTCAGATATTTATTTGAAATGATCGCACCCGAAATTCAGCAATATTTTATTGAAAGATCTACAGACGGAAAACCTTTCTCCAGAAACCAACGCTCATTAGTTTATCAAAGAGCCAAAAATATTGATTCGAGTACACCTTTTGGAACGCAGCAAAATTTAAACACTGAAAGTTATGAAGGAATAAAACATTCTATTTTTCCAGCTAAAGTGAACGAAGAATTACCTCGTGTTTTAGTAGGTGGAAAAGACTGTAAACAACCATACTCAGCTTCTTTATTTAATGTTTCTGCAATGAGTTTTGGTTCGCTTAGCGAAAACGCCGTTCGTGCTATAAATATTGGCGCTCAAAAAGGAAATTTTTATCAAAATACTGGAGAAGGCGGATTAACTGAATTTCATCTTGCCGGTGGAGGCGATATTACTTGGCAAATTGGTACAGGCTATTTTGGCTGTCGTGATGCCGAAGGAAACTTCAGCCCGGAAAATTTCTCTGAAAAGGCAAATCTTCCAAATGTAAAAATGATCGAAATTAAACTTTCTCAAGGCGCAAAACCTGGACATGGAGGCGTACTTCCAGCAAAAAAAAATACAGAACAAATTGCAAAAATTAGAGGAGTTCAACCGCATACAATGATTCTTTCACCTCCGGGTCATCATGCTTTTTCTGATTCTAAAGGTTTGATTCGATTTATTGCACAGTTACGAGAGTTATCTAATGGAAAACCAATCGGCTTTAAATTGTGTATTGGTAATACAGCTGAATTTGAAGCAATCTGCCACGAAATGATTACTGAAGACACTTATCCTGATTTTATAACTATTGATGGTGCCGAAGGAGGAACCGGCGCGGCTCCTTTAGAATTTGCTGATGGCGTTGGAATGCCATTTGAGCCAGCCTTAATATTCGTAAACAAAACTTTGATTGGATTAAATATTCGTGACAAAATACGCATTATAGGAAGCGGGAAAATTATTTCCGGATATTCTATTCTGCACGCCATTGCTTTAGGCGCAGATATGTGTAACAGTGCACGTGGTTTTATGTTTTCATTAGGCTGTATACAAGCTTTACGTTGTCATAATAACGAATGCCCGACTGGAGTTGCTACACAAAACAAAATGCTGATGAAAGGTTTGGTCGTTACAGATAAATCAGATCGTGTTTATCATTTTCATAAAAACACACTTCATTCTGCAAACGAACTGCTGGCCGCAGCAGGAAAAACCTCTTTTGCCGATGTAGATATTAATATATTTATGCGTGGTGATGAATTTACCAATTTATCAGAGTTGTATTTCCCAGATAACCTGACAAATGTTACCAAAATAAATTAAACAAAAATGCCTCTTTATTATTAAAGAGGCATTTTTGTTTAATTCAGTAATTCTGGCAACGTTTCTTTATTTATAATCTGTTTTACAAAAACGGTATTATCATCTGCCAAAAAATAGGCATCAAACTGAATTCCTTCTTCTACCAGATCTTTAGGAATTTGATTTTTCTTTATCATTTCCTTCAATAATTTATCAAACGCAATGCCTGCAGCTAATTTATTAGGAGCGTTTTGTTCTAAATTAGTTTCAAATCGCAGTTCAATTTTATCATCATTGATATATCCTCGAGCTGTTGTCAGTGTAACATTTTCAGCTTTAAAAGCTGGAGCTGCAGCATTATAAGAAGTTACAAACTCTTGAAGTTTTTGTTTCGCATTTTTACAGCTTACAACCATTAATACCATTATAACTGCAAGCGAGATTTGAGTGATTTTCTTTAACATAAACAATTTATTTAATTTTTTGAAGTCTTAAAAGTGCTTCAAGATAATAATAATCTGCATAATTTATTGAATTTCTAAATTCATAAGATAAAGCAGACCTGCTTATTATTTTATTAATTTTTAACTCCTTTTCATTATAATTTAAAATTTTACAAAGAGAAATAACTTATAAAGATTAATTGTAATTTTGTTTCAAACAAAAAAGTAAACTTGAACAAAACCCGAATACAATATTCCGTTTTACTTCTGACCATTATTCTTTTAGGAATTCTTTCAAGGAAAATCTCATTTATTCCGTTATGGATTGGTGATTTTCTATATGCAATTATGATTTATTTTCTGGTTCGAATCTTGTTTACCCATAAAAAAGCTATTTGTATAATAATCTATTCTCTCCTAATATGTTACAGCATTGAGTTCTTGCAGCTTTATCAAAGCGACTGGATCATATCACTCAGAAAAACACTTTTTGGAAGATACGTTTTAGGACAAGGTTTTCTTTGGAGTGATATTCTTGCTTATACATTTGGAATTGCTTTTGTCTTTTTAATCGAAAAATTCACTTTAAAATATAACACTCATGAAACTCGTTTTCGCTTCAAATAATTTAAATAAAATCAAAGAAATTCAAAGTATTCTTAACGGATCTATTCAGCTTTTAAGTCTAGAAGATATTGGCTGCCATGAAGAAATTCCAGAAACAGCAGATACGATTGAAGGCAATGCCATTTTAAAGGCTGATTATGTAACTGAAAAATACGGTTACGACTGTTTTGCAGATGATACGGGCTTAGAAGTAAAAGCTTTAAACGGAGAACCGGGTGTTTATTCGGCAAGATATGCTGGTGAACAGAAAAATGCTGATGATAACATGAATAAACTTTTAGATGCTCTGAAAAACGAAGAAGATCGCAGTGCACAGTTCAAGACCGTTATTGCATTAAATTTAAATGGCGCTCAACATCTTTTTACCGGCTTGGCTAAAGGAACAATTACTTTGAATAAAACTGGAAATCATGGTTTTGGATACGATCCTATTTTTCAGCCCGAAAATTATAATGAAACTTTTGCTGAACTATCATCTGAAATTAAAAATAAAATCAGCCATCGTGCAAAGGCAACTGAGCAACTTATTGATTACCTGAATAGAACAAAATAATTGTTTAAAATACAACATTTTAAGGAACAAAATTGATATTTCAAGACGTTTTTTTTTCGATTTCTTTCAAAAAATCATTTTACAATAAACATAACTTTTTGATAATCAAATCATAACAAATACATAATTCTTAAAATTGCATTAGTTTATCTGAATAATTAACAGTAATTTTGCACCCTATTTTAAAAACACATATGAATAAATTTGAACAATTAGGATTGAATGAATCGTTACTGAAGGCGATTTTAGATCTAGGATTTGAAAATCCGTCAGAGGTACAGGAAAAGGCGATTCCCCTATTATTGGAAAAAGACACGGATATGGTTGCGTTGGCTCAAACAGGGACAGGGAAAACGGCAGCTTTCGGTTTTCCGCTAATTCAAAAAATTGATGCCGACAACAGAAATACACAAGCATTAGTTTTATCGCCAACACGCGAGCTTTGTTTACAGATTACTAACGAACTTAAAAACTACTCTAAATACGAAAAAGGTATTAATGTGGTAGCAGTTTACGGAGGAGCTAGTATTACAGAGCAGGCAAGAGAAATAAAAAGAGGAGCACAAATTATTGTGGCTACTCCAGGAAGAATGCAAGACATGATTAACAGAGGTTTAGTTAACATTAAAAACATAGATTACTGTGTTCTTGATGAGGCTGACGAAATGTTAAACATGGGATTCTACGAAGATATCGTATCTATTTTATCAGATACTCCAGACGAAAAAAGCACATGGTTGTTCTCTGCAACAATGCCGCAAGAGGTTGCTAGAATTGCAAAACAATTCATGAGCGAACCTGTAGAAATTACTGTTGGAGCTAAAAACTCTGGTTCATCTACAGTTTCTCACGAATTTTACTTAGTTAATGCTCGTGATCGTTACGAAGCTCTAAAACGTTTAGCAGATGCTAACCCAGATATTTTTTCTGTGGTTTTCTGTCGTACAAAAAGAGATACTCAGGCTATTGCCGAAAAACTTATCGAAGATGGATACAGCGCGGCTGCATTGCACGGAGATTTATCTCAAGCACAGCGTGATGGTGTAATGAAATCTTTCCGTGGAAGACAAATTCAGATGCTTGTTGCTACTGACGTTGCTGCACGTGGTATTGATGTTGATAACGTAACTCACGTAGTAAACTACCAATTACCTGATGAGATCGAAACGTACAACCACCGTTCAGGACGTACTGGTAGAGCTGGAAAATTAGGAACTTCTATTGTAATCGTTACAAAAAGTGAGTTACGTAAAATTTCTTCTATCGAAAGAATCATCAAACAAAAATTCGAAGAAAAAACAATTCCATCTGGAATTGAAATCTGCGAAATTCAATTATTACACTTAGCTAATAAAATTAAAGATACTGAGGTTGATCACGAAATTGACAACTATTTACCAGCAATCAACAATGTTCTTGAAGATTTATCTAAAGAAGAATTGATCAAGAAAATGGTTTCAGTAGAATTTAATCGTTTTATTGCTTACTACAAAAAGAACAGAGATATTTCATCTCAATCTTCAGGAGAAAGACGTGAAAGAAACGATTCTGAGCCAAGAGAATTCAATAATAATGGAGCAGTTCGTTATTTTGTAAACATCGGCTCAAGAGACAATTTCGATTGGATGTCGCTTAAAGATTACTTGAAAGAAACATTAGATTTAGGTCGTGATGACGTTTTCAAGGTAGATGTAAAAGAAGGTTTCTCTTTCTTTAACACTGATCCTGAGCACACCGATAAAGTTATGGAAGTATTAAACAACGTTCAATTAGAAGGACGTCGTATTAATGTTGAAATCTCTAAAAATGACGGAGGCGGAAGACGCGACCACAATAACCGTGGCGGTGGAAGAAGTTCTGGACCAAGAAGAGAAGGAAACTTTGCTCCAAGACGTGAAGGTTCTGGCGGAGGATTTAGAAGCGACAGAAACTCTGCTCCTAGAGAAGGTGGTTTTAGAAGCGACAGAAACTCATCTGCTCCTCGTAGAGAAGGTGGTTTCAAAAGAAACGAAGGTGGTTCTGATAGAGCTCCAAGACGTTCTGAAAGCTTTGGTGATTCACCAAGACCAAGAAGACCAAGAAGAGATTAATTCTTTAATATCTTAAAATATAAAATCCCAAATTCCAGACATAATTGGAATTTGGGATTTTTTTATGTTCAGAATCTTATTCTCTACAAGTGAATTTGTAATCCAAAACAATGTAATTTAATCTTATTATCCTTTTTTATTTAAATACTAAAAGCAACGCTGCTGTCTTTGTTAATTTTCTTATAATTATATTCGAAGACTGCGAAATATTTAATCTCTATTTACTACTTTTAGTGCTTTAAATCAGGATATGAAATATTTCGCAGTTTTCTTTTTTATGCTATTCTCTACCGTTAGTTTTGCGCAGGACATCGAGCCTACAACCCCGCAAAGAGTTTCGGGTTATATTATAAACGACGATAGTAAACAACCTCTTCCAAACGTAAACATCATCAACACCAACAAAGTACGCGGCGCAAAATCTGACGCAAAAGGGTATTTTGAAATTGATGTACAGCCTAATGACACTATTCACTTTTCGCTGCTAGGATTTCAATCTCTTAGAATTAGAGTAACAAATGACTGGATAAAAAATAAAGTTACCCGCATTCAACTTACCGAAAAAGCGATTGCGCTTGAAGAAGTTATTATTGCTCCTTTTACTTTAACAGGATATCTTGAAGTCGACTCAAAATTAATTCCTACAAAAGAAAACTACCGTTATAGTATTTCTGGTCTTACGCAAGGTTATGAAGCAGGCGAATATTCTCCTAATGCATTTGGAAAAGTATTAGGCTCTATTTTCAATCCGGCTGATATGCTCTATAATTTCTTTGGAAAAAACGGAAAAGAACTTAAGAAGCTAAAGGATATGAAAAAAGACGATACTATTAGAAATTTGTTAGAAACAAAATACGATCGCGAAACTATTGCTGTACTTTTAGGAATAAGCAAGGATGAAATCCCTGAAATTATGCACCGTTGTAACTATTCGGATGCTTTTATACAAACAGCAAATGACCTTCAAATTTTAGATGCCATCAGCGGCTGTTATGAACAATATAAAGTACTTAAAAGGAATTAAAATTTTACTCTTACCATAAATACAGAAATCCTCAATTTTAAATTGGGGATTTTTTTATGCTCATTAGGATTTTAAAAAGTTATATTTACCTATTAATCAATTAAAAACAACTAAAATAAATATCTAATGGCAAAAGGTCAAGATGCTAAAAAAACAGCAAAAAAAGAACCGCTAAAAACGGCTAAAGAAAAGAAAGAGGAAAAAAGAGAAAAGAAAAATGCTCCTAAAAGAGATTAAAAAGAAGTGTTCAGTGAGCAATTCTTATAATGTATAGAATTTAAAAAGTGTTCAGCTTTTTAGATCAGAAAACTGAACACTAAAAAACTGAACACTAAATTACTCTTATTTAACTGGAATATTAGAAAGAATTTCTAATACAAATTTCCAATATTTTTGAGCAGATGAAATACTAGCTCTTTCATCTGGCGAGTGTGCCCCATGAATTGTTGGTCCAAAAGAAATCATATCCATTTCTGGGTAATTTGTCCCTAAAATTCCACATTCTAGACCAGCGTGACAAGCTACAACTTTAGGCTCTTCACCATTTTGTTTTTCGTAAATTTCTTTTAAAACTTCCAAAATTTCCGAATTAACGTTTGGCGTCCATCCAGGATAAGATCCTGAAAGTTCTACCTCACATCCTACTAACTCAAAAGCAGAACGCAAAGAATTAGCCAAATCAAATTTAGAAGATTCAACAGAAGAACGCGTTAAACATCCTACCAATATTTCGCCGTCTTTTATAATAACGCGAGCAATATTATTTGATGTTTCAACCAAATCAGCCATATCAGCGCTCATTCTATAAACGCCGTTATGAGCCGCATAAATTGCTCTAATAATTCCTTCCTGAACACCTAAATCCATTACTTTTTCAGGCAGATCTGTCTTAACGATTTCTATCGATAAGTTTGGTTCAGTAGTTTTATATTCAGCTTTAATATCATTAATGATTTCCTGCATATCAAAAAGATACGCTTCATCAAACATTTCAGAAATAATCACTTTTGCAACACTTTCTCTTGGAATTGCATTTCGAAGGCTTCCTCCGTTAATTTCCGCAATCTGTAAACCAAAATTTTCAAAAGCATCAAATAACAAACGATTCATAATTTTATTAGCATTCCCTAATCCTTTATGAATATCCATTCCTGAATGACCTCCGTTTAAACCTTTTACAGTTATTGAGTACCCAACAGAACCTTCTGGAACTTCTTCATCATGGTAAGTTCTTATAGCCGTAACATCAATTCCTCCAGCACATCCTATATCAATTTCGTCGTCTTCTTCAGTATCCAGATTCAATAAAATCTGCCCTTGAAGAATTCCTCCTTTTAGGTTTAATGCTCCGGTCATACCTGTTTCTTCATCGATTGTAAACAAAGCTTCAATTGCAGGATGCGCAATTGTTTTACTCTCTAAAACCGCCATAATTGTAGCAACTCCAAGTCCATTATCTGCACCAAGCGTTGTACCGCGAGCACGAACCCAGTCGCCATCTACATACATATCAATTCCCTGCTTGTCGAAATCAAAAACTTTATCTGCATTTTTTTGGTGCACCATATCAAGATGCCCCTGCATTACGATTGCTTTTCGATTCTCCATTCCAGGAGTTGCTGGTTTTCTGATGATTACGTTTCTAATTTCGTCTTCAAAAGTTTCTAAACCTAAGCTGTTTCCAAAGTTTTTCATGAACTCGATTACACGCTCTTCTTTTTTTGATGGACGTGGAACTGCATTTAAATCTGCAAATTTGTTCCAAAGTTCTTTTGGTTCCAGATTTCTTATTTCCTGACTCATTATATTTTGTTTGATGTTTAACAATTAAGATTGTCAAAGTTACAAAGTTTATACTTTTTTCCGCCACGAATTTCACGAATTAGCATTAATTATAGTGAATTAAAATACAACTTCAACAACACTTAAGATTCTTGCATAATTAGAAAAACATTAATTAATGAAAATTATAGGAATTCGTATTTTACTTTTTTTTATCAATCAATATTGTATTTATATTTACGTATTCAAAATTTAAACTGTGAAATCAAAATACATTCTGCCGTTATTTTTACTCTTGCAAATTATTGTTTTAAAAATTCTGCCCTATTTTTCAGATTATGTCGAAGGTTTTTACAGCAACAATTTATTTGTTAGAATTTCGCACTTCTCAAGAACACTTTTAGGAAAAATTCCCTTTTCTGTAGGCGATTGCATTTATGCAGTTCTTATACTTTCTGCAATAGTTTGGTTTTGGAAAATAAGAAAAACATGGAGAGCAGATTGGAAAGATCATATTTTAACGATTTTGGGTAAAATCTCTATTTTTTATTTTTTCTTTCATCTTTTATGGGCCTTCAATTACTATCGCGAGCCTCTTTTCGTAAAAATGGAAATCAAAAGAGAATATACCGATGCCGATCTTTTAGCTTTTACAAAACGGCTAATAGCTAAAACTAATGAAGTTCAGTATGAAATCACTAAAAACAAAAGTGAAAAAATTGTTTTTCCGTATTCGCAAAAAGAATCCTTTAAAATGATTTTAAACGGCTATAACAATCTAGCACAAGAACATCCTTACTTTAAATACGAAATTCTAAGCGTTAAAAAATCACTTTTCAGTACACCATTAACTTATATGGGTTTTGGCGGTTATTTAAATCCTTTTACTAACGAAGCTCAAATTAATGATTTACTGCCAATGTATAATTTTCCGCAAACCACAGCTCACGAAATGGCACACCAGATTGGTTTTGCTAGTGAAAATGAATGTAATTTTATTGGTGTTTTAGCATCTGTTAAAAACAACAATCCTTATTACAAATATGCTGGTTACAGCTTTACATTGCATTACTGCTTAAGTATTTGGAAGTATAAAAACGAAAAAATCTTTAATATTCTGAAGAAACAAGTAAATCCTGGAATTCTAAAAAACTATCAGGAAAGTCAGGATTTCTGGAAACAATATGATACATTTATTGATGAAGGTTTCCATTTTATTTATGATAGTTTTTTAAAATCAAACAATCAGAAAGACGGAATGGAAAGCTACAGCAAGTTTATAGATTTGACAATTAATTATTACAAAACACGACAACTGTAGGAAGCTGCCAAGAATTGCACGAATTTTTAAAAACTAAAACTCAACTTTATCTTTATCATTTTGATATGTAATTCGATAAATTTGTGAAATTCGTGGCAAAAAATAGTCAAGTCTTGTAACAAAATAGATTTCAACACTACTAATACTTATATGACCGAAAACCTAGAACAATCATTTGTTGCGCAATTGCAGGCAAATCAGAATATAATCCACAAAATTTGTCGATTATATACTGCCGGCGAAGATGCACACAAAGATTTGTTTCAGGAAATCACCATTCAGCTCTGGAAAGCGTATCCAAAATTTAGAGGCGACAGTAAATTTTCGACTTGGACTTATCGCGTTGCTTTAAATACAGCAATTACTCTCTATCGCAAAACCAAAAGGACTATATCTACCGTAGATTACGAAAGTCATCAGCATTTTGTAAAAGATGTTGACTACAACTATGAAGAAGAAGAGCAGATTAAATTAATGTACAAAGCTGTTTATCAGCTAAACGATATCGAAAAAGCATTGGTCTTTATGTATTTAGAAGATAAAGACTATCAAGAAATAGCTGAAACTCTAGGAATCAGCGAAGTGAATGCGCGCGTGAAAATGAACAGAATTAAAGGGAAACTTAAAAAAATATTAAATCCTTAAAAATTATTATGAAAGAACTGGATTTACTAAAAAAAGACTGGAAAAAGAACTCGGATTCTTTTGAGCAAATTTCTGAAAAAGAAATCTACAAAATGATTCATAAAAAATCATCTTCTATTGTGAAGTGGATTTTAATTATAAGTATTTTGGAAATTTCTTTTTGGACTTTCTCCAATTTATTTATCAATACCGATGATGTTTTACAAAAAATAAATCATCCAGAAATTGTGGTTGCACTTGAATACTTGACTTACATGAATTATTTAGTGGGATTAATTTTTGTATACATTTTCTATAAAAACTATACAACCATTTCGACCACAGTCGCTACCAAATCTTTAATGAGTACCATTTTAAGAACCAGAAAAACAGTTCAATATTACGTTTGGTACAATTTAGGAATGATTGTAGTTTCTTCTATTTTCAGCTTTTTTATAGGATATGTCTACAATCCAGATATGGCTTTTTTCCAACAAAAACTTGCCCAAGATGGCAAAGCGATGCTTTTTACGGTTGGAATTTTAGTTTTTGTAATACTTGGCTTCTTTGGGTTATTCTGGTGTTTCTACAGATTACTGTACGGAACTCTTTTACGAAGATTGTACTCAAACTACAAGGAGTTGAAGAAAATTGATCTTTAGTTCAGTGGCAAAGGAACAGAGAAGCAAAGGCTCAAAGGTTTTTATTTAAATAACTGAATTAAGTTATTAAGCTATTTTTTAAACTTGAAACCTGAAACTTAGAAAAAAAAAAAAAAACTAAAATCTAATATCCATTTTCTGGAGCCTTATAACTCCATCTTCTCATTTCATTAAGTTCTTCCTCAACTTTGATCTCTTCAGCAGGAATTACTTTTAAAAATGATGGATGCTGCTCGATTGCATATTCAACTTTTTCTACAATTTGTTCGATTGTATCGTTTTCATAATCAATCTCAAGTGGTTCTTTTATTATAAAAGACTGCAGAATATTTTTCTTTTTTAAACGAAGTCCTTTTTTATCAAATGAACGGCGAAATCCATCGATAACAATAGGAACTACAATAGGTTTATGCTGTTTTATAATATGCGCTGTTCCTTTGCGAACCGGCTTAAATGACTTAGTTGTTCCTTGCGGAAATGTAATAACCCATCCATCCTCGAGTGCAATACGAATATTTTCGGTATCATTTGGATTAACATCACGTTTTTCAGTAACATCGACACCTTTTGAGCGCCAAGTTCTTTCAACAGTAATTGCTCCAACATAAGCTAAAATTCTTGGCAGTAAACCAGCCTGCATTGTCTCTTTGGCAGCGACATAATACAAATTCATTTTAGGCTGCCATAAATAACCAATGTTCTTAATAGTGTCTTGACGTCCGCTTAAACTTGCGTTAAACACATGAAACATTGCTACAACATCAGCAAAATAAGTTTGGTGATTGGAAATAAACAATACATTATTATCTGGCAATGTTTTAATGATCTCAGATCCTTCAATCTGCAATTCATTAAAACCTCTGTATCTTCGGTGCGTCATAGCTCCCAAGATTCGGATTAACCATTTCTTGATAAATAATATATGTCCGAAAGGATTTCGTTTAAACAATCCCATAACTTTATTTTCTGTTTTTGAGGTTAGGACGCAAACATACAAAAATAAATCGTTTAGCAGTACTTTTAGGCAATTTCAAAAATAAACTACTATAAATATGAATATCAAATTGTTAAATTAAATATTTCAAAATTTATTTTCAAAACCAGTTTTTAAAACATCTCTCAATTCACTTAAAATCATTGCTGTTGCTCCCCAGACAATATGATTTTGAATATTAAATGCGGGAACTAAAACATCATTTGCATAAGAAGTTGATAATGTGGCTTCGATTATAATTTCGTCGCTTAAAAAAACGGATAACGGCAATTCTATAATTGCAGCAACTTCGCGAATATCTGGGTAAAATGATAATTCTTCATGTGAAATTCCTAAAAACGGATGCACCAAAAAATTACTTGGCGGAATGTACATTGGTGTAAAATCCTTGATAACTTCTATTTTATCAGGAGAAACACCAATTTCTTCATGCGTTTCTCTTAATGCGGTTTCTCTAAAATCTAAATCTGTATTTTCATATTTCCCGCCGGGAAAAGCAATTTGCGATGAATGAACACCATTATAGGCATTTCTAACGATCAAAACCAAATGCGTTTTATCCTTCTTTGGATACAACAGCATCATAACGGCTGCTATTCTAGGATTCTTTGTCTCTAGATTGATATTTTTTAAAGCTTCAAGACGTTCTTTTGGAGCCATTTTCATGTGTGCTAATTCTGCCGGCAGTTCAATCGGAATTAAATTAGGAACAAATTTCAAAAAGTCTTGAAAATCCATATTCAAAGTTTATTTTTGTATTATTAGATTCTGTTTAGATTTTATATCTCATTTTTTTACTGATTATTTCTCGCTATATTTCGTTAAATTAATAAAAAATAAATTCATTATTCTTTCTAAATTTGCCTCATCTATCAAGAAATAATCTCATAAAAATTCTGATATATAAAATCTAAACAGAATCTCAAATTAAAATATAAATATACTCTAGAAAATGCGGTTCTACAAGTTTTCTAAAGCAAAGCCATAAAAATAAAATGTACAGTAAAGAAGAATCACAAAGAATAAAAAGAGAATTTTGGGTGGCTTTTGCCGAAAAATACCCGAGAAAATGGGTTCTTTATGATACCAAGATAAAAGATTTCTCTTTCAAGTTTTATGTAGACAATAAAAAAGCTCAGGTTTTAATTGACATCGAACAACGAAGCGACGAAAAACGAAATGCTTATTTTGAAAAATTAGAAGCATTAAAAAATATTCTTGATGAAGAATTCATCAAAGATTTAGTTTTTGAAAAAAATCACACTTTAGAAAGCGGTAAAACCATCAGTAGAATCTGGGTCGAGAAAACCGGAGTCGGTTTCAGTAATCGTAATAATTGGGATGCTATTTTTGATTTCTTCAACGAAAACATGCATGCTCTGGAAATGTTTTATCTAGAATATGATGAATTTATTAAGGATATTGATGCTTAAAAGAGGGACTAAGGTTTTGAGATGCTAAGGTTCTAAGATTTTTCTGAACTCCACACCGTAAACAGAAATCATTACTTTTTGTTTTTCAAGCTCTTCAAGAAAGAATAAAACATCCTGAAATGGTTTTTCAAAATATCTTGTTAAGTGGTAAAAGTCTTTTGTTGTTTTAAGAAACTCGTAAAAAAAATAAGGATCAATATTTCCAACACTTTCTCTATTCCCTAACGAAACCTCAAGAGTTTGCTTTGTTGTCAAATTTCTAAACATACAATGTTCGCCATGAACATCAAAATACCAGTTATCACTAAGGGTTTCGTTACCGTTTAATATATCAGCATTTTCAATTTCATAATAATGGCCTGCTAATATTTTGTCTTTCTCCGGCTGATCGGTCTCATTTATAAGTTTATTAATCAATTCTTCAGCAATGGCTTTAAAAGCATCCATTGCTGCTAGTAATTGATTTACAACATTAGTTTCAAGCTTCATCATATAATTACAATCAACCTAGACATTAAAAATATTATAAACAATAATATGATCGTCGTAATTGATATAAAGCTGTTTACGATAATCTTGCTTTTTACGAGTTATAATTGAAAGTTTACATTCTTTTCCGTCATTGTCTTTGCACATAAAGGAATACACAATGTCAGTATCATTTTCTTCGCGTTCGATATAATCTAATATTTTAAAAAGCTGTATTTCTTGTGAGTACACAACAATTCTATGCTTATCTGTATCTAAAACAACCGAAAGATTTACTAAGTCAAGATTGGACCACTCGCCCCATTTTCCTTTTTCTGTTTTTTCTAAGACACTAAAACCCGAGGTTTTAAAATGATAAGATTGACCTAGAGCATAATGCATTCCAAAACCTAAAAACAATAATAATACTAAATAAGTGCGTATAGAATTCATATAAATTTCTTGCGGGTAATTAAAACTCAAATGTAGCTTTTTCTTTGCAGGCAGATTCAAAATCGACTATCATTTCTTGAACAATTTGCTCTACAGGCAAAATTTCGTGAATTAATCCCGCAACCTGTCCAATCTCTAATTCGCCTTCTTCAAGATCTCCTTCAAACATTCCTCTTTTTGCTCTGGCTCTTCCTAATAACTGAACTAATTCTTCTTTAGATGGACATTTTTCATACAAGTCCTGAACATCTTGATAGAATTTATTTTTCACTAGTCGAACAGGTGCTAATTCCTTCAATGTCAATTGAGTTCCTCCCTCTTTTATATTAACTATTGTTTGCTTAAAATTATTGTGAGCAGAAGATTCTATTGAAGCAGCAAAACGACTTCCTACCTGAACGCCATCAGCACCCAAAATCATTGTTGCAAGCATTCCTCTTCCCGTTGCAATTCCGCCGGCCGCAATAATTGGAATCTGTACTTTTTCTTTCACCATCGGAATCAAAGTCAAAGTTGTCGTTTCTTCACGTCCATTATGACCTCCAGCTTCAAAACCCTCAGCAACAATAGCATCAACCCCGGCTTCTTGGGCTTTTAAAGCAAAAACACTGCTGCTCACTACATGAACTACCGTAATTCCTTTTTCTTTTAAAAATGAAGTCCATGTTTTAGGATTTCCAGCAGAAGTAAAAACGATTTTAACGCCTTCTTCGACCACAATATTCATTATATCTTCAATATTAGGATATAACATCGGAATATTAACGCCAAAAGGTTTGTCTGTCGCCTTTTTACATTTTTGAATATGTTCTCTTAAAACTTCAGGATACATTGATCCAGCGCCTATTAGACCTAAACCGCCAGAGTTACTAACAGCCGAAGCCAGTTTGTAACCACTGTTCCAGATCATACCGCCTTGTATTATTGGATATTTTATATTGAAGAGTTTGGTAATTTTGTTCATGCAGATTGGGCTGTTATTGTTTGATTATTTTTCCTGTTTTATGCAGACCTTCACTATCAAAAGTATAAAAGTAAAGTCCGCTGGTTAGAATTTCAACAGAAAGTAATGGATTTTGATTTGTGATTTCTTTTTCTATTAATTTCTGCCCTAAAATAGAGTAAATTGAAACTGATGCTTTAGGATTAGTAAATGAAAAAGAAATATTAGTTTGAACTGGATTTGGATAAACCAAAAAATCGGCAGCAGATTGAAACGTTTCTACACCTAAGGTTGAACCAAAATTTGGAATTCCGTACCCATAATTATTATCAGGACTAGTATAGCGATCTGCAGACTGCAGTATCATTTGTCTAATTTCTTTGTTATTTTTTGATGGAAAAGCCTGCCATAAACAAGCTGCCATTCCTGCCATTATTGGACAAGCAAAAGAAGTTCCGTTTGTTGTTCCAATATTTCCTGCTGCATTAGAAACAACTGCTGCAACACCTTGAGCCATAACATCCGGCTTAATTCGATTATCAAAACTTGGTCCGATAGAACTTGAACCAGCTTTCACTTTTGAAGCATTAACAGAACCAACGGTAATAACCGAAACCGCATCTGCGGGCCCGCCAATATGTGGTTCTGCAGTTGTTCCTTCATTTCCAGCTGCAGCCACTACAATCATTCCCTTACTAAAAGCTATTTCAGCACCTCTTGAAATAAAATTTGTTGTGCCATTCATATCGCTGTAGGTATGACTATAACTTGGCTCGTCATATCCAAAATATCCTAATGAGGTTGTTATAATATCAACTCCAAAAGCATCTGCCTGTTCTGCCGCTTCAACCCAATACGATTCTTCAACAGGATTTTCACCACTATTATCTTCTGTAATAAACAAATAATAAGAAGCATCTGGTGCAGTTCCCACCAAAGAATTTTCCGTATAGCCGCCCATTGTAGATAAAACTGAGGTTCCGTGACTATTACCAGAATAAAAATCAGCACTTCGATTTACATAGTCGTAACCGCCTAAAATCAAATTATTATCTCTTAATCTCTTAAAAGGCTGTGTTGTATTTACTCCCGGAAAACCTCCGTCTAAAACAGCAATTATTTTACCTGAACCTGTATAGTTTTGTTGATGCAGTACTTGCCCATTCAACATTTGAATTTGATTTGCAGAATTCCCGTAAGAGTAATCGATTGTTGTATTTAGCTTTTCTTTTGTTTTTGCCGCAGCATGAACAGCTGCTGGTTTTGCTGTTGTGTTTAAAGCTTTATTAGCAAAAACTATTTTATCAATAAAAGCAAAGGATTTTAATGTTGTAATATTGGCTTGCGTACCTCTAATATGAATTGCATTGAGCCATTTTGACTGAGCCATTATAGAAATCCCCATGCTTGCTTTAACCTGATTTACATAGGTTATTTCAATGGGAGCATCTGAAATATTTAAGGCAATATTTTGCTTTGTACGACGATCTAAAGATCGTTGTGATAATGTTTGTGATGGATTATTAAAAAAGTCCTGAGCATTTGGTTTTCCAGTAAAATATACCCAAGCATCTTCACTCTGAGCAAATGCCAAAGTGGAAACGAATATTAAAAGAAAAACAAAATAATGTCGCATAAATACTTTTTTAAAAGGAAAACCCCGTAAAAAAGTATAAAGCTAAGAAATTACTCCCGAACCAACTAATTCATTTTTTAAATACCAAGCCACAAATTGACCTTCGGTAATAGCAGATTGAGGCTCTTCAAAACGAACATACATTCCATCTTCAAATTGATGTAAAGTGGCTTTTTGCAAAGGCTGACGATAACGAATTCTAGCCATTACTTCCATTGTTTCACCAGTTTTCAAAGTCAAATCTGTGCGAATCCAATGTATTTCAGATTTCCCAACAAACAAGGCTTTTTTAAATAAACCTGGATGATTGCTCGTTAATCCTGTATAAATAGTATTGGTATCAACATCAGTCGCAATAACAAACAAAGGATCTGTGGTACCTCCAACATTTAAGCCTTTTCGTTGTCCGTTAGTAAAATAATGTGCCCCTTGATGATTGCCCATTATTTTTCCCATTGTTGGAAGATATTGCGGTTTTTGTGCGTCTAATTTCAAATCATCTTCAAGTGATAAACCAGCTGGTTTCTCGATATTGTAAATTGGATCATTTTTATCAATTTGAACAATTTTACCTTCTTTTGGTTGTAATTTTTGTTGTAAAAACTCAGGCAGACGCACTTTTCCAATAAAACATAAACCTTGCGAATCTTTCTTTTCGGCTGTAACCAATTCCATTTCAGCAGCAATTTCACGAACTTCTGGCTTAGTTAAAGCTCCAATTGGAAATAAAGCTTTTGATAATTGTTCTTGTGACAATTGACATAAAAAATAAGATTGATCTTTGTTAACATCATTTCCGGCAATTAATTGATATACCGTTTCTCCATCCACTTCAATTTCACTTTTTTGGCAATAATGTCCAGTTGCAACATAATCTGCTCCCAGACTTAATGCAATTTTCATAAAAACATCAAATTTGATTTCGCGGTTACAAAGCACATCAGGATTTGGAGTTCTTCCTTTTTCATATTCATTGAACATATAGTCAACGATTTTTTCTTTGTATTGTTCACTTAAATCAACAGTTTGAAACGGTATGCCAAGTTTTTCAGCAACTAATAAAGCATCATTACTATCTTCTAACCAAGGACATTCGTTAGAAATAGTAACTGAATCATCGTGCCAATTTTTCATAAAAAGCCCAATAACTTCGTATCCTTGCTGCTGTAATAAATAAGCTGCAACACTAGAATCTACTCCACCTGAAAGACCAACAACTACACGTTTCATTTTAAAATGTTTATATTTTACAAGGGTGCAAAGGTAAGCCAAATTATAGATAATTACAGTAGTTTTAATTGGTTTATATAATCCTGCGGTAGATAAAACTTATTGTTTAATTAATTACTTTTATTATTCAATAAAATCGTCATGCAAAAATACATTTACACTCTGTTATTCTATTTTGTTTTGATGTCTTTAAGTGCTCAAAAGCACTCGTCAACACTATCAGATTATGAAGCTTTTAAGGCATTTAGAGGAAAACCTTTGTCTGATAAATTTTCGAATATAGAATCTGTAAAAGTAATTTATGATTTACGAAAACAGAAAATGTATTATTTCAACAGTACATTGATTCCGCTTCATTATGATTTCGTACTAAATTATCTGCATTACAATCAAGATTTAGAAGTTTTTAATAATGAGAACTACAGCAATACTCAAAAAGACCGTGACTTTTTACTCGGAAATTTAAATCATATTAAAGGAACGGATAAGTGGATTTTTGAACTCGCAGCTTCAGATCATATGCCGATCCCGCTTATAGAACGTTTCTTTAATCTTGTGGTAAATTCGACTTTTATTGGAAAAAATCTAAAATTCTATTTGAATAATCCTGAGCAAATGGAATGGTTTCAGCAGAATAAATTTAAAATTCCCTGCGTAAAATCAGATTATATTTTTAATGAACTTACCTACCAAGAAGTGGTTTCTGGAAGTAATATTGGCATCCTAAAACAATATAAAATCAAAGATTTAGAACGGATCAAGCCCAATTCGAATGAAATTGTAATTTTAGACGGTACGCCAGATGTTTTGCCTAATGTAAGAGGAATTATTGTAAATGAACTGCAAACGCCATTAAGTCATTTAGTTCTATTAGGCAAAAACCGAAAGATTCCTATTATGGCTTATACTAAGGTTTTTAAAGATGCAAACATCAAAAAACTGCTTTCTAAAAAAGTGGAATTAAAAATTGAAGTTGATACTTTTTTCATCAAAGAAACCGATAAAAAAATAGTCGAAAAGGTAAATTCTAAAAAGAAGAAACTTACTATTGACAACACGGTAACTGATCTCGTTGATTTATCTAAAGTCCCAAAAAAGGGAGTGAATTATATTGGATCAAAAGCTCAAAATATGGCATATTTGATAGCTGTTTCAAAAGAAATTCCATTTAAAACACCAGAAAATGCACATGCAATTCCGTTTTATTTTTATACGAAACACATTCAAAAAGAATCAATTTCGCCATTAATAAATGAACTTTTAACTTCCACAAAGAAAGATTCAACGATTTGGATCAACAAACAATTGAAAAAAATTCGGGATGCCATTAAAAAAGAGCCTGTTGATCCTGTATTATTAGCAAAACTAAATAAAACATTTAAAAATGCTCAATTCAAAAACTTTAGATTTCGCTCCTCAACTAATGCCGAAGATCTTGATGATTTTAATGGTGCAGGATTATACGATTCTAAAACAGGAATTTTAGGCGACAGCATTAAAACTTTCGAAAAAGCCATAAAACAAGTATGGGCAAGTGTTTGGAACGAAGCTTCGTATAACGAAAGAGAACTTTTTGGAATCGATCAGCACAATATAGCAATGGGGGTTTTAGTACATCGTTCTTTTCCCGATGAGTTAGCCAATGGCGTTATCATTACAAAAAACATCTTCAGAGAGAACTTTCCAGGTATTACAGTTAATATCCAGAAAGGCGAAAACTCTGTTGTAAAACCCGAAAAAGGCGAAATCTGCGAGCAATTTGTCGCTTATCATTTTAATTCTGGAACTAATGATGACGATTTTGATATTGATTATACTTCAATTTCAAATTTAAACAATAACGAGCCTTTACTGAACCGAAAAGAAATGAGCCGACTTTTTCTTGTGAGCAGCAAAATTGAAGAAAAAATGTATCGTTACTGGCGAAAAAACACCTATCATCCAGTTGATATCGAATTTAAAATTGTGGGAGAAAACAGAGATCTTTACATCAAACAGGTTAGACCGTTTAATGAATAATCAATAAAAAACTAACAGATCAATTTCATTTGAAACGGTATTGACCAAAACAATTTTAAAGTCAAAATCTTCAAGATTAATTTTTTCCTGAATTGCTTTTCTAATGTTTCTATTTTCTAAAGAAAAATCACTTATCAGCGGGATTTTTACATCTACAGTATTCAAATACTTAGAAGCTTTTTTATTGACTATCATCGAAGCTGCGATATAAAAACCGATTATGATGATTTGGAAAAATAAAAGGATCTCGATTTTTTCAAAAGGATACATAATATCTAAAATCGAAAGTGTGATAGTGGCAAAAAGAAAAATTATTGCATTTACTGTAAAAGACTGTGTTCTAAATCTTAGAATAGAAAAAATGGCGAATAAGCCAAATCCTATTCCAACGCCAATTTCTATTTTAGTAAACAAATAGCAAAGTGAAAAGGTACAAAGACCGACGATAACCATCAACGGATTTATGGTTTCATTATCTTTTCTGTTAGAGAAAAAATACAACAACAGAATTGAAAAAAACAATAATAAAAATCTTCCAATAAGTTCGTTTAAATCCATTTACTCAAAGTATTAGTAAATCAAATTTAGAAAAAAGATTGCTACAAACTTCCAATTCTAGTTTAAACAAAAAAAAGTCTGCCACGAATACCCCTAATTTGCACAAATTTTTATAAAAAAGTAATTCGTGGAAATTAGTGGAATTCGCGGCAAAAAATACTCTGCAATAAATTCTTTATTCTTTTATTGGTTTTGAATCAGCTTGATAACTGCTTTTAGGATCACTCATGTTTACTTCTTTGAGTAACTTTCCACCAGCATAAAATTGCCAAATTCCTGCTTTTTTTCCATTCACAAACTTTCCTTTTGAAGCTACTGCTCCATCAGAATCATAAAAAACAGCATCTCCGTTATACAAATTATCTTTATAAGTCGTTTGCTCTAGAAGCTTTCCGTTTTGCCCGTATTTTTTATAAACTCCATCTTTGCTCCCATTCTTATAAGTCATTTCTTCGGCAATTTTCGAATCAGGATAATAAATTAATTTCATCCCTTCCAATTTTCCATTTTTATAGTTTTCAAGCATCATAACTATTTTAGAAGCTTTATGATAATACTTCCATTCGCCCTCATGCGCTTTTCCAACTTCCTTACCTTCGCTTACTTTATTCTTGCTCTGATCAAAAAATGTTGTGTATGAACTTCCATCATTTGCAGTGAAGTCACGTGTTGCAATAACATCGCCTTTTTTTGTGTCATCAAAAAATTTAAAAACACCAGTCTCTTTTCCATGACTAAATGTTCCTTCATAACGAGGACGTTTAGAAACTTCATAAACTCCTTTCCAAACTCCATCTTTCTTACCGTTTACATCATTTTTATTAAAATCTTGTGCAGATAAAAAACAGGTGCTTAAGAAAAGTAATCCTACTATTATTTTTTTATAAATCATATTGTAATCAATTTTAAACTTTAACGAAAATGAGGTTCATAAAGTATAGCATAGATATAAAAAAATCTCGACTGAATCGAGATTTTTTTACTTTCTTATTTCTTTTTATTTTGAGCTTTTGCAGCTTCTTGCTGCTCCATTACATCTTGAAGACGCTGTTGAAACTTACTTGGTTTCTTTGGCTCTCTCAATTTGTTTTCTTGAATTTGAGCATGAATTTTATCACTGTCTACAATGTAGTTTTTAATTACAAACATAATTCCTATTGTAATTAAGTTAGAGATAAAGTTGTATAAACTTAAACCAGCACCATAACTATTAAAGAAAATTAACATCATTAATGGCGAAACATAAATCATGATTTTCATCATTTTTGCCATGTCTGGCATACCTTCCTGCTGAGGCGCTGCCATTTGCTGATCTCCTGAAGTCATTTTCATATAAAAGAAAATTGCAATTGCTGCCAAAATTGGGAACAAACTAATATGATCACCATACAATGGAATATGAAAAGGCAGCTTAGCGATCGCATCAAAAGATGATAAATCGTCTGCCCAAAGGAAACCTTTTTGTCTCAACTCAAAAGCTGATGGAAAGAACTGGAATGATGCATACATAAACGGAAGCTGAATCAACGCCGGAATACATCCTGCCATTGGGTTTACTCCTGCTTTATTGTAAAGCTTCATTGTTTCTTGTTGTTTCTTCATTGGGTCTTTTTTGAATTTTTCTCCCAACTCTGTAATCTCTGGACGTAAAACTTTCATTTTAGCCTGTGACAAGAATGACTTATAAGTAATTGGCGACATAGCCAATTTAATAATTATTGTAAAAATGATAATAGCAATTCCTAAAGACAATCCAACTGTTGAACTCAAGAATCCAAATAATGGAATAAAAATAAGTCTATTAATCCAACCGAAAATTCCCCAACCTAAAGGAATAATTTTCTCAAAATTTTTATCGTACGATTTTAATACTTTGTAATCTGCTGGTCCAAAATACCAACTCATTTTATAATCAACTTCACCATTAGAAAACGCTAAAGGCACATTAGTTTTAAATTGTTTAGTGAAAACAGTATCGATTTTTTCATCATTTACCAAATTAGTAGACTCTAATTTAGAAGTTGCAAATGGTTTTTCAGTTAACAAAATAGATGTAAAAAAGTGTTGTTTGTAAGCTATAAAACTTACTTTTTCAACAGTTTCTTCTTCATGTTTACCTAATCCTGCATAATTTATCTTACCATCTTCATGCTCATAATAAATTTCAGCATAACGGTTTTCATAAGAAATACTCTTTTCATTTCTATATGTCTTTAAATCCCATTCTAAATCCAATGGCTTAGCAGAATTTAAAACTCTATTTAATCCTTGAGAACGGATATCAAAACCAACTAAATAATCGTTTGGTTTTAATACATATTTGTACTCTAAGAATTCATTAGCTCCCGCTTTCAAACGCATTGACAAAACCTGATCCGCACCAATTTTTTCTAAAGTTGGTTCAAAAAATAAATCTTTAGAATTTAAAGTTCTATTGTCAATTGTTTGTAACTTAATATTTAAACTAGCATTATTATCTTTAATCAATTCAACTAATTGTCCTGAATTTTTCTCAAACTTCTTGAATTCTTTAAGAGTAGCTTCAACTATGTAACCACCTTTATTAGCGATTTTAAGTTTAATCTTTTCGTTTTCAATTGTTGTAAAAGACTCTTTTGCAGAAGGAAGTGCAGCTGAATATGCGAAACCGCCTAATGTTTTTTGCAATTGCGCTAATTGTAATGTATCACCAGGAGTTGCTGCAACGGTTGATGCAACAGCAGTTTTTGCTTTATCCGCCTGAGCTTGAGCTTCTTGTTTAGCAACTAATTCTTTCTTGGCTTTTTCAGCAGCAATTTCTTTCTCAGAAGGCTGATTTTGATACATTATCCAAATCAAAATTCCGAATATCAATACAAAACCAATGATTGAATTAAGGTCTAATTTTTTTTCTTCCATTATAATTTAAAAAAGTTATTCGTTGAAGCTTATTAGTAATGAGTTTCACTCAAAAGTTACATCTTCTAGAATATTAATTATTATTTTTTATGCGCATTTACTGCAGCTGCCACAAAGTTTACAAAAATTGGATGTGGGTTTGCAACTGTACTTTTGTATTCTGGATGGTACTGCACTCCAATAAAGAATGGGTGATTTTCCAGCTCTACAATCTCTACTAATCCTGTATCCGGATTAACTCCAGAAGCTTTTAAACCTGCTTTTTGCAATTCATCAGCATATTTATTATTGTACTCATAACGGTGACGGTGACGCTCTGAAATTGTTGTTTCACCATATATTTTATGTGCTAAAGTATTTGGTTTAATATCACATTTCCAAGCTCCAAGACGCATTGTACCACCTTTGTCCGTAACTGTTTTTTGCTCTTCCATTAAATTCACAACTGGATGAGCCGTTTTTTCGTTCATCTCTGTTGAGTTAGCATCTGCATAACCTAAAACATTTCTAGAATATTCAATAACAGACATCTGCATTCCTAAACAAATTCCGAAAAACGGAATGTTATTTTCACGTGCATAACGAACTGCTTCAATTTTTCCTTCAATACCTCTTTCTCCAAAACCGGGAGCAACTAAAACTCCATCAAGAGTTCCTAATTTCTCTTTGATATTATCAGCATTAATATGCTCTGAGTGAATAGAAATTACGTTTACTTTAGTTTCATTTGCAGCTCCTGCATGAATAAACGCCTCTAAAATAGATTTGTAACAATCCTGCATTTCTACATATTTTCCAATCAAACCAATATTTACGGTATGTTTTGGATTTTTTAATCTGCGTAAAAAAGTATTCCAGTTTTTTAAATCTGGAGACGCTTTTTTAGGTAAATCTAATTTTTTCAAAGCCACAACATCTAATCCTTCTTCAAGCATTAAATTTGGAACTTCATATATTGTTGAAGCATCGATCGATTGAATTACTGCTTCTTTTTTAACATTGCAGAATAAAGCTAGTTTTTGACGTAATTCCTGAGACAATTCATGCTCTGTTCTACATACTAAAATATCAGCTTTAATACCGCTTTCCATCAATGTTTTTACAGAGTGCTGTGTTGGTTTTGTTTTCAACTCACCTGCAGCAGCCAAATAAGGAACTAATGTTAAATGAATAACAATTCCGTTATTTTCCCCCAATTCCCAAACTAATTGACGAACAGATTCTATATAAGGTAATGATTCAATATCACCTACAGTTCCACCAATTTCAGTAATAACAATATCGTAATCGCCAGATTTACCCAGCAATTGCATTCTGTCTTTAATTTCGTTTGTAATATGAGGAACAACTTGAACTGTTTTTCCTAAAAACTCTCCTCTTCTTTCTTTTTCAATTACCGAAAGATAAACTCTTCCTGTAGTTACGTTATTTGCCTGAGAAGTAGGAACGTTCAAGAAACGTTCGTAGTGACCTAAATCTAAATCTGTTTCCGCTCCATCATCAGTAACATAACATTCTCCATGTTCGTACGGATTCAAAGTACCTGGATCCACGTTAATATACGGGTCAAATTTTTGAATTGTTGTACGATATCCTCTTCCTTGTAACAATTTTGCTAAAGATGCCGCGATAATACCTTTTCCTAATGAAGAAGTCACACCTCCTGTAACAAAAATATATTTTGTTTGATTCATTCTGTTGTTGTTTGTATGTAGTTGTGTAAAAAACTTGGCAAAAGTACAAATTTAATTAGACAATTTATCAATTCGAGAATGAGATAATTTGCAAATTTTTAAACAGAACGATTACTTGGTTTTGTAATCGATAATTTTAACTTTTTATTAGAGATTTTTTTGAGGATTATCTCTAAAAAGACATAATGCAGTTTGTTTTCTATAAAATTCGATTTTAATAAAGCTTGCTTTTGTTATGAAACGAAAGTAATTTCTAAAAACTTAATGTAATAGCCCATCTTTCCCTCAACTCTACATTTACACCTTTATTTTTAGCTGAAATATAGCTGGCCGCGTTTTTAGAAACAACTATAACTTCATCTTTGAAAACTGAAACATCTTCCTGATTTCCCGTAACTTTAAGCACTTCTATATTTAAAACATCAGTCTTACTATTTCAAATCAACATTCTGAACTACGGCTTAGGATACTGCTTCTTAATATTCCGAATCAACTCTTCCAAGCCATTTAATTTTAACTCATAAATTAACTGAAGCTGCTGTCCTAGCTCTCCTTTTGGAAATCCTTTGTTATGATACCAAACCACATAATATTCCGGTAAATCTATTAAAAAGCGACCTTCGTATTTTCCGAAAGGCATTTTGGTATACGCTAATTTTATGAGCAGTTTTTTGTCTTGTTCCATAGTCTAGAAGAAAAAAGAAGCAAGAAGAAAGAATTGATCTTTCTTCTTGCTTCAATTATATGCAAAGCTATTATTATTTTTTATTATTTCACTACTCCCGGCAACTATCGGGATAAAAAGATTTAAAAAAAATATCGCCACGAATTCACGAATTAAATTGAGTATAATTCGTGAATTCGTGGCGAATAAAAACTTAGCTCCTTAGTAATGCCATCTCACAAATGCTTCCATAGCTGCGTAAGTCGCCAAACCTAATTGGTGGTACAAAGCTGCTGTTTCTGCATTTCTGTCTTCGGCTCTCTGCCAGAACTCTCTAGCATCTGTTCCTTGAAAAACAACACCGTCTTTTTGAGATTGGTGTTTGAAGATTCCGTGACGTTTTGCTAAAACTTGGTCTGGACTCATTGGTACAGCCATTTCAACCTCGTCAATTCCCCATTCCTGCCAAGCTCCACGGTATAACCACAACCAACAGTCATCCATGAATGATTTTGGTTTTAAAGCTTTTACTGCTTCAAAAATAGCATCTAAACAAACTTTGTGTGTTCCGTGCGGATCTGCTAAATCTCCTGCTGCATAGATTTGGTGCGGTTTAATTTTTTCAATTAAATCCATTGTTAACTGAATATCTTCCTGTCCAATTGGTTTTTTCTCAATTGTTCCTGTTTCATAAAACGGAAGTTCCATGAAATGAATCTGCTCGTCTGGCAATCCAACAAAATGACTTGTTGCTCTCGCCTCACCTTTTCTGATCAATCCTTTAATGTAACGTACTTCAGGAATATCAATTTCACTATTCTTTTTATTCTCTAAGAATGTTTGTGCTTTTTTGTAGATGTTATCAGCCTCTTCGCTTTTGATTCCGAATTTTTCATTGTAATCAATTACGAATCTAGCAAAACGCAGTGCTTCATCATCAGCAACAGCAATATTTCCAGAAGTTTGATATGCTACGTGTACTTCATGTCCTTGTTCTTGCAAACGCATGAAAGTTCCTCCCATACTAATGATATCATCATCTGGATGCGGGCTGAAAATCAAGACACGTTTTTTAGCAGGCTCTGCTCTTTCAGGACGATTTGAATCGTCTGAATTTGGTTTCCCGCCTGGCCAGCCAGTAATTGTATTTTGTAATTTATTAAAAATCTTAATATTAGTATCGTATGCAGGACCTGAATCAGCTAATAAATCGCTCATTCCGTTTTCGATATAATCAGCATCAGTAAGCATTAAAATTGGTTTTTTAAGATCTAATGCCAACCCTAAAACTGCTTTTCTTGTTAATTTATCAGTCCATTCAATTTTCTCAACAAGCCAAGGTTTGTTGATTCTTGTCAGTTTTGAAGAAGCTTCTTTATCTAAAATAAAAACTGCATTATTATGCTCTTGCAAGAAAGAAGCTGGAACACGATTTGTAACTTCGTCTTCAACTGATCTTTTTACAATATTTGCTTTTCCTTCACCCCAAGCTAATAAGATAACTCTTTTAGCTTCCATGATTTTTTTAACTCCAAGTGTAATTGCAGTTCTTGGTGTATTGTTTAATCCAAAAAAGTCTTTGCTTGCTGCTACTCTAGTAATATGATCTAAAGCTACTAAACGTGTTTTTGAGTTTTGAAGTGAACCAGATTCGTTAAAACCAATGTGTCCATTTCCTCCAATTCCTAAAATCTGTAAATCGATTCCGCCTAAAGCTTCAATTTTTGCTTCGTATTCGTGGCAATAGTCAGCAATTTGTTCTTTAGTTAAAAGTCCGTCAGGAACATGAGCGTTCTCTGGTAAAATATCGACGTGATCAAAAAGTAATTCTTTCATAAAACGAACATAACTGTTGATAGAATTTGGCTCCATCGGATAATATTCATCTAAGTTGAAACTGATTACGTTTTTAAAACTCAAGCCTTCCTCTTTATGCAATCGAACTAGTTCAGCATAAAGTCCTTTTGGAGATGAACCTGTTGCAAGACCTAGAATACAAGGTTGATTTTCTTTTTGTTTCGATTGAATTAAAGCTGCAATTTCTTGAGCAACTGCTTTTGAAGCTTCGTTCGAATTTTCAAAAACAACTGTGTTGATGTTTTCGAATCGCTTTTCGAAACCTGTTGCTTTGTCGATTTTACTTTTTAACATGATATAGTAGTTTATTTTAATTTCTCATTATTCACCAACTTCTATATTTATGACCTTTTACTGCATAAAAAAGAATCATTAAATAAGATGGCAGCAGCATTAAATAAGCAATTTGGTTTCCGCTTTTAGAAACCGCCTGCGTTCCATCTGCGATATTTGATGCGTTTATAGTTTCTGTAATCAGACCGTAAAACAAAGGAAAGATTGCGCCGCCAATGATCCCCATAATCAAAATGGCACTTCCTATTTTAGTATATCCGCCTAGATCTTCAAGTGCCATTGGCCAAATTGCAGGCCAGCAAAGTGCGTTTGCCAAACCAAGTAATGCTACTAAAAGTATTACAACCGGCAAATTTGGAACTCCTGGCAATTGTACCATTATATTTGGCGAGATCAAGACGATTGCTAAAACCAAAATTATACCTAAAACTCCTGAAGCTTTTAAAGCAGTTACCTGAGAAAGGTATTTTGGGATTAGTGATATTCCTAAAATATATCCCACAACCATTGCCGACATTGTAAATGAAGTTAATTTTAAATAAAAATTCCCTTCATCACCATAAACTCCCAATTGTTTTCCGAAACCTCCGATAGAATCTCCGGCTAAAACTTCGGCTGCTAAATAAAGCATCAAAGTTACAACTCCTAATACTAATTGTGGGCGTTTGAATGCGTTTTTAATTTGCTTAAAAATACTCAAATTTGTTATATTTCCATCTTCATCAAGATCAATTTCAGGAAGCGGCGATAATTTTACCAATATTGCAAGAACAACAATAATCAACCCCATGTAAATATATGGTGTCTGTAATTGCAAAGCCAAAGCATTTAAAGCGTTTGCTTTTGAAGCGGAATCCAACAGCGCAATTTTATCTGCAGTAAAGTCCTGCATGTTTGACAACACTAAAGCTGTTAATATAATTGGCGCAACAAATCCAGCCATCTTATTTGCAATTCCTAAAACACTGATTCTTGCTGCTGCACTTTCTCTAGGACCTATTACAACTACATACGGGTTAGCTGCGGTTTGCAATATCGCCAAACCTGTTCCCATAATAAATAAAGCGATCAAAAACAGCAAAAAAGTTCTGCTTTCTGCAGCTGGGTAAAACATAAATGCTCCAGCGGCTATGATAAGTAATCCTAATGAAATACCATTTTTATAACCTACTTTTTCAATTACCCAAGAGGATGGAACTGCCATTACAAAATAGGCAATATAAAAAGCAAAAGTTACAAAATAGGCTTGAGAAGAGGTTAATTCACAAGCTAATTCAAAAAACGGAATTAGTGGTCCGTTTAACCACGTTACAAATCCGAGAATAAAAAACAAAGCGGTCAAGATGACCATCGGAATAATTGCACTCCTTTTGTTTATTTGTATGGCGCTTTCAATGTTTGACATAATACTTTTGGGTTGATAGTTAATAGTTTTTTTATTTTCAACCTAAATTTAGTACCAACACTCACAATCGGTATGCGTATTTTATGCATTTTTATGCATTTTTTTTGCATTGCAAAAGTAATCTAATATGTTGTATTCTGCCCTAAATTAGATATAAATTTTTTGTTAATTTTTATTCCCAGTTCAAAACCGGATAATACTTTTTAAGATATTCTTTTACTTCTGCAATATCTTCTTTTGCAGTTAAATCGGGAACATGTTCTGAAAATGGAATTCCTAATGTTGTTCCTGGGTTTTCTTTTACTGAATTCAAAAGTACTGTAGGAAGCTCTTTTTCATCGCGCTCTGGATTTACCGGACAATTTTTAAGATGTGTGTACAAAGTGCTTCCGTTAAATTTAAAAGCATTCATACTTACTCTTATTTTACCATCAACGTCTTTATAATTTTCTAAATCTGCTGCTGTTGGCTTCTCTAGAATATCCAATAATTGATTATTTTCATCTAGTTTAGCAATCGCAAAACGCGAAATTCTCTCAAGCGGAAAATCAAGTGCATCGCGATCGTAACTGATAAATGCGTTTGGACTATTTGTTTCGCGAAGTGCTTGTAAGGCTTCTGCTGAATATAAATTATCACTGTTGCAAACTGAGTATTCTTGCAGGTTTAATTCAGGAAACTGCATTACGGCTTGAAACAAAGCATCGGCAGTCCCAAATGGTTTTACTCTTCCTTCAGGAATATATTGTACTGCAAATGAAATATTGAGTCCATGAAAATCATTATCTATATTTTTACTTCCGTAAAACTCTTTAAACAACTCTCCCTGCTCTCCAATAATAATATAGATATTTGTATAACCTGCTTTTTTTGCATTTAATAAAAGATAATCTAATAAAGGTCTTCCGCTTGAACCAACTCCTATTAAACCTTTGCTTCTTTCATTGGCTTGCGCTATTTCTTCGGGTGATAAATTGTCTAAAACTGCTTCTTTTTTCATACGGGATGATGCTCCGCCCGCAAGAATAACTAAATTGTTGTGCATACTTATTTTTTAAATTTCAATGTTTTCTATAGTTCTTACTCCAGGATCCACATTTACAGCATATGCTTCCTGTGCTCCTGCGTCTAAAATGGCTTCGATTACAGCGTTTTCAATTTGCGGATCTGCAATTACTACAATACTTCCACCGCCGCCAGAACCTACAATTTTGGCTCCGTAAGCACCTGCTCGCAAGGCAGCATTAATCATAGCATCAATTCTAGGAACTGTAATTTTTAATAGATCACGTAAAACTTCGTGATGCTGATTCATTAATTCTCCAATTTTTTTAAGATCTAAAACTGGTTTTTCAAACTCTTTTAAAGCTTCTTTTGTGTAATGATAATTTTTAAGAGCGGCTTCAAAAAACGGAATTAAACGATCTGGCAGACAATTTCGATAGCGATCAAAATCTTCAATTTTTGAGGCATGCAGATCAAAATCCGGGAAATTTTGTTTAACAATACCTATAGACATTAATGCATTTCCTTTTATTTCTCCAATCAAACCAATTGTTTCTTTAGGAACACCAGAAACTCCTGTAATTAAACCTTTCAATCCTGTTCCGATAATTCTATAAGAAAAAGGCTGTTTTGTATTAATATACACGATGTTCCCTACTCCAATACTAAAATGATCCATCATTCCGCCCGGTTCTCCATGCTCTAAAACTTCAGATTCATATCCTAATTTCGACAAAAATTCAGGAGTTACTTCATGATCAATTCCGAAGGCATCGATTAAAAAACGAATCCAAGCCATCAATAAGGCTGATGAACTTGACGTTCCAGAATTTATTGGAATATCGCCGGTAATTGTAATTGTATAACCTGTGTTTGGCACACAACCGTATCTGCGTAGTACGCGCAGTGACGAAGCAAAATAATCACGAGGCTCTAGTTTCTCAAAAGCGGCGTTAATATCAATGATTCTAACTTCATCAATGTCGATCATGTTTAGAACAAAAGTATTGGTGCTATTTTGTTCTGCGGTTAGTTTTATATTTCGATCTATTGCACAGGCAATAACCGGCAATCCTAAATAATCTTGATGATCTCCAAAGAGACATGTCCGACCTGGGGCTAATGAAGTAATTTTTTTCATTTAAAAAGAGTCATTAAATCATTATATAACAATAGTTTATAATGATTTCTTGGTTATGGATATTTTTTTGATTTTCAATTTTAACTCCACGAAACTATCGATTATATTTTTATAAAACAAGTAAAATTAAAAAAATGTGCTCGAACACACCTTAAAAATGTCCTCGAGCACACTAAATAATTATGAAGTGCTATTTTAAATAATCAAATCAAAGTTTCTATATTTGCTTATATGGATAAAAAGTACACAATTAAGGATATTGCAAAAATGGCAGGAGTTTCTAAAGGAACTGTTGACAGAGTCTTGCATAACAGAGGGAAGGTTTCTCCTACAGCACTTGACAAAATAAACGAGGTTTTGAATGTGATTAACTATGAACCTAACTTAATTGCTCGTAATTTAAAAAACAATAAGATTTATCGTATTTGTGTTTTGCTGCCTGATCCGGAAATAGATCCGTACTGGCTGCCATGTGTAAACGGCATTCAAGATGCAAAAACTGAATTTAAAGCTTACAGCGTTATTATTGAAACACACTATTTTAATCCTGAAAGTACTAAATCATTTTTAAGTACAAACGAAAAAATCATCAATCAATCGCCTGATGCGGTTTTAATAGCGCCTTTATTTCATAAAGAAACTCTTGAAATTATTAAGCAGTATGACGAATTGAATATTATGGTTAATACTTTTAATAACCAAGTTGAATCTTCTTCTATCAAGAGTTTTGTTGGACAAGATTTATACAAAAGCGGTCGTGTTGCTGCCAGTTTAATGAATTTGATTTTACCAAAAGGTCAAATTGCAATTATACACATTGATGAAAGCCTTAAAAATGCAGTTCACATGCAGAAAAAGGAACAAGGTTTTAGAAATTATTTTGAAGAGAAAAATCTTTCTGATTTCAATTTAACAACTTTAAAACTAAAACACTCAAATATCGAGACTAAATTCAACGCTTTTTTAGAAGAACATCCTAATTTGAAAGGTATTTTTATTACGACTTCTAAAGCGTATCAAATTGCTTCTCTATTGACTTCTGCAAAAGACAAAAAAATTGCAATTATTGGTTATGATTTAATTGAGAAGAATGTAAACTTCTTAAATAAAGGTTTGGTTCATTTTTTAATTCACCAAAATCAAAAAAGACAAGCTTATTTAGGTGTCAGTACTTTAGTTGAACACTTTTTATTTAGAAAAGATATTCCTGAAACTATTTTACTTCCTATCGATATTATTAATGTCGAAAATGCTTCGTTTTACGCTTAATCCGTTTTGCCGCGAAGACAGACACCAAGTTTTTTAAAATCATATATACACTAAAAATCTAATCTGCTAAATTTGCAAACCAAAAATGGAACGCAAATTTAGCAGATTAGATTTTTTTGTTTTAAAACCTCCGAAACTCTGCCCCTTTGAACCTTTGCCTCTAAAAAAACTATTTCATCAAAATAAATCTTCCAAAAGAAGAAGCGGTATGAAAATTAGGTGTTTCAGTATTTGGATTCACCCATGAAATCCAAGTTGGCTCGTATGCGCCATTTTCTGTTTTAGAAAATTTAGCTCTATACACACCGGTTTCAATTATGTTATTCTGAATTAAATCTAATTCTTCAAGTGATTTTACACTGATCTTACCTTCAACTGTAAAAGACTTTTCATCTTTTGAAGCTTTTAAGTGTAAATTATCTTTTGGCCAATTCCAATTAAAGTCAAATTTTCTGTCTGGATAAGCCTCAAAATCCATAGTTCTTGTTTCAGTATCCATTTCGAGACAATAATAAGGAGTTAGTTTCTCATCTTTTCTAAAAAAGAGTTCTACTCTATCTGAGTTTCCGATACTATCAATACTATCATCTTTTTTATCGATATAAACATCAGTATCAAAAACTCTAAAATTAAAAAAGAGATTTTCAAGATCCCAGTAAGCTCTAAATTCAATTTTAGAAATAGAATCACTTTTCCAAGGAGAGCAAAAATCAGTCAAACAGTTTGCTTTTTCCCAAGTATTAAAATCTAAAATTTCATCAGAATTTTGCCCTTGTTTCTCTACTAAAATTACTTGATATTCTTTCACAATTATATTTCTTAAAATTTGTTAATTTTTTTATTTCTTCAAAAACCAAAAATGACACAAAAAAACGTCATTATTTTTTGCTTTTTTTCGAGATCACTAAAGTAGTTTAAAATTAAAGAAAAAAAACACAAACTCAAATAAAAAATAAAAATTGACCCAAAAATATCATTTACCCAATATTATCATTACGAATTTCATAAAGTTTTAATAAAACAACACCGTCAATACAACAAAATAACCTTTTCAAGTAAAAAACCCTCAATTTTACTGATCTTTTTAATCGCTGCTTAATTTGTAGATATTCTATCTTTTTAAGTAAAAAAAAATGTTTTATGTAATTTTATGTGCTCGAGAACATTTTTTTTATGTGTTCGAGCACATTTTTTGTGTTTTTTCTTGTTTAGTAAAAATATAATTGATAGTTTCGTTATATAATAATCTTAAAAATAAGTTAATTAAAGTCTTTTTAAAGCATTTTTTACTCTTATAAAAATGACTAAAAATGGGTAAAAACTCTAAAATTAGGTCAAAAATAAAGAGTGTATTTATGAACGAAAAACGACTCAATTATAATTCGAAAAAAGAGGAAACCTAAATTTAAAACCAAGTAAAAAGAAAAGAAAACCTACAAAACAAAAAACACAATTTTTATTAACCAAAAACCAATTAAGAGTATGAAATTATTAACCCAAAAAAAACCTAGAGACTTTCGGATTAACAATTTATCCGGGAAAGAAATTAAACTCACGATTCTTTCGTTGTTAGTTTTCACATTTCAAGCTTCGGCAGCGACTCCTGTAAATGTGTCTTCTAAAAACAATACTTCGTTGTTTTTTGAAAAAACGGTAAAGGGTAAAGTAACAGATCAAAACGGACTTCCCCTGCCAGGTGTAAACGTAACCATAAAAGGCACCAAAACAGGTGTTCAAACTGATGTTGATGGTAGTTTTGCGATTACCGTTCCTGATAGTGCGACCAAACTTATTATAACATACATTGGTATGGAAGACCAAGAGGTAACAATAGGAAGCGCACCTCTAAAAATTGTTATGAAGGAAGCTGGTCAAAAATTAGAGGAAGTTGTTATTGGATATGGAAAAGCTAGAAAAAAAGACCTTACTGGTTCTGTGAGCTCTGTTGGAAAAGACAATCTAAATTTAGGAGGAACTATTGCCAATGTTGGACAAGCTCTTCAAGGTCGTGCCTCTGGAGTTCAAGTACAACAAAACAGTTATGCTCCTGGAACTACTCCAAATGTTGTTATTAGAGGAGGAAACTCCATTAATAATTCAAATGGACCATTATATGTTGTTGATGGTTTTATTACAAGTTCAGGAGGTTCTATCAGTCCAAACGATATTGAAAACATTCAGATATTGAAAGATGCTTCTTCTACTGCTATTTATGGTTCAAGAGGAGCAAATGGTGTAATCTTGATTACGACTAAAAAAGGAAAATTAGGTAAAATGCAGGTTGAAGCAGAGATTTCTGATGGTTTTCAGAACATCATTAATAAACCTACATTACTAACCGGACAGCAATTTGTTGACATTCAAAATGCAATTCAACTTGAAAACGGAAGACCTCCTCTTTTTCCAGCAAGTCTTCCTGTGGCCAATACAAATTGGTTTGATGCTGCAACGCGTCCGGGTGAAGTACTAAACAGATCTCTTACTTTTAGCGGAAGCGATCAAACATCTAAATTTTTTCTTTCTGGAAATTATATCAAACAAACCGGAGCCATTGAAAATACTGATTTCGAAAGATACAGTGTGAGAATGGGAGGCGAAAAAAGATTTAATAGCAAATTAAATATGGGTACCAATTTTTATGGTGCCGCGACAGAAGGAAATAATAGTGACTTTGGAGATAATATTCTATCGCCAATGTTTTCAATTCAGACTGCCTACCCTAATCTTCCGATCTATAATGCTGATGGGACTTACAATAAATACTTAGGTAAGGATAATGCATTAGCGCTTTTATTAGAGCCAACCGATCATGTTATTAATAGAATGGTTAATGGTAATATGTTTTTAGATTATGAAATTATCAAAGGTCTAACGTATCATTTTGGCGCGGGTGCTGAATGGCAGGAAAACATTCAAGGAAAATATACACCAAGAACTTTAACTGCAGGAGCTGCTTTGAAAGGAACTGGTTCTGAAGAAAATAAAACTTATTTTAGATGGAGTACGGAACAATATTTAACTTATAAGTTTAATATTAAAGAGCAGCATGCGATAACAGCAATGATTGGTACTTCAAATCAAAAAGATACTTACGAAAGAATGAAAGCTTCTGGATCTGGATTTTCGAGTGATGTATTAACTTATTACAATTTACAAGGTGCTGAAGTGTATTTGAAACCAGAAACGCAAAAATTGGAGACAAAATTAACTTCTTATTTTGGAAGGTTAAACTATGCCTTTAATGATAAATACTTAGCTTCTTTTACGCTGAGACGAGACGGTTCTTCTCGTTTTGGACCAAATAATAAGTACGGAACATTCCCTTCTGGTGCTATTGCATGGAAAATCTCTAACGAACCTTTTATGCAAAAATTAGATAAGATTTCTGAACTTAAATTAAGAGTAAGTTACGGTATTACAGGAAATGACGGTATTGGAGATTATGCGTACATGAACACATTAAAATCTTGGGGCGCAACAATTGCTCCTGATAGTTTCGTAGGTGCCAATGAACCTGAAAATTTACCAAATCCTAATTTAAAATGGGAAGAAACAGCGCAAACCAATATAGGTTTAGACATGGGATTTTTAGACAGTAAAATAACGGCAACGATTGATGTGTACAAAAAGAGAACGACTGATGCATTGATCAGAGTGCCTGTTGGTGGATGGTGGGGTTTTAACAATCAAACCATGAACTCTGGAGTTATTGACAACCAAGGTATTGAACTTGGAATTACCACTACAAACTATAGAAATGATAAATTCCTGTGGACAACTTCTTTGAATGTTGCTTACAATAAACAAGAAGTTATATCTCTAGCTGATAATGTTAAAATTATTAGTACTAATACTTCTAACCCAAGCGGAACGGTTTCTGGAAGAGAATTTACAAGATTAGAGCCAGGAAAAGAAATGGGAGTATTGTACGGATTTAAATATGCCGGCGTAATCAAAACTGGAGAAGTTTATGCTCCACAGCCTTTATCTAAACCTGGAGATCCAAAATATGAAGATCTTACGGGAGATGGAAAAATCACTGCTGATGATAGAACATACTTAGGAAATTCTACACCACATTATATTGCAGGTTTCAACAATGATTTTAGATTTGGAAATTTTGATATGAATATCTTTTTTCAAGGAGCTTTTGATTATTCTGTTTATAATATGACAAAAATGGTAGGAGAATCCAGCACAAGCACAGACGCTCTAAATCGTTGGGTAGCTGGAACTAATGAAAACACAGATATTCCAAGAGACGGTTACTACAAAAGTACTTATGGCAGTTACGTAAATTCAAAATTTGTTGAAGATGCATCTTACATTCGTTTAAAAAATGTTTCTATCGGATATTCTATTCCAGAAAGTGCATTAAGACAAGTAAAATTTATCGACAATATTAGATTGTATGCTATAGGACAGAATTTATTGACCATAACAAATTATTCTGGAAACGACCCTGAAATAAATGGACATACAAGCAGCTCTACAGCGCAAAACATTGGTGGAGGAATTGATTTTAACTCTTTCCCAGCTTCTAGAACGTTTATTTTAGGCATAAAAGTGACTATTCACTAGTCTAAAAAGCTTTTTTAGTAACATTTAAATTTATTAAAATGAAAAAACATACAATATTATTACTATTACTAGCTGCTGGAGTACAATTTTCCTGTAATCAGGATCTTGAACCTACGGTATATAGTAGTTTGACAAATACCAATGGGTATCAAACAAAGTCAGATGCTATTGCTGCAGTCAATTCCGTTTATGGCAGACTAAAAGGTCCTTCTGTGGGCGATAACTTTTCGTACTGGGCCACAAGACACTTTGCTCTAACAGATATTGCTACAGATTTAGGTCATTGCCAATTTGGTGGAGATCCAGGGCAATTGTCATTAGGAACTTGGAATTCTAGTAACGGATTGCTTCAAGAAGACTGGAATGCGATGTATAAATTGATTGCCAATGCAAATAACGCAATTTTTAATATCGCCAAAATGTCTGGAATAACTGCTGCCGAAAAAGCACAATTTATTGCTGAAGCCAAATTTTTGAGAGCATCTTCATACATGGACTTAACAGATTCTTGGGGGCCTGTAATTTTAATTACAGAAGCTAATTTAGGAAACCCAGCTTACTTAGAACAAATAGCTCCTTCATCAGTAGAAGAAATAGATGCTTTCCTGATCAAAGAATTGAATGAAGCTGCAGATGTACTGCCTTTAAATTACCAGAATAATCCAATTTATGGTACTAATGATGTAGCTCGTGCTACTAAAGGCGCTGCACTTACATTATTGGCAAAGTTATACCTGCGCAGTCATGATTGGCAAAAAGTAGCAACACTTACGCAGCAAGTAATGAACTTGAACCAGTACAGTCTTTACCCGTCATATTTAGGATTATTTAAAGAAAGTAACAAATGGTGCTCAGAAAATATCTTTTCTTCGCTTAGTGATGCAAATGTAAACGGAACAGAATTATTGAACCATTTTGGGCCGACAGATCATCCAGTTGTACAAAACAGATGGCAATATTATACAGTAAACTGGGATTTCTTCAATACATTTGGTAATGAAGATGATAGAAAAAAATGTTTCTTTCCAGAGTTTATGGGATCAGATGGCTTATTGCACAAGCAAGCACCAACATTGGGTGCGCAGCCTCCTGCTGGCGTACTTTATATGCCGGATGTAGCAACTAGAAAATATGCTGATGATGAAACTACAACGTATTATGACGGTCATAGTGTGAATATTTTACGTTATGCAGATGTATTATTAAGCAGAGCTGAAGCCTTAAATGAAATCAGCGGCCCAACGGCTGAAGCTGTAGATCTTATTAATCAAGTAAAAGGAAGATCACATGCAAAACTATTAATTCTATCAGAACATACTCAGGCTTCATTAAGAGATGCTATTTTACAAGAAAGAGGATGGGAACTTTTTTATGAAGGAAAACGTCGTGCTGATTTAATCAGAATGAATAAATATGATGTTCTGGTAAATGCTTATCACCTTAGAGTTGGCGAAGCTGCACTTATCAAAATGCCGCAAAACAAATATTATACTTACCCGCAAAGTCAAGTTGATCTTAATCCAAAATTGAGTAATGCTGACAGGCAATAAATAAATTTTAAATCAGGAATAGACAGTTAAATAATCTGTCTATTCTTGATTTTTTTATACAAAAAAGCACTTTTCTGTTTCATTCAAAAAAGCCTTTATAATGATCAAAAAACTAATTTTAAAATGGAGCTTTATTTTGGTAATACTTGCATTTGCAAGCTGTTCCAAAAAACAAGGTAATTATATCACAAAAATTAATATTGGGACTCATAGTAACAACGAATTGAAAATTCAAATCGTTGTTACTACGAATGACGATGTACAGGTATATGCCGAATATTGGACTGCAAAAAATGGAACTAAAAACAAGATAATTTCTCCAATCTCAAAAAAAGGGCTTTCGCATTCTTTAGTGCTTCTTAATATAATTCCCGAAACTGACTATAATTTTAAACTAATTACAGTACAAGGAAATGAAAAAGACAGCAGTAAAGTGTACAATTTTAAATCACGAAAACTGCCAGAATGGCTGCAAAAAAAGTTCAAAGCAAATTCTCCAAAACCGGAACTTTTACCGCAAAACTTCAAAAAAGGGTTTATGCTTATGGCTAAAAGAGAAACACCGGGAACAGCTTTTATTGTTGATTACAAAGGAAATATTAGATGGTATCATACAGTAGAAAATACTGGTTTTAAAGTAACACATTTCACAAAAGAGCAAACTATACTTTCTATTCTAGGAACCAATGATGAACCTACAAGTTACGGCAGTGAAATTCTAGAAATTAACCTGCAGGGCGATACTTTAACACATATTAAAAAAGGACAAGGGGATCTTAAACAAGTTATCCATCATGAAATCATAAAAAAATCAGCAAATGAGATTGTTACTTTATTTGTTGATGCTAAAATAACAGACTTATCTGCAATTGGTGGAAAAAAGAGAGACACTATAAATGGTGATGGAATCCTGATTCTAGACAAAAAAGGAAAACAAATTTGGAAATGGAGTGTTTTTGATGATCTCGATCCAATGAAAGACAAAGCTTTATTGAAAACTAAAAAAGACTGGATGCACGCCAACAGCCTAAATTATGATAAAGACGGTAATTTTTTAATCTCTTTTTACAACAATGGACAAATTTGGAAAGTTGATTCTAAATCTGGAAAAGTAATTTGGAAATTAGGAAGAAACGGCACTATGAAAATGGCTAAGGATAGCGATTTCTCGCAGGCACACGCAGCACATATTAATCAAGACGGAAGTTTAATGTTTTTTGATAATGGTGTAGACAAAAAGCAATCATCAGTTTTTGCACTTAAAGTAGACGAAAAAAACAAAGCAGTACAACTTGATTTTCATGTAAATCTGCCAAAAGATATTTACAACGATAGAATGGGAAGCGCCTATATGATTAATAAAGATCTCATATTAGTCTGCTGTTCCAAAAGACATATAACGGTTTTAACCAACAAAAAAGGAGTATTACTTTGGGCTTTAGAGTCAGAAATACCACCTTATCGCGTACAATTTATTCCAGAAGAAAACATGAAACCTTTTCTTTTAAATTAAAAAATTTAGTCATGAAAAAAATAATTCTTATTGGACTCTTTTCAGCATTGCCAATTGTTGTTTTCAATTCCTGCACCAAATCCAACTCTCAGACTTTGGCAGCCAAAACCACTGCTGATGATGAAGGTTATATTAGCATCGATACTTCAAAAATTCCAGATGATGAATTTGGAGAATCTGTACGTTATGGCCGTGAATTGATGCTGAAAACGGCTTATTATATTGGTCCAAATGGTATTAACGGAAAATATTTAGGCAACAAAATGAATTGTACCAACTGTCATCAAGATGCTGGTACAAAACCTCATGCCTTCAATTTAATGTCCTCACATGATAATTATCCTCAGTATCGCGGACGCGAAAACAAAGTGCTTACACTTGCTGAACGTGTAAACAATTGTGTAATGAGACCACACTCAGGAAAACCGCTTCCGCTTGACGGAAAAGAAATGGTTGCTTTTTTATCCTATTTTAAATGGATCAGCAAATTTGTTCCAAAAGACGGACAATTTAAAGGCGCAAAAAATCTAGAAATTGAGTTTCCAGATGTTGCGGCAAGTCCAGAAAGAGGAAAAGCTTTATTTACTGAAAACTGTGCACGCTGTCACGGAAATGATGGTGAAGGAGTTTATAATGCAGATAAGTCAGGCTATACTTACCCGCCTTTATGGGGAAAATATGCCTATCAGCCCGGCTCAAGTATGCACCGCGTTATCAAACAAGCACAATGGTTAAAAAGCAATATGCCGTATGACAAAGTAACTTTAGGAAAACCATATCTTACAGATGCTGAAGCACTAGATATTGCTGCCTACGTAAATAATGATGCCATTCATGAAAGACCAAATCCTAAAACGTTAGATTATCCTAATAAAATGGGAAAACCTATTGATTATGCACACAGCCCTTTTAGTGATAATTTTTCTGAAGAACAACATAAATACGGACCATATAAACCTATTATCGCCTATTGGAAAAAAAACGGATGGAAAGCCGTTTACTAAATAATAAAGCACACTTTTTAACTTGAACATAAAAACACAATGAAACTAAACCTAAAAAACAACGAAATACTAAGCAGCATATTGATTATGTGTCTTTTCATTTTCAGTATTCCATTGACTGCACAAGTAAAATATACAGACGGAAACGACAGTTGGAATCCTAATTTACTAGGAAATCATCGTGTTCTTGTTAACTTTTCCGGTACAGGAAATATCGCTAAAACTACGATTGAGTGGCGCAGAAGAGATGAGAAACCTGAACTTAAAAAAATTATTGTTCAAGATGCTGCTGGCAAAGAAGTTCTTAATGTAAAAACAGAAAACATCAACAGAGAAAACGGAACAATTTACTTTGAACCAATTTCTGGTAAAGGAACTTATTACGTTTATTATATGCCTTATATTGACGAAGGCACAGCCAATTATCCTAAAGGAATTTACGCTAAAGCAGAAAACAAAGCAGATGCTCAATGGATTTCTAAAATAAAAACAGGTTTAAAAGACAATTGTACTGTTACAGAAATTCAAAGTATAAACGCCTTTAATAGTTTTTATCCGATGGAAGTAATTGCAACAGCTGCCGAAACTTCTGCTATTATTGCTAAAAACAGCGGCAGTACTTTTTTGGTTTTCCCAGAAGACAGACTGCATTCTATTCGAATGAAAAGTGATTTACCACAACGCTGGATCGAAAAAGGAGTACAAAACAATTTTTCTGATACGGCAAAGAAAGGTGAATATTTAGCTTTTCAATTAGGAGTATACGCTCTTGAAGATTTAAAAAATGTAAAAGTATCTTTTACGAATTTAGTAAGTACAACTGGAGCAGCAATAGAAGGGAAAGACATCAGCTGTATCAACACTGACGGAACTAAATATGACGGAACTCCTTTTACCAATACTGTTTCTGTTTCAAAAGGAAAAGTTCAGGCAATGTGGTGCGGCATTGACGTTCCGCAAACTGCTGCCGCAGGAAATTATACAGGAAAAGCAACTGTTACCGCTGACGGAAAATCTACAGCAATCACACTTCAAATAACAGTAACTAATGAAGTTACTAAAAACGGAGGTATTGACAGCCCAGAAAAAATGACTCGTTTAAAATGGTTAAACTCTACATTAGCTCAAGAAAATACCGTAATTGCACCTTATACTCCACTAGTAGTAAAAGATGCTGAAATCTCTTTATTAGGTAGAAAGTTAGTTTTAGGAACTGACGGTTTTCCAACTCAAATACAAACTTTTTTCACGCCCGAAATGACAACTGTCACTACAAAACCAAATGATATTTTGAGTGCTCCAATAACATTTCATTTTGTAGATGCAGCAGGAAAAGAATCGCTGCAATGGAAAAACAACGGTTTAAAATTCACTAAAAAAGAGGCTGGAACCGTTTCTTGGGAAAGTACATCTACATCAAAATCAGTTCAAATGGATGTAAATGCCGGAATTGAATTTGATGGATTTTTACATTATACTGTTAAAGTTACTGCTTTAGAAGATGCTTCATTCAACGACATTAATTTTCAGTTACCAATGCAGCCAACATCTGCAAAATATATGATGGGACTTGGTCAAAAAGGCGGTGATCGTCCTGCATCTTTTGACTGGAAATGGGATGTTGCACACAAAAATCAAGATGGCGCTTGGATTGGTGCTGTAAATTCTGGATTACAATTTTCTTTGAGAGACGAAAAATACAGCCGTCCGTTAAACACTAATTTCTATTTGCAAAAACCATTATTACTACCAACTTCTTGGGGTAACGAAAACAAAGGCGGAATAACCATTACACCAAATCAAAAATCTGTTTTGGTAAACGCATACAGCGGCGCTCGCAGCATGAAAAAAGGAGATGTTTTGTATTATAACTTTACATTATTGATCACTCCATTTCATACTATCAATACAGATTTTCAATGGGATAATAAATTTTATCACAAATACAGCCCAATCGATTCTATTGCTCAAACTGGTGCAACGGTAATCAATATTCACCACGCAAATGCTATTAATCCTTATATAAATTATCCTTTTATCGAATTTAAAAAGATGAAAAACTATATTGATGAAGCACACCAAAAAGGTTTAAAAGTAAAAATATACAATACCGTAAGAGAAGTTTCGAATAAAGCTTATGAAACTTTTGCTTTAAAAAGCTTAGGTCATGAAATCTATTCTCCAGGAAAAGGCGGCGGATTTTCTTGGCTTCAAGAACACGTAGGCGATGATTATATCGCAGCTTGGTTTGTTCCTGAAATTAAAGATGCGGCAATTGTAAACAGCGGTATGAACCGTTGGCATAACTACTATGTAGAAGGAATGAACTGGTTAACACAAAACGTTGGTATCGACGGAATTTATTTGGATGATGTTGCTTTTGACAGAATCACAATGAAACGTATTAAAAGAGTTTTAACCAAAGACGGTCACCCAGGAATTATCGATTTGCATAGTGCTAATCAGTACAACAAAAGCGATGGTTTTAATAACAGCGCCAATTTATATATGGAGCACTTTCCATACATCAATAAACTATGGTTTGGAGAATACTTTGATTACGAAAAAGGACAACCTGACTTTTTCTTAACTGAAGTAAGCGGGATTCCTTTTGGACTAATGGGTGAAATGCTGCAAGATGGAGGAAATCCGTGGAGAGGAATGGTTTACGGAATGACAAACAGACTTCCGTGGAGTAACAATGCTGATCCTAGAAATATTTGGAAATTATGGGATTCTTTCGGAATTAAAGGTTCTGAAATGATTGGATATTGGAGTGAAAACTGTCCCGTAAAAACAAGTAATGATAAAGTTTTAGCAACTGTTTACAAAAAGAACGGAACAGCATTAATTTCTATTGCAAGCTGGGCTGATGCCGATGTAAATGTGAAATTGAACATCGATTGGAAAAAACTTGGAATAAATCCTGCCAAAGCAACAATTACAGCTCCAGAAGTTATCAATTTCCAGCCTGCAAAAACTTTTACTGCAAAAGATGAAATTCCAGTAGCAAAAGGAAAAGGATGGTTATTGATTGTTAAATAAATTCATGCATTTAAGCTCCAGCGGAGCGTAATATTTATAGTGCTTTTCTACAATTTAATTAAAAGCTCCAGCGGAGCGATATATTAATTTGATTACGAAAAATATCACCCCTCTAGGGCTTATTTGAAACAAACATTAATTTCTATAAATATAACGTCCCGCTGGGACTTCATACTATCTAAAAACTAAATAAATAGCTCTCCACATGAAACTAAGGCCATTTTTATCGATTTTACTTTTTGGAAGCCTGTTTGTCAATGCACAAAATAAACCAACTATCAAGGAATATAAAAAGGTGTTTACAACCTATCCTTTTTCAGATCCAGATCCAATTCCTAAACCAGATACAAAAGTTTATCCGTACTATCGTTTTGATGGTTTTACAGATAAACCTGTGCAAAAGGAATGGAAAGTTGTCGAACTTGAAAACGATTATATTAAGTTGACAATTCTGCCTGAAATTGGCGGAAAAGTGTGGTCGGCCATAGAAAAATCAACTGGAAAAGATATTGTTTACAACAACCATGTTATCAAGTTTAGAGACATTGCTATGCGTGGTCCATGGACAAGCGGAGGTGTTGAAGGAAATTATGGTATTATCGGACACACTCCAAACTGTGCAACTCCTGTAGATTATACCACCATAACTAGAGAAGACGGCAGTGTAAGCTGTATTATTGGTGTTTTAGATTTACTAACCCGTACTTCATGGAAATTAGATATTAATCTACCAAAAGACAAAGCCTATTTTACGACCAATTCGTTTTGGTTTAATTCGACCGAGTCAGAACAGCCTTATTATACTTGGATGAATACTGGTATTAAAGCAGCAGGAAATTTACAGTTTATTTTCCCAGGGCAAAGCTACATTGGTCATAATGGAGAACACAACGAATGGCCGATTGATAAAAAAAACGGCAAAGATTTATCGTATTATAAAAACAATGATTTTGGCGGTTATAAATCGTATCATGTTTTTGGAAAACACAATGATTTCTTTGGCGGCTATTACCATGATGAAGATTTTGGAATGGGAAGATATGGCAATTATGATGACAAACCCGGCAAAAAAATCTGGATTTGGGGATTGTCGCAGCAGGGAATGATTTGGGAAAAACTGCTTACAGATACTGATGGTCAATATGTAGAAGTGCAAAGCGGCAGATTATTTAATCAAGCAAGTGAAGGCAGCAATTTAACTCCTTTTAAACAACGCTCTTTTGCACCGTATCAAACTGATTCTTGGACAGAATATTGGTTTCCTGTAAAACAAACTAAGGGTTTTGTAAAAGCGAATAATTATGGCGCTGTAAACGTAAAACATGAAAACGGGTGGCTGAAAATCTACTTCTCTCCGCTTCAAAAATTAAATGAAAAATTGGAAGTTTTTGATAATGGAAAAAAAATCTATTCTAAAGATATTTCAGTTAATACCTTACAAGTATTCAAAGATTCTATTCAAACTGCAGTTGATCAAAACAAATTAAGATTGACAATTGGAGACAATAAACTAGTTTGGAATTCGGCACCAGAAGACGGAAATCTAAACCGTCCATTAGAAGTTCCAAAAGATTTTGATAACAATTCAATGTACGGATTATATCTGCAAGGCAAAAACTACATCAGTTTTAAAGATTATATAAAAGCGGAGGAAAAGCTAAACGAGTGTCTTAAAAAAGATCCAAACTACGCTCCTGCCCTTTCTGATCTTTCCTTATTGCAAATTCGCAAATTTCAATACAAAGATGCAGTCAAATCAGCTGCCAAAGCTTTAGCCATAAATACTTACGATCCTGCTGCAAACTATTATTATGCTTTGGCCAATATGCATTTAGGAAATAATATTGATGCAAAAGACGGATTTGATATTGCTGCCGCTAGTGTCGAATATCGAAGCGCTGCTTATACTGCTTTAAGTCAAATTTATTTTATCGAAAATGACCTAACAAAAGCCATTGAATATGCAGAAAAAAGCTTGCTGAATAATCAAAATAATCTAGAAGGATTACAGCTTTTAGCCGTTATATATCGTTTACAAAACAATAAAAATAAAGCTGTTGCAATCTTGAGTAAAATAAACAATGTTGATCCTTTAAATCATTTTGCGGGATTTGAAAATTTTCTTTGGGCAAATTCAGATGCAGCAAAAATGAATTTCACTTCATTGATACGAAACGAAATGCCAGAGCAAACTTATCTTGAATTAGGAATCTGGTACCAGCATCTGGGCCGCAAGGACGAGGCTTTAAAGGTTTTCTCGACAGCGGCTCCAAGTGCTGAAATTATTTATTGGAAAGCATTTTTAGAAAACAAAGCCGTTGATTTAAGTAAAATTCAACCCGGACTTAGTTTTCCATTTCGTCATGAAACCGCTGTTATACTCGAAGATCTTATTAAGAAAAATGACCAATGGCAGTTAAAATATCATTTGGCTTTAATTGAATGGAATCGCGATAATCTTTCAAAAGCAAAAGAGTTGTTCAATCAATGCGGTTCTAAACCTGCTGATCCCGCTTTTTATGCGGCAAAAGCATCTTTAATGAAAGACAATCCTGAAATCGTGACAGCAAGTTTACAACAAGCTTTAAAACTAGATAATCAAGGATGGAGATATAATAAGCTACTAGCAGAGCATTACATCAGTCTGAAACAATATGACAGAGCACTTGCCATAACAGAACCATTTTATAAAAAGCATAAAGAGAATTATTTAATGGGAATGTTGTATGCTAAAACTTTACTTCTCAATAAAAAATACAGCGAAGCAGATGCCTTTTTAACCAAGTTAGAAATCCTTCCGTTTGAAGGCGCAACCGCAGGAAGACAATTGTATCACGAAGCTAAATTGATGCAGGCTTTAGCCGAAATGAAAAACAAACAATACAAAAAAGCACTACAGCTAATTGCTGATGCCAAACTGTTTCCAGAAAATTTAGGTGTTGGAAAACCATACGACGAAAATATCGATGAAAGATTAGAAAATTGGATGGATTATCAATGTTATACAAGTTTGGGCAGTATAGAAAAAGCTAAAGAATCGTTACAAAAAATCGTTTCTTTTAATCCGAAGATTGATAATACTGTTATGAATTTCTTACCTGCAAATCAACTTATTTCAGCTTGGGCTGTCGAAAAAACATCATCAGCAAAAAAAGCGGAAGAATGGATTCAAAATCAAGCTAAATTATATCCTGAGAACAAAATTGTTCAATGGAGTTTACAAATGTATACTCAAAAGCAATCGGATATTTTAACAGCCGATGAAAAGGACGGAGAAGTTAGAATTATAGAAAAGCTTTAAAAACATATAACTTACACAAAATGAACAAGCTATTTTTAAAATGCACCCTTTTTAGCATTGCTTTATTAGCATGCCAAAACATAGAGGCTCAAAATGCCGAAAAAGATAAAGAGCAATTAGCTATTTACAGAGCAACTCCACTAAAAGTTCACGATCTGGTACACACAAAACTGGAAGTGTCTTTTGATTATGGAAAAAGACATTTGTACGGAAAAGAATGGCTTACTTTAAAACCGCATTTCTATGCAACAGATTCGCTTACTTTGGATGCAAAAGGGATGGATTTTAAAGAAATTTCGATCATAGAAGGAAAGAAAAAAACACCTTTAAAGTACACTTACGACAACGAACAGCTTTTTATTAAACTGGACAGAAAGTATAAAGGTTCTGAAAAATATACCCTTTTTATTGATTATACGGCAAAACCAGCAGAACTGAAAAGCAAAGCCGGCGAATCGATTACCAACTCAAACGGATTGTATTTTATTAATCCTGACGGAAAGGGAGACAAACCAACGCAAATATGGACTCAAGGCGAGACTGAAGCTTCGTCTTGCTGGTTTCCGACAATTGACAAACCAAATCAGAAAACAACTTCTGAAATTGCTATGACAGTTCCATCAAAATATACCACTTTGTCAAACGGTAAATTAACTTCTCAAAAAGTAAATAAAGACGGTACAAGAACGGATGTTTGGAAGATGGAACAGCCAAATGCACCTTATTTGTTTATGATGGCTGTTGGTGATTTTAAAATCTATAAAGATTCTTATAATGGTAAAGAAGTCAGCTATTATTTAGAGCCAAAATATGCGCCTTATGCCAAACAGATTTTTTATAAAACGCCAGATATGATGAATTTTTACAGTAAAATGCTTGGCGTAGAATATCCTTGGGCAAAATATGCGCAAATTGTTGTGAAAGATTATTTTGGAGGTGCAATGGAAAATACTTCAGCAACAGTTCATGGCGAATATGTACAAAAAACAGAACGAGAATTATTAGATGATAATCAAGAAAGTACAATTGCTCACGAACTTTTTCATCAATGGTTTGGAGATTATGTAACAGCTGAATCATGGTCAAACTTAACAATGAACGAATCTTTCGCCACTTTTGGAGAAGTACTTTGGCACGGTCACGACGCTGGACAAGATGCGGAAGACAGATCCCGTTATGAGAAACTTCAAAATTATTTTCGTTCTCAAAAAAATGGTAACAGTCCTATTTTAGCACGTTTTCATTACAAAAACGCCGACGATATGTTTGATAATATCAGCTATTCTAAAGGTTCAATCATTTTGTATGCCATGAAAAATCAAATGGGTGATGAAGCATTTTTTAAAGGATTAAATCATTATTTAACAACGAATGCTTATAAATCTGGCGAACCGCATCAACTGCGTTTGTCGATGGAAGAAGTTACTGGAAAAGACTGGCTGCCTTATTTTGATCAATGGTATTATAATGCTGGAAGTCCGATTCTGGATGTAAATTACAAATACGTTAACGGAAAAATTATTATTACTATCACTCAATCTCAGGATAGTGCTGTACAAACCTTTACATTGCCTCTAAAAGTTGATTTTTATGTAAACGGAACTAAAATAAGAAAGGATATTTTAATTAATAAAAAAGAACAAAGTTTCAGTTTTGACTTTCCTTCAAAACCTGAATTTATAGATCTAGATGCAGATAAAATCTTAGTTGGCGAAGTTAATGTAGATAAAAAAAATGCTTCTGATTATTTATATCAATACAAAAATGCGCCTTCTTACTACAACCGAATTGAAGCTATAAAATTTGCATCAAAAGACAAAAGTCATGATTCGCAGCTTGTATTATTAGCAGGTTTAAAAGATCAACAGGATGATTTGCGAACATTAAGCATCAAAGGAATTGATTTAGGAGATCGTGAAATAAAAGATGCAGCCATTAAAACATTGCTTGACATTGCTAAAAATGATATAAAAACAAATGCCAGAGCTGCTGCAATTGTAAAATTGGCTTCAACAGGAGACTCTTCTTATAAAGCACTGATGATTGAGAGCACAAAAAATCAATCGTATAATGTAATTGCTGCTGGAATTTATGGATTATCTAAATTCTCAACTCAAGAGTCTGATCAAGCTTTAAGCACTTTAGATGATGATACAAAAAATCACCTAACACCAATTATCAAAAAGTTTAATAACCCAAAATAGCACCTGTAAATCTGTTATTAAATTTAAAAAAACTGAAGATATCGTTAAAACATTTAATGACACGGATTTTGAAATAAAGTAAAATAAAACATGCATAAACTTTTTCTAACTTACGCCTTATTCTCTATAATAACCATTTGTACCGCCCAAAATAAAGTCAAAAAAATAAATGTAAAAGACCATGGTATTACAGCTGGCACTAAAGAAAATCTAACCTCAAAAGTCAACAAACTTATTGAAGGATTAGGCAGCGAGCCCGTAGAAATTATTTTCCCAAAAGGCCGATATGATTTTTACCCAGATGCCAATTATTATAGAACTTACTACGAAAGTAATACTTACGATGCAGCTGTTAGAAAACTTGCAATTCTTATAAAAGACAAAAAAAACATAACCATCAATGCACAGCAGTCAGATTTTGTTTATCATGAGCATATACAACCCTTTACTTTAGACAATGCTGAAAATATTACGATTAAAAATGTAAATATCGATTGGGATGTTCCTTTAACTTCCGAGGCTGAAATTATAGAAGCCGATGAGAATCATATCGTTATGAAGATTGATATTATGCAATCTCCATACAAAATTCATGAAAAAGGATTAACGTTTGTGGGCGAAAATGCCAATGAAAATTGGGCATTGTCTGGAGGTTCTTGGTTAATTGAATTTGATAAAAACCACATAATTCCTGCAAATACAGGCGATAATGGTTGCGTGAAAGGGGATTTAAAAAATGTAAAATACAGCGAGATTAAACCCGGATTGGTACTCATGCAGGGAAAATTTACAAAAACGCCTGCAGTTGGAAATTTTCTTATACTAAGACACGGTACTAGGGATCATGCCGGAATGTTTTTATTTCACAGCAAAAACACCAAATTAGAGAATATCAATGTTTATCATACTTCTGGTTTAGGTATTTTGTCTCAATATTGCGAAAATATCGAAATGCGAAACGTAAACATGATTCCGAACCCGCATAAAAACCGCTATTTAAGCGGTCACGATGATGGATTACATTTTATGGGATGCAAAGGAGAAATTGTAATTGATAATTGCGATGCACAGGGTTTAATGGACGATCCTATTAATATTCACGGAACTTATGTTCCGGTAATACAAAAAATTGATGACTATGCTGTAAAATGTAAATTTGGTCAAGATATGTCGCACGGATTACTGTGGGCTGTTCCAAATGATAAAGTTGGTTTTATCCAAAAGAAAGAAATGGGAACTTTAGCCTATGGCACTGTTTCAAGTTTTGAATCATTAGATGTGGATCATTTCATTATTAGATTTAAAGAAAAAATCCCAAATGATCTTGATACTGGTTTTGTTTTGGAAAACCTAAGCTGGACGCCTAATACTACTATCACGAACTGTTTTGTTGGCAGTAATCGAGCTCGAGGTTATCTAATCTCAACTCCAGGAAAAGTAATTATCGAAAATAATATTTTTGAAACCAGCGGTTCAGCAATTCTTATCGCAGGCGACGCTAATTATTGGTACGAAAGTGGTGCCGTAAAAGACATTACCATTAAAAACAATGAATTTAGATATCCTTGTAATTCATCTTATTATCAATTCTGTGAAGCCATTATCAGTATTTATCCTGAAATTCCGCAGCCAAATGCAGCACAGCCTTTTCATAAAAACATAAAAATAGAAAGCAATAGTTTTAATCCGTCAGACTACCCTATTCTATACGCCGTATCTGTAGATGGATTAAGCTTTAAAAACAATACTATTAAACGCAGTTTTGCATTTACACCTTGGTATCCAGAAAAGTACAATTTTAGAATTGAGGCCTGCAAAAATGTAGAAATCAGCGGTAACAAAATAGGAAAAGAGGTTTTAGGAAAAAATATTCTTCTAAAAGGGATGAAACGTGAAGAGTTAAACTTAAAGAATACCGAATTGAGTGTTGAAATCGCAAAATCAATTTAAAATTTCATAACCACATTTAAAATAAAACAAACCATTCGGTTAGCTATAATTTAATGCACTTATTAAATTAATTAATAGACGAATAAACGTATCGTTTTTATACAACAATTTTATGGATAGAAAACATACTATTAAGGATATCGCTAAGATGGCAGGAGTTTCAAAAGGAACTGTTGACAGAGTATTGCACAAGCGCGGAAAAGTTTCGCCGCTTGCTCTTGAAAAAGTAAATGAAGTATTAAACGTAATTAATTACGAGCCCAATCTTATTGCCCGAAATTTAAAAAACAATAAAGTTTATCATATTTGCATTCTTCTTCCCGATCCTAAAATAGATCCATATTGGCTTCCTTGTTTAAAAGGAATTAAAGAAGCTGCACAGGAATTTAAAGCCTACAATTTACTTATTGAGACTTTTTATTTTAATCCTGAAAAAACAAAATCATTTTTGAGTATCAATGAAACTATTATCGAGAAATCACCTGATGCCGTTTTATTGGCTCCACTTTTTCATAAAGAAACACTTGATGCAATAAAAAAATACGAATCCTTAAATATTATTGTAAATACATTTAATAATCAGGTCGAATCGGCTGCTGTGAAGAATTTTGTTGGACAAGATTTGTATCGAAGCGGTCGTGTAGCTGCAAAACTATTAAACACAATTCTTGATAAAGGACACATTGCGATTATACATATTGACGAAACCTACAAAAATGCTATTCACATGCAGGAAAAAGAAAGAGGATTCAAATCCTTTTTCAGTCAGAAAAATAATTTAGAATATAAGATTACTACATTAAAACTAAAAAACCCAAATCTAGAAGTTACTCTAAAAAACTTCATCGACGAAAATCCTGACTTATCAGGCGTTTTTATAACTACTTCTAAAGCGTATCAAGTTTCTAAGATTATCAGTAAAATTAAGGATAAAAGAATACGCATGATAGGCTATGATTTAGTTGATGAAAACGTAACCAATTTGAATCAGGGAGTAATTGATTTCCTAATTCATCAAAATCAAAAAAGGCAAGTTTATTTAGGCATTATATACCTTATAGAGCATTTTCTGTTCCGTAAAGAAACTCCTGCAGTAACATTATTGCCAATTGATATAATTAATTCTGAAAATGCTGATTTTTACCGCGCATAATTTTCAATCAATCTTTCTTGTTCCTTATTCTTTTTTAATTACTTCACATAGCGATCTATTTTAGTATCAATCGATCTAAAATATACTATTCAATTTCAAATTATCAGATTAAAAAAAACAGGCTGAAAACTTTCAAAAAATCATGCCTTATTTTAGTAAAGTTTCAACTCCAAATAGAAAAGAAATCAGGTCATTTTTTAAACTCTAAAATTTAGAAAATATGCTCTATTTTATCTTTCTAAAAAGCTGTTGACATTCAAACTTTTATTTTTGAATTAACCTCAGTTTCAGATTCTTTTTTACCTGTATCAGAAACCCTAATTATGCAAAAAACCGCATAATTCAAACTATTAAAAAATTTAATTTATTACCAGACTTTTTGATCCATAATTGCGATATTCTCATAAATACAAACAACTATTTTTCATTTTTTAAATATTAAATATTCAGACTGAAAATCTGACTAAAATGAAGAACTCACCTTGAAAGCAATTTTCTTAAAAATATCGTATCTATTTAAGTCAAAAAAAACAGTTTGCACAATTTTATGTGCTCGAGAACACAAATATCGTGTGTTCGAGCACATTTTTTTGTGTTTTTTCTTGGTTAATAAAAATATAATCGATAGTTTCGTCAAATAATAAAGTTTTTAAGCGATTTTTTTCGCCTTTTTTTGATCTATTTAAGCCTCTTTTTAGTTAGTAAAAACCAAAAAAAATAAAGACTAAAAAACTTAAAAAATTAAAATAAAAACGACCAGACAAAAAACACATTTAGTAACCAAAACCAAATCAAGAGTATGAAGAAGGTATTCTCAAAAAAACCTGAAAATTTCAGGTTGCATACTGTACTTGAAAAAACTTTAAAAACAACATTATTATCTCTGTTGTCCTTAAGCTTTCAAATTACAACTGCGACACCTGCAAAAGAAATTTCGACAAATGAAACCAGTTTCCTGGCATTTCAAAAAATTGTAAAAGGTAAAGTTGTAGATGAAAAAGGAATTCCTGTTCCCGGAGTAAATGTTAATATAAAAGGCACTACAAAAGGAGTGCAAACCGATATGGATGGAAGTTTTGCCATCGAAGTTCCTAATGACAGCGCTATTTTGGTCTTTACCTTTATGGGAATGCAAGATCAGGAAGTTCCAGCTGGAAACGGTATTCTGAAAATTGTTATGAAAGAAGCCGGACAGCAAATGGATGAAGTTGTTGTTGTAGGATACAGCAAAGTAAAAAAAGAAAGTTTGACAGGTTCTTTGCAAACTTTAAACAATAAAAAAATTGTCGACGTTACGACACCAAATGTTGAAAACATGCTTGCTGGTAAAGCAACTGGTGTTTATGTAAACACTGGAGGCGGACAGCCTGGAGCGCCAGCCAAGATAGTTATTAGAGGTAAAACAACCGTCAATGGAAGTACAGATCCTTTATGGGTGATTGATGGTGTTATCGTGGGGAATAGCTCTGCCAATATGAATCCAGCTGATATTGAAACCTTGACGGTTCTTAAAGATGCCGCTTCTACTGCTGTATACGGATCACAAGGTGCAAATGGTGTAATTGTAGTAACTACAAAAAGTGGAAAAGCAGGTAAACCTGTAATCAATTTTTCTGCAAAAACAGCCATGACAACCTTAAACAACGGAAATTTCAAAATCATGAATGGTGCTGAATTGTATGACTTATACGATTCGTTTGCCAACAAAGAAACTTTTCAAAACGTTTGGTGGTGGAATCCTGAGCTAAGAAACAAAAACTATGACTGGTGGGATAATGCAACCCGTACTGGTATTGCAGAAGACTACAACTTGTCATTCAGCGGCGGAGGAGAAAACTTCAAAAGCTATGTTTCTCTAGGTCTTTATAATGAAACTGGTGCTGTTAAAGGCTATGATTACAAGAAATACAATGGCCTTATGAAGTTTGAGTACAAACCAAGCAGTTGGTTCACACTTCGTCCGCAAGTAAACTTAACTAGAGAAACTACTTACGATCAGCAGCATTCTGTTGGTGCATTATATGGAAATATGCCATGGGACAGCCCGTATTTACCAGACGGTACTTTGGTAGGAAACGCTCCAAACCCGACTTGGGTTAACACTACAGGTTCAAACTACTTGTACGATTTACAATGGAATTATGGAGAATCTGAATTGTATACAGTAAGAACCAATCTTGATTTTGATATTAAATTTACAAACTGGCTGACTTTCGCCTCTGTAAATAATTTCATTTTTGGAAATTCAAACTCATCTTATTACACAGATCCAAGATCATCTAATGGTGAAGCTGTAAAAGGAAGAATCGAAGATAATTTTGATACTTATAATAGAATCTACACCAATCAATTATTAAAATTTAATAAATCATTTGGTAACCATTCTATCAATGCTGTTGCAGGTTATGAGTGGAATGAATACAACCGAAAATTCAGCCAAGCAATTGCAACAGGAATTCCTCCTGGAATTGTAGCTCCAGATGCTGCTGCGGTTCCTGAAAAAGTAGCGGGCGGAAGATCACAATGGGCAGTACAATCATTGTTATCAAATGTAAATTACTCTTATGACAATCGTTATTTAGCACAAGTATCTTTCCGTCGTGATGGTGCGTCAAACTTTGGAAAAAATGCACAATATGGTAACTTCTACTCTATTAGTGCAGGATGGAACATTCATAATGAAGCTTTCTTTAATGCAGATTACATCAATAATTTAAAACTTAGAGCTAGTTATGGTTCAGTAGGTAATCGTCCTAATAGTTTATATCCTCACTTACCATTATATTCTTTCTCTAAAAACAGTTATAATGAAAGTCCTGGAGCCTTAATCTCGCAATTAGCAAATCCTGATTTAAGCTGGGAAAAAACATTTACCGGCGGTGTTGGTCTTGATGTAAGCTTCTTTAAGCGAGTAAATCTTACTTTTGATTATTACAACAAAAACACTTCTGATTTGTTGTACCAAGTACCGCTTCCAGGGGTAATTGGAGTTACCAGTATTTGGAGAAACGTAGGTGCAGTAAACAACAGAGGTTTTGAAGCTTCTCTTAACGTAGACATTATTAAAAATGAAAACTTTAACTGGTCTGTAGATGCCAACATTGGTACTAATAAAAACAAGGTAACAAAACTTTACGGAGACAAACAGGAAATCATTGTAGGTGACGGAAGTGGTGTTGCAGGTTCTGCAAACAAATTATTAAAACCAGGAAATGATGTTGACAGCTGGTATGTAACGGAGTGGGCAGGTGTTAATCCTGAAAACGGAAAACCACAATGGTACACTACTGATGCCGCTGGCGAACGTGTAAAAACGAGCAACTATGGTGAAGCTTCTAAATACAGAAAAGTAATGGGAACTTACACTCCTGACTTTTTTGGAGGATTCTCTACAAGTTTAAGCTATAAGAAATTTGATTTTGCAGCTATTTTCAGTTATTCTGTTGGAGGTCAAATCTACAATTATGCGAGAGCAGAGTTTGACTCAGATGGTGCTTATAATGACAGAAACCAAATGAATCTTCACAGTGGATGGAGCCGTTGGGAAAAACCAGGAGATATTGCAACACATCCGCAGGCTCTTTATGATAACAACAGCCAATCAAACAAAGCATCATCACGTTTCTTAGAAACGGGTACATACTTAAAAATGAGAAGCGTCACTTTTGGATACAACATGCCAATAGAAAGCCTTAATATTTCAAATTTAAGATTGTACATCGCTGGAGAGAATTTATTTACCATCAGCCATTATTCTGGAGTAGATCCTGAACTGCCTCCTACATACAATGATGCAACAAAGCAATATTCTATTACAGGTGTAGCAACACAAGTATATCCTTCAACACGCAAAATTGTACTAGGACTTAACGTAACTCTATAAAACAAAATCATGAAAAAAATATTTATATTATGTATGGCAATTAGTTTTCTGTCCTCATGTGAGTTAGACAGAGAACCCTTTAATGCATACACAAAAGACAAAATTGAAGAAGATAAAGTAGCAGCAGTAGCCGTATTATTAAACGGTTGTTACGCACAATTAAAAGGATGGTCTGATGTTATGCATCGTGTTGGAGAATATCCTGGCGACAACATCATGATTAGAGGAACATCTACAGATTCTTTCTACTCTTTTATTTCGTATCAACACATTCCAGATAATGATCGTTTATCTGTTTTTTGGAACAATAGTTATAAGATTATTTCGCAATCAAGTGATTTGATTAAAATGATTACAGAAGGTGAAAGTGCAACTGTAAATCAACAACTAGGTGAAGCTTATTACTTAAGAGGTATGATTTATTTTTACTTATGCCGTACTTATGGAAGACCTTATTCTCAATCGCCTGAAACTAATTTAGGTGTGCCAATTGTAAATGGGTTGCCAGCAGATTTAATTAATCTTGTATTACCAGATAGATCAACTGTAAAAGATACTTATGCTCAAGCAATCAGCGATCTAAAAAAAGCAGAATCTTTAATGACTGTTGACAAATCTGCAGCTTATGCAACAAAAGAAGCCGCTCAGGCAATGCTTTCAAGAGTATACTTATATATGAGTGGTACTTATGAAAATCCAAATCAAGATTATGCAACGCAATCTATAGAATATGCTAACAAAGTAATTGCTAGTGGAAAGTATAAATTATTGAGCCGTGAAAGTTTCATGAAATCCAATACTTATGCACCAGATTCTGATGAACAAACCGAAACTATTTTTGCTGTTAAACGTGTAGCATCAGAGTTTTCAGGTTACGATCACTATTACGGAATTGGCGGTATGTATGCAAACATTCAAGGTCAAGGATGGGGAGAAATGTACGCTAGTGCAAAATACTTGGATTTATTAAGAAAATCAGGTTTAAAGAAAGATGCTCGTTGGGCTTTTATTGACCCGCAATACGATACAGACGATGCTGGAAATAAAACTCAAGCATTCCGTTTTATCTACGACATTAAAAATACAAGCGGCACTCAAACTGGTTACAACTATATGCAGCAGCCTCTTAAAACAAATTCTAATGGTTCATATTATATCACAATCGGAAGTACAAATTACAACTTAACCGTAGTAAATGCAGCCGAAAATCAATATTCAATTGTGTACGAAGGAAAAACGTATACAGGAGAAAAGGATTATATGATGTTGTTAAACAGAGTTTATCCTATGTACTATGTTACAAAATGTTCTTTGCAAAATAATGATTCTCACCTATACTCTCCTTCTATTTCAAAATTAGATGAATTGTATTTGAATATGGCAGAAGCTTATGTTAAAAAAGGAGATTACAACAGTGCATTGACAAACTTAAACATTATCCGTTCTAGATCAATCGTTGGTGGTGGTTACAGCTCATTAGATAATACAAACGCTGTACAGCGCGTCGATGAAGAGCGTCAATTAGAATTAGCTTTTGAAGCACACCGTGGTTATGATGTTTATAGAAACGGACAAACTATGACACGTCATTATCCAGGACCTCATTTACCAATGGTCGACTGGCCGGCTTCTAGCCCAAGAGTAGTACAATACATTCCGCAGTCAGAAATAAATGCTTACCCAGGAACACTTACTCAAAACCCATAATTGTTTAGAATTGTTTTTGTTTTTGAAGCCTCTCTAATTTGGTTCATTAGAGAGGAACTTCAAAAAAAGAAAACCTAAATTACCTATATCTATGAAAAACATATTCTGCTTAATCCTTGCTTTAGCCGCTTTTTCCTGTACAGCCAGCAACGACATTTTTGGCGAAAAAACAAGTTTAGAAAATCCAAAAACCAAAATTTCGCTGCCACTTGCCGGTAATGCTTATAGTTCTAAACATGTAGACGAAAGCAATACAATTACAGATAACGGTATTGAAAACTGGATCAATTCTGATGAATATTTCACCGCTTATTTTAGAGTATCAAAAGCAGGAACTTTTCAAATTACAATTGAAGAATCAGTGCAGGTTTTTGGAAAATCAGAACTTGAGTTTTCCATCAATAATGAAGCTAAAAGAGTAAAATTTACGACTTCAAAAAAAGCAGTTACAGCGGGAACTTGGAAAATAAACCAAGAAGGATATGTTGCAGTCAAAATAAAAGGAATCAGCAAAACAGGTGATCGTTTTCCATCAATTAGTCGTCTAACGATTTCAAGTGATGATTATGATGCAAAAATAGCTTTTGTTCCTAACAACGAAGGAAACTTCTACCATTGGGGCCGTCGTGGGCCATCTGTGCACTTAAACTATCAAGTTCCAGAAAACACGAATGCAAAATGGTATTACAACGAACTTACTGTTCCTGAAAATGAGGACAAAATTGGTTCTTATTTTATGGCAAATGGTTTTGGAGAAGGATATTTTGGAATTCAAGTAAATTCGGCTTCTGAAAGAAGAGTTTTATTCTCTGTTTGGAGTCCGTTTACCACAGATGATCCAGCCAGTATTCCTGAATCACATAAAATAAAGATGCTTAAAAAAGGTGAAAATGTACATACCGGCGAATTCGGAAACGAAGGTTCTGGAGGACAGAGTTACCTAAAATACAACTGGAAAGCAGGAACTACTTATAAATTTTTACTACAAGGATTTCCACTAAACAACAACACAACAACTTATACAGCCTACTTTTACGCACCAGAACAAGGAAAATGGCTTTTAATTGCGAGCTTTAACCGTCCGCAAACCAACACCTATTTAAAAAGATTTCATTCATTTCTAGAGAATTTTATCCCAGAACAAGGCGATTTTTCTCGTAAAGTCTTATTCAACAATCAATGGATTTGCGACGAAAAAGGAGTTTGGTTAGAAATTAATTCGGCGCGCTTTACAACCGATAATACAGGTGCTAAAGAATATCGAATGGATTTTGCAGGCGGACTTGATGCTAATTCTTTTTATTTAAAAAATGGGGGCTTTTTTAATAATTACACAACGCCAAAAACAATTTTTTCAAGACCTTTAGCAAATAAAAAGCCAGAAATAAATTTTGAAGCTTTACCCTAATCGGACTTAAAAAACACAAATACAAAAACAATAATTCCCGATAATCAGCATTTAGATTATCAATCATTTTCAAATCAAATTAATTCAAATTATGAAAACTAGTATTTTAAAATTCATGTTAGCTGCCTGTCTTTTGTTTGGATGCACAATTGCGTCGGCACAAATGATCAAAACCAAAACGCCGGCTCGTGCAAAAGGACAACAAGATGTACTGCAATTAGCAACTACTCCAATTCCAACTGTTCGTGTAGCCTTTATTGGTTTAGGAATGCGTGGTCCTGGAGCTGTAGAACGTATGACACATATACCAGGTGTCGAAATTGTAGCACTTTGCGATATGCTTGAAAAAAACACACAATCGTCTAACGAAATTTTAACTAAAGCTGGTTTTCCTAAAGCACAAGAATTTTTTGGAGATGAGAATGCATGGAGAAAAGTAACAGCATTACCAAACGTTGACTTAGTTTACATCGCTACAGATTGGAAACACCACGCACAAATTGGTGTTCAAGCAATGAAAGACGGAAAACACGTTGCTATCGAAGTTCCAGGTGCAATGACAATGAAAGAAATCTGGGATCTTATCGATACTTCAGAAAAAACACGTAAGCACTGTATGCAGCTAGAAAACTGTGTGTATGACTTCTTCGAGCTTACCACTTTAAACATGGCACAACAAGGTTTATTTGGAGAAATTCTTCATGCAGAAGGATCTTACATTCACGGATTACAACCATTTTGGGGAGAATATTGGAACAACTGGAGAATGGATTACAACATTAAACACCGTGGAGATATCTATGCTACACATGGTATGGGACCAGCTTGTCAAGCATTAAACATTCACCGTGGAGACAAAATGAATTTCTTAGTTTCTATGGATACTAAAGCAGTTGGAAATCCTGCTTATATCAAAGAAAAATCTGGAAAAGAAATTAAAGATTTTAGAAACGGTGATCACACTATGACTATGATTCGTACTGAAAACGGAAAAACAATCCAAATTCAACACGATGTTACTTCTCCTCGTCCATACAGCAGAATGTATCAGTTAAGCGGTACAAAAGGTTTTGCAAACAAATATCCATTAGAAGGATATGCTTTAGATGGTAAATCATTAAGTGATGACGTAAAACCAAATCATGAAAAATTAAACGCTCACTCATTTGTACCAGAAGATGTGAAAAAAGCATTAATGGAAAAATACAAACACCCAATTGTAAAAAATATCGAAGAAAAAGCTAAAAAAGTAGGTGGTCACGGTGGAATGGATTTCGTTATGGATTACCGTTTAATTTACTGCCTTCAAAAAGGACTTCCATTAGATATGGATGTATACGATTTAGCGGAGTGGTCTTGTTTAGGACCTTTGACAGAAATTTCTCTTGATAACGGTTCTGCACCAGTTGAAATTCCTGATTTCACACGCGGGGGATGGAATAAATTAAAAAAATTAGAATTCGCGGAATAAATTTATTGGTTAGTTAGTAGAAGCAAGAGGGCGCAATTTTATAGCGCTCTTTTGTTTATTAAAAAGATTTTTAATTACTTTGAAAAATGAAAAAAGTTTACTACACCCTCCTATTTGCCTTTTTTACACTGCTCTCTGCATCGGCACAGCAAAAACAAACTTTCGCTATAAGCGGAGGAGATTTTTTATTGAATGGAAAACCAATACAAATTCACTCAGGTGAAATGCATTATTCGCGTATTCCACAGCAATATTGGCGCCATCGTCTAAAAATGATGAAAGCTATGGGATTAAATGCCGTTGCTACTTATGTGTTTTGGAATTATCATGAAACTGCTCCTGGTGTATGGGATTTTAAAACAGGAAATAAAAACTTAGCAGAATATATAAAAACAGCTCAAGAAGAGGGATTATTTGTAATTCTTCGCCCAGGTCCGTACGTATGTGCTGAATGGGAATTTGGCGGTTACCCTTTTTTCTTGCAGAATGTACCTAATATGGTTATTCGCGGTAACAACAAAGAATATTTGGCAGCTACTAAAGCTTACTTCACACAGTTATACAATCAAGTTAAAGATTTACAAATTACCAAAGGCGGCCCTATTATCATGGTTCAGGGTGAAAACGAATTTGGTTCGTATGTTGCACAGCGAAAAGATGTTCCTTTAGAAGAACATAAAAAATACAGCGCAGCCGTATTTCAGCAATTAAAAGACCTTGGCTTTGAAGTTCCTTTTTTCACTTCAGACGGAAGCTGGTTATTTGAAGGCGGTGCATTACCAGGCGCATTACCAACTGCAAATGGAGAAAGTGATATTACAAAATTAAAAGAAGTTGTAAATAAATTTAATAATGGTCAAGGACCTTATATGGTTGCCGAGTTTTATCCAGGCTGGTTAGATCATTGGGCAGAGCCTTTCCCAACGCAAAAACCAGAGCAAACCGCTCGTCAGACTAAAAAATACCTAGACAATAAGGTTTCATTCAACTATTATATGGTTCATGGCGGCACTAATTTTGGATTCACTTCTGGTGCTAATTACGACAAAGAACACGATATTCAACCTGATATGACGTCATACGATTATGACGCTCCTATAAGTGAAGCAGGATGGGCAACTCCTAAATACAATGCTTTAAGAGAATTGCTTAAAACAAGTGAAACTCCTGCCGTTCCAGAAAAAATGCCAATTATCGAAATTCCGAAAATAGTATTAACAAAAACAGTTGATTTAGCTGATTTAAAAGCAAAAATAAGCCCAGTATACGAAGATACTCCGCAAACTTTTGAGCAATTAAATCAAGGCGATGGATACGTTTGGTACAGTAAAAAATTCACACAGCCAATCAGCGGAAAACTGGAATTAAAAGGATTACGTGATTATGCAATCGTTTACGTTAACGGAAAAAAAGTGGCCGAATTAAACCGATACTATAAAAAATACGATTGCGAAATCGAAGTTCCTTTCAATGCTACTCTAGATATTGTAGTCGAAAACATGGGACGTATTAATTATGGCTCTCAAATCAATGAAAACAACAAAGGAATTATAAGCCCTGTTATTATTAATGGTCAAACTATTACAGGCGATTGGGAAATGTACAAATTGCCTATGAGCCAAGAACCAGATTTGACAGCTTATAAAAATTCAGGTAAAATTAATCGTCCTACTTTATATCAAGGAACTTTTACACTTAGCAAAACAGGAGATACCTTTTTAGATATGCGTGATTGGGGCAAAGGAATTGTATTTGTAAACGGAATCAACATTGGCCGTTATTGGAGCGTTGGACCGCAGCAAACTTTATACCTTCCTGGATGCTGGCTTAAAAAAGGCAAAAACAATATTGTAATTTTTGAGCAAAAAAATGAGACGCTGCAAAAAGAACTTAAAAGTATAACTACTCCAATTTTAGAGGATTTAAGACCTGAAAAAGGACAATAATATACAAAAGCAAAAAAGCCATTCACAACAATGAATGGCTTTTTTTATGCGAATAAAAAATTACTTCCAGTTGAAAGTAACTCGTTTTTCAATTTCAGGATTTAAACTAAATAAAACCGGACATGTCATCGCTGCACGCTCTAGGATAGTTCTGTTTTTCTCATCAGATACACCGTTCATTTCAAAAACAATTTCGATTGCACCAATACGACGTGGTTCTGCATTCATAATTTTAGTTACTTCGGCAGTCGAATCGATTAGATCTACTTCCATATCACGAGCTTTAATTCCCATAATCGTCATCATGCAGCTTGCTAAAGCATTTGCAACAATATCTGTTGGAGAAAACGCCTCTCCTTTTCCGAAATTATCCACAGGCGCATCAGAGATAACTTCGCTTCCTGATTGCACATGTATTGATTTTGTTCTTAATTCACCTAAATAAGTTACTTTTGATGTCATAGTATTGTTTTACAATTATTTTAATTCTTTTTTTTTATGTTTTTTAGTTATTTTAGAGATTACTGATCTAATCCTAATTTAAAAAGTTTTCCATAAGCCAATGCTGCTTTATGAACCTGAACCAGCCAGTCTTCTGCTGCATTATCATCCGCGCCATCCGAAATGTATTTTAAACATAAAAACGGAATACCTTCTTTCATAGCAATAAGAGCCAATGCATAAGCTTCCATATCTACAACATTATACAAAACCTCAGAATGTCCCATTTCAAAACTATCTCCAGTTCCACAGATTCCTTCCTGTAAACCATCCATTTTTAAGCCATATTCAAAAACGGTCGGCAGACCAGAAAATGGAGTTTCGTAGAGATCATATCCTAAACCTCGAACATCCATATCTCTTTGTATAAATTTCGTACAGCAGACAATATCACCTTTCTTAAAAAAATTACTTCCGGCGGATCCAAGATTAACAATTAATGAAGGCTTTTTATGCTGCAAAACTTTCGACAATTCGTAAGCAGCATTCACCTTCCCAATTCCGGTCATAACCGTATTACATCTTTCAAAAACGTCGGCAGCTTCTGCTTTCAAAGCAAAAGAAAATAATATATCTTCTATTAAAAATGACTGTTCGTGGTTTATTTTTACCATCAATTTATTTTAATTTTTGAGATACAAAAATACCATTTTTAATCTGTCACGATAATCTATATCCCGATTCTTTTAAAAAATCACAAATAAAAAATCCGTGTTGCAAAAAAGCAGCACGGATTTTTTATTCTATATCCTAAATTAAATAATTAGTAAACTTTCACATCTACTTACTGAATTAAAACTAGTATTAATTTGCGGTTTTTAAAGTCAGGTCTGAATCATAATATAAAATGTAGACCCCTTTATTAGCATGTCCGCCATCTTCTTTTTTATAAAACTGAAACTTATTTTCCACTTGTTGTGTAGTCATTAAATCTGCTGTTTCTTGATATGTTTTTCCTTGAACCAAACGCATCATCGTATCAAAAGTTACATCAAAACCTCTTGTTGCATATGTATTTGGATAGATTTTATTTTTTAATCTATACTCTTTCTTAAAGATTGAAACCGCCTGATCATCGCTGTCACGAGTAACTGATGGATACATTAATTTAAGTTTTACCAAATTGTCAAAACTAATCTCATCTGTATCAAGTGTGCTGTTTGGTTCTAAAATTACCAATTGAACTTGACACGTTTTTTGTGCATCCAATAACGCTTTAATCGTTGTTTTTATCATTGCCGTATTCCCAGTTTCCATCACAACATAATTCATTCGGTTTGGCAGTAATAAGCTTTTTAAATTTGCAGCGTCTAAACCTCCTGCATCAGTCAAAGCTGCAAAAACAACTCCTTTTTGATTTTGTTTAATATAACTAATAACTGATTCTTTTTTCTTGTCTACAACAGCAACAATATTACCATTTTTAGCACGCATGTACTCGAAAATAGTATTTCGAACAACCTCATTTGACGGTATAGTTTGATATAAATTTTCGATTGGGTTCGCAGCATCTTTTGATAAAGGCGAAATAACCGGTACATTATACAATCTTAATGTATTAGCAGTAGATTCGGCATTATTTTGATAAAATGGTCCCACAACAGCATCGGCATCTTGCAGTTTTGGAATTAAACTTGAAATATTTGACGTTGTTTTTGTTTCCTGCGAATCATAAATCGAAACATCAATTGGAAGTTTTAAAACTTTCGCTGAATCGATCGCCATCATTGCTCCTGAATAAAAATCAAGTGTCATATTTAGAAATTTATCCGTTTTCAAACGTGAAGCAGTTCCAGTTGTATCGCTTTGTAATTTAGCCAAATTAAACGGCAGTAATAAAACTACTTTTTTACGATCACCCTGACTTCTTTTTTTACTTAACTCTACTATTTCAGGATTTACAGAAACAGTTTCAGATTTTACTTTGTCTACAATTTGTATTCCTCCACCAGATGTTTTATTTTCCAGCACTTTTTCAACTGGCTGTTGTTGTGCAATAATTGGAGTCGGCGCTAAATATCCTGTTGGAACTTTTAAAACCATACCTTCCTTTACACCTTCTGAAAGTGCAGGATTAAGTGCCGTTAATTCTTCTTGCGATAAATGAAATGTTCTTGATAAACTGTAAAAAGTCTCTTTTGGTTTTACCTGATAATCCATGTAACTGACTGCTTTTTTTGCAGTTTCGGCAGGCTTTTTAACTTCTTCATGCTTAGTAACATTTGCAGCAGTACTTTCCGTTTTAGGAGCTGTTCCTTTAATCGTTAATCGATATCCAACTGGCAGATTTGAAACGATATCTGGGTTTCTTTTTTCTAAATCTTCAACCGTAGTTTTATATTGTTTTGCAATAGAATATTTAGTTTCTTTTGGCAGAACATCATGGTATACGTACTTTTCTTGTACTTGTACTTTTTCTTTTGTTTTTTTATCTGCGGCAACTGCAGATTTTAAAGCAGATCCTTTTGCAGGAATTACTAATTTCTGACCAATTTGCACGCCTGTTTTTTCAAGAAACGGATTTGCGGCTTTTAATGCTTCATCAGAAATATTATATTTTTTTTCGATGCTGTAAAACGTCTCTTTTGGCTGTACTTCATGAATAATTTCTTTTGAACTTTCGGTCGTTTTTACCGCAGCAGTTGTAGTTTTTACCGCACTTTTAACAGCAGTTGTAGGAATTAATAAAACTGAATTGGGTACTAAACCTCTTCTTGCATCTGGATTTAATTCGTAAATATCAAAAGGCGTAACCTTAAATTTCTGTGCAATCTGATTTATTGTTTCTCCACTCGAAACAGTATATTTTACTACCTTCTCCTGAGAAAAAGCAGAACAGGTTACAAAAAAAACAAGGAATAATAAGGTCGAAAAATACTTCATAATATGGCTTAAAACAATTTAATTTCTAATTCAATTAACAAGATAATAATTTCTTTTATACAAGATTCAAGCCACTTGTTAAATCTTGCCGTTATTATCTAAGATCAACTTCTAATTTTGCAATAATAATGTTCTTATATAACTCATCTTCTTCTTTTTTCTTGCATTGATACAAAACTTCTTCCATATTTTTAAACTTATCTGAGTAAACATAATACGAAAGACTGTTTATATTAAAGAAAAAGCTGGCATTAAAATCGCCAGAATCAATGAGTTTCATAATAAACTTATCACGCAGCATTGCGTCTGTAAATATACCTAAAACTAAGTAATAGCCGTTTGAAACTTCTCGAAGATTATCATAAACTTCAACTTTTACTGTTTTGTCACTTTTAAGCGGGTTTTCTTCCAATTCACGCTTCATTTCTTCTAATGAAACTACTTTTGAAACACCTGCAAAATTTGACTTTTTAACTGCTTCATCTTGATACTTTTTCAATTTTACCAGCGCCAGTTTATCATCAAATTTTCTAGCTTCCATGCTATAATAAGTTGCTTTACTAATATGACGTTTTACTTCTATTTTTTTCTGAGTATAAAGCGAATCTATTTTTGCAATCAGTAATTGATTTTGTGCATCTCCTTTTTCCTGCTCAATCTTGTAACGTTTTACCTCCTCGACCGAAAGTCTTTGCTGTATAGATGATACATTGTTATTTTTTTCGCTTTCGCGGATTTTCTTTTTATACTCCTGATTTTCTTCAACAGCAATTTTCTCAACTTTGTTCATCAAACCCGCATAAGCTTTTCGATTTTCAGCTAGTTCTTTTTTTAACTGTGACGATAATTCACTTGTTTGCGAAATACTCGCATAAGATTGCTTTTCTAAACGTTTTGATTCATCAACATTCAAAATATCCATTCGCTTTAATTCAACCAAATCACTATTCATCGTATTTACCAGTGAATCCAACTTAGCCATTAAAACATCCTGAACATTTTTGTTAGCCTCCAAAACCAATCGCAATTTTTCGACTGAATTTTCTTTTGAACCATTCATATCATTCAAATTAACCTTTAAATCATTAATTTTAATAATCTTCTGATTCATCTCTTTTTGAATAACAAGTCTGTCTTTTAAATCAGTAATTTCTACCGTTTTAGCTTTAGTTTTTTCAACCACAACTTCTTTTTCGGCCAAAGCAAGCATCAGTTCCTCATTTTCATTTTTTGGCTTAACTTCTTTTGTATTAACAGCTAACTTATTTCCAACAACTAATCCGTTTACAATTTCAGGATTTTGCGATTCTAATTGATCTATAGAAATTCCATATTTTTTTGCAATTGAATATTTAGTTTCTTTTGGTTCAACCAAATGAAAAACAGTTTCCTGATTGATAACACGAACTCTTCCATCTAAAGTTTTTCGCTTGTTTGGAATTACAATTGACTGCCCAATCTGCAATCCGTTTTGCAACAAATCCTTGTTTTCATTTTCTAAATCAGAGACTGAAACATTGTATTGTCTGGCAATACTGAACAGCGATTCTTTGGCCGCAACCAAATGTGCAGCTTTTGAAGAACTTACATTCTCTGTTTTTGAAAGATTTGAAGAATTTGGAATACTTAATTCTTGGCCTATTTGAAGTCCGTTGACAAGAATTGGATTTGCATTTTGAATAGCTTCTACAGAAACATGGTATTGTTTTGATAAGCCAAAAAGAGTTTCTTTTGCACCAACAATATGAGTAATTTGCTGGTCTGGTCTTGTTTTTTCTTCAGAATGAACAGGGATTTTAATAATCTGATTATCCTGAATTCCATTTTGCGATTCGGGGTTGAGTTTGTAAATCTCATCTACAGAAACCTTATACTTTTGGGCTATAAAATAAGCAGTTTCTCCCTTTTGAATTTTGTGTTCAATAATTGAGTCTTGTGCAGTTATTTTGTTAAAAGACAAAACAAACACAAGAGAAATCGTTAAAAATTCCCTCATAAATAGTAGGTTTAAAAAATTAAGGCGTTACAAATGTAACGCCTTAATTTGAAAAACAATACTATTCCCACTCAATTGTTGCTGGTGGTTTTGAGCTGATATCGTAAACCACACGGTTCACACCTTTTACTTTATTTATAATGTCGTTTGACACTTTCATCAAGAAATCGTAAGGTAAATGAACCCAGTCAGCAGTCATTCCATCTGTTGATTCTACAGCTCTAAGCGCTACTACTTTTTCGTAAGTACGCTCATCGCCCATTACACCAACACTGTTTACAGGAAGCAAAATTGCTCCAGCCTGCCAAACTTTGTCATATAATCCCCAAGATTTTAATCCTTCAATAAATACTGCATCTACATCTTGTAAAATTTGTACTTTCTCTGGAGTAATATCTCCTAAAATTCTAATTGATAATCCTGGTCCTGGAAAAGGATGTCTTCCTAATAATTCAGGATCTATACCTAAAGTAGCTCCAACTCTACGAACTTCGTCTTTAAACAACATTCTAAGCGGTTCTACAATTTGTAATTTCATATAATCTGGCAATCCACCTACATTATGGTGTGATTTAATAGTTGCCGATGGTCCTTTTACCGATACAGATTCGATTACGTCTGGGTAAATAGTTCCTTGCGCTAACCATTTTACATCTTCGATCAAATGAGATTCATCATCAAAAACTTCGATAAATACACGTCCAATAGTTTTACGTTTCGTTTCAGGATCGCTGATTCCTGCTAATTCAGAAAGAAAACGATCTCCCGCATCAACACCTTTTACATTCAATCCCATTCCTTTGTATTGATCTAATACACTTTGGAATTCGTTTTTACGTAAAAGTCCATTGTTTACGAAAATACAGTAAAGATTTTTACCAATTGCTTGGTTTAATAAAACCGCAGCAACTGTAGAATCTACTCCGCCTGATAATCCTAAAACTACTTTATCGTTTCCTAATTTCTCTTTTAATTCTCCCACCATTTCTTCAACGAAAGCATTTGGTGTAAAGTTTTGAGGAACTTCGGCAATTTTTACTAAAAAGTTCTCCAGCATTTTTGATCCATCTGTAGAATGGAAAACTTCTGGATGATATTGAATTCCGTATGTTGTTTCGCCTTCAATTTTATAAGCGGCAAATTCTACGTCATGTGTGCTTGCTAATTTTACAGCATTTGTTGGAAGTGCTTTTATACTATCACTGTGGCTCATCCAAACTTGGCTGTTTTCTGAAACGCCTTCAAAGAAAACTTCATTCTCTTTTATATAAGATAAATTAGCTCTACCGTATTCTCTAGTGTTTGAAGCTGCTACTTCTCCACCGCTGAAATGAGCTAAATACTGTGCTCCGTAACAAACGGCAAGCATTGGAAGTTTACCTCTAATTTGAGATAAATCAGGATGTGGAGCATCTTCTGCACGAACAGAAAATGGGCTTCCGCCTAAAATTACTGCTTTGTAAGCTGATAAATCACTAGGAAAGTGATTGTATGGGAAAATTTCGCAGAATATATTTAATTCGCGAACTCTACGCGCAATAAGCTGAGTATATTGCGATCCGAAATCTAAAATAAGTACGTTGTGTTGCATGCGCAAAAATACTTTTTATATTCGAAATTGAAAAATCGGAACGTTGAAAAATAAATATTTTTTTTCAACGTTCCGATTTTTAGGCTCAAAGGTTCAGAGTAACAGAGATTCAGAGGTTTATAATTTTGTGAAAAATATTTGCTTTGTTCCATTGAACGTTTGCATCTTTGAACCTAAAAACAAAAAATCCAAAAACCAAAATATTTCGTATCTACCGAAAAGCCCAAACTAATTTTAAATATGAAATCAAAATTTATTGCAATTGCCCTTTTATTATCCGTATCACTAACTTCTTGCGATGCTGTTGACGATTTACTAAGTTTTAATATATCAAATGAAACTTCTATTAAAATTAATAGCACATCGCCAATCAATCTTCCATCAGAAATAATTACTCCAGAGGTAACCACCAATTCTTCGGCAGAATTTGAAAACAATAAAACAAAAGCAAGTTTAGTAAAAGATGTAAAACTTAGATCATTAAAATTGGCTATTTCAGATCCTTCAGACAAAACTTTTACTTTCCTAAAATCTGTTCATCTATACATTTCAACAACAGATTCTGATGAAATAGAATTAGCGTATCAGGATAATATAAATGCAACAACAAACACGATTGATTTAATTTGCACTGATAAAAAATTAGATCAATACATCAAGGCAGATAAATATAAAATCAGAACTAAGGTTACCTTAAAAGAAACGCTTACAAAAGATGTTACAATAAAAGCCGAAATGAAGTTTAGAGTTACGGCAGATCCATTTTAAGAAAAGGTTCAAAGGCTAAAAGGCTCAAAGGCTCAAAGCAGCAAAGGTTCAAAGGCAAACGAAGTATAAAACTTTGTCCCTTTGAACCTTTGCTGCTTTGAGCCTAGCGCTTACAGCGCTACTCTTTTGTAACAATAATCGAAGCCTTAAAACCTGCTGCCAGATTATCCCAATAATCATTGGTTACTAATTGGCCTTTATCGTCGTATACTCTAATTTCGGCGGTATTTCCTCCTAGGGAACCAATATTTAGAGCTTCAAAATCTAATTTATTGAAACCGTTTACCAGATCGATTTTTACATCTTTAAAATTAGAATCTAAAAATATCTGATCTCTAATTACTTTATCATTAGAAGAAACTTTTACTAAATCGCCGTCAATAGCACCAAAATCACGGAATTTCACAATAAAATACTCTGACTTGGTTCTAAAATCTCCCAAGGAAATATTTTTCTTGACCAATGTTCCTCGACCTTCTCTTAAACCAGCATCTTTTAAAGCTTTGTTTATATCTTTTTCCATTTTTGCCACATATTGATCACCTGGATTAGCAAAATCGGTTTCTGTAGACATTGTGAACTTACTTTTTTCTTGTCCGATCTGGAATTGAGATGTTGGCGTTATACTTTTATTTTCAAAAATATTTGGAGCTTTTATACTAGGTACATCTGCAGTTTCTGCCTGAGGATTTTTGACTTGCGGAATTGGTTCTTTTTTCTTTGCGCCAAACTTAGGTGCCGGAATTGGCTTCATCTTGCCTCCAAATTCAGTCTGTGCTGAAGCTGTTACAGCTGTAAAAAATAATATGAAAAATAAAAGATGCTTCATTGAAAAGGTGTTATCGAATCGGCTTTAAAATTTTTATAAAATCGTAAGTCAAGCATCACAAAAATAATATAAATAAGTTTGGTGCGACAACTTTAAGACTATTATAACAATATATTAGGCTAATTTTTGGAAGCAAAAAACCTGCCAAAAATCTCTAACAAATATCCAATAAAACATTCACAACCAAAATTAATCCTACATTTCACAAATAAAAACTAACATTATTTCTTTGATAGTAAACAACTTATTACTAACTTCAAAACTTTAAAAAAAGTTATTCTAAAATTTCAAAAAACAACTTCTTCCAAAATAAAAACCCAAGCTGCTAATTCTTTTAATATTATAAAATTCTAAAAAATGGATTATATCGATTATTATAAAATATTAGGCATTACCAAATCTGCTACTGATGCCGATATCAAAAAGGCATATAGAAAACTGGCGCGAAAATATCATCCCGATTTAAATCCGAATGATAAAGAAGCGGAACAAAAATTCAAAGAGATAAATGAAGCAAATGAGGTTTTAAGTAACCCCGAAAATCGTAAAAAATACGACAAGTACGGAAAAGACTGGAAACATGCCGATGAATTTGAGAAAGCAGGTTATGACCCAAATCAGCAGCAATATTCGAGACAGCAGCAAGGCGGAAATCAAAGTTATACCGATTTTGGCGGAGGTAATTTTTCAGAAAGTGATTTCTCAGATTTCTTTAATTCTATGTATGGCGGTTCTGGAAGAAGTTCAAGAGCTCAAGCAAAATATCGTGGACAGGATTTTAATGCAGAATTACAGCTTGATTTAGCATCTGCCTATACCACTCACAAACAAAACTTAAATGTAAACGGTAAAAATATCCGAATTACAATACCGGCTGGCGTTGAAAACGGACAGATTATCAAAATTCCAAATCATGGAGCGCCTGGAGCAAACGGCGGTCCAAACGGTGATTTGTACATTACTTTTATAATCAATAACAGCTCCGATTTTAAACGTGAAGGCAATAATTTATATGCCGATGTTGATCTGGATTTATACACGGCTATTTTAGGCGGAGAAATTTACGTGAATACTTTTGACGGAAAAGTAAAAATAAAAGTAGCTCCTGAAACTCAACCCGGAACCAAAGTAAAACTAAAAGGAAAAGGGTTCCCTGTTTATAAAAAAGACAATCAGTTTGGTGATTTATATATAACCTATACTTTAAAGTTACCAACTAAATTATCTGAAAAAGAAAAAGAATTATTTGCAGAATTAGCTAAACTAAGAAATCATGAATAATAAAAGCTTAATCTTAATAAAACAATTTTGTTTGTATAACGAAATTGAAAATACTTTTATAAAAGAACTGCATAATTATGGCTTAGTCGAAATTGTTGTCGAAGAAAACGAAGAGTATTTACAGCCTGAACAACTGCCTGCAATTGAAAAAATGATTCGTATGCATTACGATCTAAAAATTAATTTTGAAGGAATTGATGCTATTTATCACTTACTTAACAAAATCGAAATTTTACAGCAGCATCTTACCAGCACACAGAATAAACTCCGCATTTATGAAGAGCACAAAACGCTTTAGTGTTTAGAAATTATCCTTTTAAAATATCACAAAAAACAATAATTATCAATGGGATTTCAAATAATTACGACTCTTTTTACCAAGCATATTTTATAAATTGCAGCACATTAATTAACCTGAATTTGTTTTTAAAAACTCAAAAAGCAATTCAAAAAAAACACACAAAATGAAAAGAGAAAATATCTTAACAGGATCACCGTGGGAAGACAAAATGGGATATTGTCGCGCTGTTAGAATTGGCAATATCATTGAAGTTTCCGGCACTGTTGCAATTGTTGACGGCGAAAATGTTAAAGCAGACGACGCTTATGCGCAAACCTATAACATTCTTGAACGTGTAGAAAAAGTTTTAGAAGATTTGAATGTTGGAATGAAAGATGTTATTAGAACTCGAATTTTTACTACCAACATTTCTACTTTTGAAGAAGTTGCAAGAGCACATTCTGCTTTCTTTAAAGATGTAAAACCAACTACAGGTTTTTATGAAATAAGTAAATTAGTTGCTCCTGAATATTTAGTTGAAATTGAATTTACAGCTGTTGTTCAATAGTTTTTTTGTCGCGAATTTCACTAATTTCCACTGATTTTTTTTGTTTTGCCACTGATTAAGGGATTTTAAAAGATTTCTTTTGTTTTCTTTAATAAAAAAAACATTAATTCGTGAAAATTCGTGAAATTCGTGGCAGAGAAAATTCAAACACAATTAATGACTTCCCAAAACTTAAAACAATTACCGCTTTCCATTCTAAAATGGATTTTTATCTGTAGCTTAATCGGTATACTTTCGGGATCTGCTTCTGCATTTTTTCTTGTTTCTTTAGAATGGGTTACGCAATTTAGAATTAAGCACGATTGGATTATCTTCCTTTTACCATTTGGCGGTTTATTAGTTGGGTTAAGTTATTATTATTGGGGAGAATCTGTGGTAAAAGGCAATAATTTATTGCTTGAGGAATATGAAAAACCAAAAAAATAATTCCTTTTAAAATGGCTCCTTTAGTACTTTTAGGAACCTTAATTACACATTTATTTGGAGGTTCAGCCGGCCGCGAAGGAACTGCAGTACAAATGGGAGGCGCTATCGCCGATCAATTCACCAGAATTTTCAAATTAGACAACTCTGAACGCAGAATTCTAATAATTTTGGGAATCAGTGCAGGTTTTGCTTCTGTTTTTGGAACACCTTTAGCAGGCGCAATTTTTGCGTTAGAAGTTTTATATTTCAGTAAAATCAATTTTAAAAGCATAGTCTTATCATTTCTTGTAGCGTATGCTGCTTATTTTACGGTAGAATTTTGGGAAATTAAACATACTCATTACAGCATTCCTATAATACCCGAACTAAGTATTTTGAACATCTTTTATACTTTACTAATTGGTCTTCTTTCAGGTTTTGCAGCTTTACTTTTTTCAAGAAGCACCCATCTTTGGAGTTCACTTTTTTCAAAAAACATCAAATATCCTCCGCTTCGTCCTGTTATTGGAGGAACAATTTTAGCCATTGCAATTGCAGGATTTGGTTTTACTAAATTCTCCGGACTAGGTGTTCCTGTTATTGTTGATTCTTTTTCAAACCCAAGTCAGTGGTATGATTTTTTGCTTAAAATTTTATTCACAGGATTCACTTTAGGAGCAGGTTTTAAAGGCGGCGAAGTAACTCCATTATTTTTTGTAGGAGCCACTCTAGGCAGTGCCTTATCTTTAATTATCCCAATGCCTATCGCTCTTTTAGCAGGAATAGGATTTGTGTCTGTCTTTTCGGGAGCAACCCATACGCCTATCGCCTGCACCATTATGGGAATGGAATTATTTGGCATTCAGCCGGGAATATTTATCGCGCTTGGCTGTACAATTGCTTACTTTTCTTCAGGTTCAATTGGTATTTATAAATCGCAGATTGTTAAAGGAGCTAAATATAAGCTGTACCAAAAATGGCTTTAATTTATTACCTATCAATATTTTAAATAATCATTAACAATAAAAATTAAGATCAAAAACTAACAACTGATAAAAGTGTGTTAATCTATAAAATGATTTCAACATTACATTAAAAAAATGTAAATTCGCACACTATGAAAATACAAGATATTCAAGCAATACAATTGTTGCTTGCCGCTCCAAAGAAAATCGTAATAATTCCGCATAGAGGCCCAGATGGCGATGCTATGGGATCTACATTAGGTTTATATCATTTTTTACTCAAAAATAACCATCGGCCAACTGTAATTGCGCCTAATGATTTTCCTGATTTTTTAGCTTGGCTGCCAGGCTCAGAAACCGTTAAAATCTTTGAAAAAGATACTGAAAACTGTACCAAAATATTAGAAGAAGCCGAGTTAATTTTTACGCTTGATTTCAATGCCCTGCATCGTGTAGGAGAAATGGAGCACACTTTGGCTCGATTAACTGCACCTTTCATTATGATTGATCATCATCAAAAGCCTGATGATTATGCAGCTTATACTTATTCTGATACTTCGTACGGATCTACTTGCGAAATGGTTTATAACTTCATTTCCTTTTTAAACAAAAAAGAAGATATTGATAAAACTATTGCAACTTGCATTTATACAGGAATTTTGACGGATTCTGGTTCATTCCGTTTTCCAGGAACAACAGGAAACACACACCGAATTATTGCAGAATTAATTGATTTAGGTGTAGAGAACACTCAAATTCCAGTTTTATTATTTGATAATAGTTCGTACAGTCGTTTACAATTATTAGGACGTGCACTTCAAAACATGAAAGTTTTAGAAGAACATCAAACATCATATACATCACTTACACAAGACGAATTAGATTCGTTTAATTATGTAAAGGGTGATACTGAAGGAATTGTAAATTACGGATTAAGTATAAAAGGTATTGTTTTTACAGCTATTTTTATAGAAAATAAAGACGAAAAAATCATCAAAATTTCATTCCGTTCACAAGGAGGTTTTGATGTAAACCAATTTGCACGCGACCATTTTAACGGCGGAGGCCACAGCAACGCAGCTGGCGGAAGATCTGAAACAACAATGGAAGAAACGCTTAAAAAGTTTGAAGATTTAGTAAGTAAACTAAAAATATAACCCCGTATGAACTACTTAAAAATTAGTATTTACACACTGCTTTTTACTGTTTTACTGGCAGGCTGTAAACATCACGAAGAAGCTCGAAAACCAATTTCAAGAGCTTCGGGTACTTTTATGAAAAAATCAGCTGATAGAAACAAAAAACTGGTTGCAAATGAAGAAGATGTTATCAAAAAGATTATCAAAACAAATCCAAAAGTAAAGTATTATGCTACTAGAAAAGGATATTGGTTTTCTTATGATGAAAAAAATAATACTGATACCGCTACACCAAAAAAAGGTGATATTGCCTATTTTAATTTAGAAGTAAAAGACATTAATGGTAAAATCATCTATTCAGAAGCTGATCTTGGCCCGCAGACGTATTATGTAGACAAACAGGATATTATGATGGGATTACGTGACGGAATCAAGTACATGAAAAAAAATGAAACTGTTACCTTTTTATTTCCATCACATATTGCTTACGGCTATCATGGTGATAATAAAAAAATAGGAACAAATCAGCCTTTAATCTGTACTGTTACGCTTCGTAATTTTGTTCCTGATCCAGCAGTTTCAAAAACTGCAGCAGCTCCAAAACAAACTGTAAAAAGTACAACAGCAGCTCCGGCAGCTACACCAAAAAAAGATACAATAAACCCATAAAAAAACATTTTAAAAATGAAAAAAAGTATTTTAGTATTATTACTAACCGCTGCTTCGTTTTACTCTTGTAAAAATGAAAACAGCAGTCTGCCTGATGGTTTATATGCCGATATTGAAACGAACAAAGGACATATCATTGTTGAATTAGATTATAAAAAAGCACCTGTTACAGTAGCTAACTTTGTAACCTTAGCCGAAGGCAAAAATGAGTTTGTTACCAAAGATTACTTGAAAAAGAAACATTTTTATGATGGTTTAAAATTTCATAGAGTTATAGAAAATTTCATGATTCAAACCGGAGACCCTGAAGGAACTGGTTCTGGAGATGCAGGTTATAGATTTAAAGATGAAATTTCAGATTTGAGATTTGACAAAGCTGGTGTTTTAGCAATGGCAAATAATGGTCCTGGCACAAACAGCAGTCAATTTTTTATTACTCATACTGAAACTCCATGGTTAGACGGAAAACATACTATTTTTGGTCATGTTGTCGACAAAGGTCAAGAAGTAGTAAACAAAGTGGTACAAGGCGACAGTATTGTTTCTGTTACTATTGTTAGAAATGGAGAAGCTGCCAAAAAATTTGATGCAGAAAAAGTACTTCATGATTATTTTGCAGAAGCTTCAAAAGAGAAAAGTAAGTTTGCGGGAGTGCAAAAAGAAAAAGTAGATTATTACGCTTCTTTAAGACCAAAAGCTACAAAAACTCACTCTGGCTTAGAATTCATTATCACTGAAAAAGGTACTGGTAAAAAACCAGCTACTGGCGCTCAAATATACATTCACTATGCAGGTTTCTTAGAAGATGGAACTTTATTTGATTCAAGTATTGAAGATGTAAACAAAGCTTTTGGGAAATTTGATGCAGCAAGAGCTGAAGCAAAAGGTTATCAGCCAATTCCTTTTCAGGCAGGTCGTAAAGACGGCATGATTCCTGGTTTTATTGAAGGTATCGAGCAGCTTTCATTTGGAGACAAAGCAGTACTTTTTATTCCTGCTCATTTAGCATATGGAGAAACTGGAGCCGGCGGTGTTATACCACCAAATGCAAATATTATTTTTGAAGTTCAATTATTAGAAAAACCATAATTATAAAACTTGTAATTATATTTCTTGACTTAAATTTAAAATGCAATGAAGTTTAAACTTTTATTTTTATTTTGTTTAGCGGTTGTAAATATTCAAGCGCAGACCACTAAAAAACCAGTCGCAAAACCTGCTGCTAAGCCAGCTGTATCGACTGCAAAACCCGCAGCTAAACCTGTTGCAAAACCAAACCCTGATGAGGGAATATTTGCTACAATCTCTACAACAAAAGGAGACATTGTTCTTTCATTAGAATATGTTAAAACTCCTGTAACTGTTGCTAATTTTATTTCTCTTGCAGAAGGAAAAAATCCTAATGTAAAAGTGGAGAGACTTAAAGGAAAACCATTTTACGATGGTTTAAAATTTCATAGAGTTATAAATGATTTTATGATTCAAGGAGGAGATCCTGACGGAAATGGTTCTGGAGGTCCTGGATATTCATTTAAAGATGAATTTGTTGAAGAACTAAAGTTTGAAAAAGGAGGCGTTCTTGCAATGGCTAATTCTGGACCTGCAACAAATGGCAGCCAGTTTTTTATTACGCATAAAGAAACTCCATGGCTTAATGGTAAACACACTATTTTTGGACATGTCGTGTCTGGAATGGATAATGTAAATAAGATTGTTCAAGACGATATTATGACCAAAATTACCATTACTCGTAAAGGTGCTGCTGCTAAAAAATTTGACGCTGTAAAAGTCCTTACAGATGATGCTAAAAAACAAGAAGCTAAAAAAGCCGAAAGTCAAAAAGTAATTAAAGATAAGGCTGCTTATTTTGCAGCAACGAAAGCTAAAGCAACTACAACAGCTTCTAATTTAAAATATGTAATTACACAAAAAGGAACTGGTATAAAAGGGGCTGAAGGTTCTTCAATTTACTTTCATTATGCAGGTTATTTTGAAGATGGAAGTCTTTTTGACAGCAGCATGAGCAGTGTAGCAAAAGCTTATGGCAAATACGACGCAAACAGAGATGCTCAAGGCGGATACAAGGCTTTTCCTTTTACAGTTGGTAAAAAAGACGGTATGATTCCTGGTTTTATCGAAGCTCTAGACATGATGACAGATGGAGAAAAAGCAATTTTCTTCCTTCCTTCAAACTTAGCTTATGGTGAAAAAGGAGCTGGAGGCGTAATTCCGCCAAATGCAACTTTAATTTTTGAAATTGAAACTTATCAAAATCAACCAACAAAGTAATACTTTCAAATTCCTTTTTTGAAATAACAATTAAAGTTCCCAAAAGTTCAAATCTTTGGGAACTTTTTTTATTCCTGTCAAAAATATTCTTCTGCAGAATCCTTAAAATAATACTAAAACAGAAACCTAAAACAGGTTCAATGATAACGTTTGCGCATATTTTCTACTAATTCCTAAACAAAATACCTTACCTTTGCCCGCTTAATTTTTTTAAAACAAATCATAAAGATGTTACAAAACAATGTATTAAAAGGAGTTTTTTTAGTTGCTTTAGGAGCTACGACTTACGGAATGTTAGCTACTTTCGTAAAAATGGCTTATACTGAAGGATACACAACGGCCGAAGTTACAACTTCTCAATTTATACTTGGTATACTTGGTATCTTGCTTATAAATGCTTTTCAAAAAGCAAAAAATAAAGGAACCGTTGTAAAAGCTTCATCAAAAAATATATTCAGTTTAATGCTTGCGGGAACATCATTAGGAATGACAAGTTTGTTTTATTATTTGGCAGTAAAATATATTCCAGTTTCTATAGGTATTGTGCTACTAATGCAAACCGTTTGGATGGGGGTTTTACTTGAAATGATTTTAGAAAAAAAACTGCCTTCAAAACAAAAAGTTATTGCGGTTTTAATTGTCCTTGTTGGAACGGTTTTAGCCACTAATATCATCAACAATGATATTGCACTAGATTGGCGCGGAATTGTTTGGGGTGTGCTGGCTGCTGCATCCTTTACTACAACAATGTTTACTGCAAATCGTGTCGCTACAGAAATTTCATCGGCTCAGCGAAGCTTATATATGCTTTTGGGCGGTGCTGTAATTATATTCTCCTTTGCTTTTTTTACACAGACTGGTTCTTTTAATCTTGATATTTTCTTTAAGTGGGGAATCATTCTAGCTTTGTTTGGTACTATCATCCCTCCTATGTTATTAAACTTAGGTTTTCCGTTAACCGGAATTGGATTAGGCAGTATTGTTTCGGCATTAGAACTGCCCGTTTCTGTAATGATGGCTTATGTTTTATTGAATGAAAAAGTGATTTTTTCTCAATGGATTGGAATTGTTTTAATTATTCTAGCAATCATTATTATGAATGTAAATTTTAAACGCAGCAAATAAGCTTTTAATATACCATTAAAAAAAAGCAGCTTGTAATGTTATAATTGTTAATTTTTTTATAAATTCGTGATAAACTACTATCTATCATGAATTTACCTTGGCATTTATATTTGATGGCGATTCTTTATATACTTGCAGGACTAAATCATTTTAGAAATCCTGGAATGTATATTAAAATTATACCTCCTATATTCAAAAACCCCAAAGTAATAAATATTTTAAGCGGAACCGCCGAAATAGTATTAGGCATTCTGCTAACACTTTCTTTTTCGACACATATTGCAGCTTGGGGAATTATTGCATTATTAATTGCAATTTTTCCTGCCAATTTGTATATGTATCAAAATAAAAAAGCAAGTTTTGGTTTACCAAAATGGATTTTATTTGTACGTTTGCCCTTACAGTTTGTTTTAATTTTTTGGGCATATCAATACACCCAATATTAATCAAATCTATTAATCTAAAATTATTTAATTATGAAAAAATTATTTGCTGAATTTTTTGGAACTTATTGGCTGGTTTTTGGAGGTTGCGGAAGTGCACTTTTTGCAGCAGGAATCCCAAATCTAGGAATTGGATTTGCAGGCGTTGCTTTAGCTTTTGGTTTAACCGTATTAACAATGGCGTATGCTGTAGGGCATATTTCTGGAGGACATTTTAATCCAGCCGTTTCCTTTGGATTGTGGGCTGGCGGAAGATTCCCCGCAAAAGACCTTTTACCTTATATCATTTCGCAATGTATCGGTGCACTTGCTGCTGCTGGAACATTATTTATTATTTGGACAGGAAAAGCAGGAAACGCAATTAACAATACACAAGCAGGTGCTTTTGCGTCAAACGGATATGGAGCATTCTCACCTGATGGTTATTCACTGCAATCTGCTTTTATAGCTGAGTTCGTTCTAACATTATTCTTCTTGTTAGTAATTTTAGGTGCAACAGATAAGTTTGCAAACGGAAGATTTGCTGGGATCGCAATTGGTCTGGCTTTAACTCTTATTCACTTAATTAGTATCCCTATTACAAATACATCGGTAAATCCTGCTAGATCATTATCGCAAGCAATTTTTGTTGGCGGCGAGCCTCTTTCTCAAGTTTGGTTATTTTGGGCAGCTCCAATTTTAGGTGCCATTGTAGCTGGATTTATTTATAAATCGTTATTGCAAAATCATGACGCTGCATAATTTAACTTGTATAACTATTAAACTTTAAAACTATGGAATTTTTATATTTCTTGCTTATAGGAGCAATTTCCGGCTGGCTTGCGGGTCAGATTTGGAAAGGTGCAGGCTTTGGTTTATTTGGTAATATTATCGTTGGAATTATTGGCGGTTTTGTTGGCGGCTGGATTGCTGGCAAACTCGGCATTGGCGGCGGCGGACTTTTATGGCAGATTATTGTTGCCGTAGGAGGAGCTTGGGTATTACTTTTCATAATCAGCTTGATAAAAAAAGCTTAAAAATAGTACAACTAAAAAAACAAATTCTAAGAGGAAATCAGATATTCAATTATTTGGTTTCCTCTTTTTTTTAAGAAAGAACATTTCAAATCTTTTTAAACCAATTTGTTATGAACGAAATTATTTCTTATTTCAGCACCATTCCCTCATCGCATCGCAGTTTAATTTTAGTGGGCGGGATTACTTTTTTTTGGGTAATTGAAAATACTTTTCCGCTTTTTCAAATGAAATACCACAAATGGCGGCATGCAGGAATTAACTTCTTTCTGACATTTACCACTATAGTTGTCAATTTTGTACTGGCTTTTATTCTAATAAAAACAGCGAATTGGACAACTGAAAATCATTTTGGCATTCTACAATGGCTGCCTGAAATTCCTATTTGGCTCTATACCATTATTGGACTGCTTTTGTTAGATTTAATTGGTGCTTACTTAGTACATTTTATTGAACATAAAATAAAGTTTTTGTGGCGCTTTCATGTTATACACCACACAGACACTTGGATCGACACCACAACTGCAAACAGACATCATCCGGGAGAAAGTGTAATTCGATTTGTATTTACTACTCTTGGCGTTCTTGTAGTTGGCAGTCCCATGTGGATGGTTTTTCTATATCAAACATTATCTGTAATTGCAACACAATTTAATCATGCCAACATTTCACTGCCACATAAATTAGATGTTTTCTTAAGCTATTTTATAGTTTCTCCAAATATGCACAAGGTACATCATCATTATGTACTGCCATATACTGACAGTAATTATGGTAATATTTTCTCTGTTTGGGACCGACTATTTGGAACTTTTACCACCTTACCAAAAGAAGAGTTAATTTATGGAGTTGACACGCATATGCTGCCCGAAGAAAACAATCAATTAAGAAATTTATTAAAAATTCCGTTTCAAAAATTGCGCTCTTTTAATTCCGAAAAAAAACAGTAAAAAAAATATACTTCATCGAACCAAGTAATTATTTTTTTATTAATATTGATACATAAAATGAAAATCAATCTATTAATCATTAACCTCTATTTTTGAATTAATTTTCACGAGATGAAAAAGAGTAACCGCAAAGAATTGAATTGGGAACAAACCGAGAAGCTTGTTTCATTAGCCTTAGAAGAAAAAAATCCATTTGAAGTCATAAAAAAAGAATTTGGGTTGGCAGAAAAAGAAGTTCTTGAAATCATGAAGAAGAAAATGCCTCTTGAAAAATTTGAGATGTGGAAAAAGAAAGCCATTGCCAATAAACCAAAACCGAAACCCGTTAAAATTGATGATTTTGATGAAGATTTAGATGGCAAATATTATATAAAAAACAAATTCGACTAAATTAAAACTCCTGAGCGTCAGGAGTTTTTTTTATATTTTTAATTTATTGTAACATTTTTACTTTTTTTAGTCAAATACGTATATCTAAACTTAAACAAATGAAAAAAATACTTTACACTTTAGCTCTTGCTATAACACTTTGGAGCTGTAAAACTGGAAGTACTTCAGCAGGAAAAAGCAATGTTGTAGATGTTAACATCAATCTTGTAGATGTAAAAGACGACAAAGTTTTAGTAACGGTAACTCCTCCTCAAATCAAAACAGACGAGATTGTTTACAGCATTCCGAAAACTGTTCCAGGAACTTATTCTACTGATAATTACGGAAAAAACTCAGAAGACTTTAAAGCTTTTGATGCAAAAGGAAATGCTTTAACTGTTAAAAGAATTGACGATAACTCATGGTCTATTTCGAACGCAAAAGCATTAAAAAAAATTACCTACTTAGTTAATGATACTTTTGATACTGAAAAAGGAACTGGTTTTGGTAATGACGATATTTTCTCGCCTGCAGGTACCAACATCAATGCAGGAGTTAATTTTCTAGTAAATACACATGGATTTGTTGGGTATTTTCAAGATAAATTAGAGATTCCTTATAAAGTTACTATTACGCATCCTGAAACACTTTGGGGAGCAACTTCTATGACAGATCAGGACCCAAGCAAAACAAGCGATGTTTTTACAACTCCGCGTTATGCTGTTTTAGTCGAAAATCCAATTATGTATTCTAAACCGGATTATACTGAGTTTAATGTAAATGGAATGGATATTTTAATTGCTGTTTACTCGCCAACTGGAAAATTTACTGCCGAAAGTATTACGCCGGAAATGAAAACAATGATGACCGCGCAGAAAAACTTTTTAGGAAAAGTAAATGCAAATAAAAAATATACTGTTTTATTATATTTATCAACCTTAGCAAAAGATGATGCACACGGTTTTGGAGCATTAGAGCATCCAACAGTTACTACGGTAGTATTGCCAGAATCAATGCCTAAAGAAAAACTGGTAGAATCAATGAAAGATGTTGTTTCTCATGAGTTTTTTCATATCGTAACGCCATTAACTATTCACTCAAAAGAAATACAGTATTTTGACTATAATGCACCAAAAATGTCTGAGCATTTATGGATGTATGAAGGTGTAACAGAATATTTTGCGAATCTTTTTCAAATCAATCAAGGTTTAATTAACGAAGGTGAGTTTTACAGTCGTATTGCAGACAAAATTGAGCAGTCTAAAAGTTTAGACGATACAATGTCTTTTACTAAAATGAGTGCCAATGTTTTAGAACAGCCTTACAAAGATCAATATTTAAATGTCTACCAAAAAGGAGCTTTAATTGGTATGTGTATTGACATTATTATTAGAGAAAAAAGCAATGGAGAAAGAGGAATTCTTGATTTAATGCATAAATTATCTAGCGAATACGGTGTTGACAAACCATTTAATGACAATGAATTATTCGCTAAAATCACTTCATTAACGTATCCTGAAGTTGGAGAATTCTTAAACAAATATGTAGCAGGTACAACGCCAATTCCTTACGATTTTTATTTAGCTAAAGTTGGTGTTTCAAAAGCAACAGAGAAAAAACCTGGAAATGCTTTCATTAAAGGACAAATTCCAAATATTACTATCGACAAAGCGACTAAAGAAATTGCTGTTCGTCCTGAATCAGAATCTCTTGAATTTTTCAAGAACTTAAACCTGAAAGGCGGAGATAAAATTTTAGCTGTAAACAACAAATCATATAATTTAGATAACATTTATGATTTGATTACAGAAAGTGAAAATTGGAAAGAAAACGATCCAATTACTTTAAAAATTAAACGCGGCGGTAAAGAAGAAACTATAAAAGGAACTGTAAAACTGCCTTACGAAGAATCTGAAACTTTTAAAGCTACTGATGCTTCAAAAGAAAAGCTTAAAAATGCATGGCTGAAAGGTTAATTCCTTTTGAATAAAAACAAAAAAACCGACAAGTGATTGCGGTTTTTTTTATACTGTAGTTTGTCAGGCTGAGCGGATTCGAAGCCATCGCAAGTTAAATTAGCACTGAGTTGGGCTTCGACTCTGCTCAGCCTGACAAAAAAGAGTTTATTTCTTCACTGGAAATTTCCATGCAAATTCATCTTTATCATTGATGATTGCTCCAATTTCGAATTTCACTACTTCGTCAAATTCTGTTTGAAGAATAAACCAATTGTCTTCATTGAAATAATTTTCAAACGTATCAAAAGTTTCTTGGTTATATTTTGTTATTCCTTTTGCAGCAAAATCTTTCTTTACATCAGCAATTTTTTTTCCGATTAACTTGAACCCAAAAACTTCTAAATCATTACTAGAAGCCACTATATAGCCTAATTTCAAGTCTTCTTCTTGATAAAATGTTAATCTCATTTTGTATGCATTATATACAAAAATTACATTATCATCTTCGTCGTTATAGTTTTTATCAGGTTTTCCTAGAGCTGCTGTTACATCGTTCTGCTTCATCCCGAAAAGCAGTTTATCAATTCCTGATTTTAAATTTATTTTCATATTGATTGTCTTTATTTGAAGTGCAAATTTCGGGAACTTTTTTGTTGTTCCGCCACGAATTACACAAATTTTCACGAATTTTAATATTACACCGTTTGGCTCATTTATTAACTTCTGTCAGGCTGAGCGTAGTCTAAGCCCATTTTCGTTATAAAAACCCTTCGACTACGCTCAGGGTGACAAACATAAAACTAATTTTAATATTGTTTCTTATTCGGTTTTGAACTCATATAAAATGTTATTTTCCCGCCATTCATAACATCAGCATGTTTTAAAAACGGTCTTTCTAATTGTTTTCCGTTCAGCAAAACTTTGTTCACAAATACATTTTTATCAGATTGGTTTACGGTTTCTACTTCGAAAGTTTTTCCGTTTTCTAAATTTAAAACAGCATTTTTCAGCAACGGACTTCCTAATGCATATTCATCAGAACCTGGAGCGACTGTATAAAATCCTAAACTGCTAAAAATATACCAAGCACTCATTTGTCCGAAATCATCATTTCCTCCTAAACCATCAGCACCATTTCTGTACATTTTTTTCAAGATCATTCTAATTTTATCTTGAGCTTTCCAAGGAGAATCTGTCCAATTATACAAGTATACAACGTGATGCGAAGGCTCATTTCCATGAACATAATTCCCAATTATTCCTTCTCTTGTAATGTCTTCTGTATTCTCAAAATATTTGTCCGGAAGATGCATGTTGAATAACGAATCTAAACGAACTTTAAATTGCTCATTTCCGCCCATCAATTTAATCATATCAGCAGGATCTTGTGGAACGTACAAGCTGTAATTCCAAGAATTTCCTTCAATAAAACCTTGGCCGTGCGTGTCAAGCGGATCAAACTCTTTCTTAAAGGTTCCATCGTTTAATTTCGGACGCATAAAACCTGTTTTTTCATCATAGACGTTTTTATAATTTTTCGATCTATTCATAAATTCATCGTAAACTTCTGTTTTACCCAATTTCTTTGCAGCTTGCGCAATTGCCCAGTCATCATAAGCATATTCTAAAGTTTTAGAAACCGAAGCACCGCTTTTGTCTTCTGGAACATATCCTTTGTTCATGTAAAATTCTAAACCATCATAATACGGCACTTTTGCAGTATTTACACAAGCCTGAAGCGCTTTTTCAGCATCAAAACTAATATTTCCTTTTACAATCGCATCTGCTATAACTGAAACAGAATGATATCCAATCATACACCAATTTTCGTTTGCATAATGCGACCAGATTGGAAGCATTTTATGAACACTTTGATCTGAATGTGCGAGCATTGAACTTACCATATCAGCATTTCTTTTTGGCTGTACAATATTAAATAACGGATGCAAAGCACGATACGTATCCCAAAGTGAATAACTGGTATAATTGGTAAAGTTTTCGGCTTTATGAACATTCATATCCAAACCTTTATAATTTCCATTTAAATCCATGTATTCGGTTGGGCCTAAAAATGCATGATACATTGCAGTGTAAAAATTTACTAAATCTTCTTTTTGAATGGTTTCGATCTGAATTTTATTCAATTCTTTATTCCAAACGTCCTGACTTTGTCTTTTTACTTTTTCAAAATCCCAATCAGGTGTTTCTTTTTTCATGTTTTCTAATGCTCCAGCGGAACTAACAGGAGATAAAGCCATTTTTATTTTGATTTTTTCGCCTTCATTCGTATCAAAATCAAAAAACAATTTTAGGTTCTGACCTGCCATTTCTGGGAAGTTTTTCGTTTGATCAAATCTTCCCCAAAAACCTCTGTACACACTTTTTTCTTGTGCTGCCTGTCCGTAACTTTTAATTGGTTTATTGAAAGACATAGCAAAGTAAACCGTTCTGGTTCTCGCCCATCCATTTGTCTGACGGTATCCTGTTATTAACGTATCATTTTCTATACGAACAAAAGTCCAGACATTTTTTTTATCATAATTATAAATTCCAGATGTTAAATCCAGAATTATATGTGCTTCATCGGATTTTGGAAATGTGTATTGGTGCATTCCAACACGAGTTGTTGCTGTAAGTTCTGCTTTTATTTTATGATCTTCTAGAAAAACACTGTAATAAGCTGGTTCTGCTTTTTCTGTCGAATGAGAAAATGCCGATCTATAGCCCGATAAAGGTTTTGATGCAACACCTGGATTTAATTGTAATTTTCCTGTTGTTGGCATAATTAAAAAATCACCTAAATCTGAATGCCCAGTTCCGCTGAAATGAGTATGACTAAAGCCTACAATCGTTTTATCTTCATACTGATAGCCGGCACAGTATTTATAAACTTCACCATTATATTTTCCGTTTAAACTGTAAGCAATTGTATCGGTTTCGGGGCTTAATTGTACGCTTCCAAAAGGAACTGTTGCTCCAGGGTAAGTATGCCCCATTTTTGCAGTTCCAATCATTGGATCTACATACTGAATAAGATTTTGTTTTCCGCTTGCTTTCTTTTGTCCGTTTATAGTGTTGGAAAAAACAAGCAGCAAAATTGATATTCCGAAAAGACAATTTTTGAAGTTTATTTTAGTCATTTTATAGTTTTTCTTATTTATTAATTTCATTACTTTTTGACAAGCTAATTTTCATTTAAAGTAATGGTGATTCGTTGGGGTAATTATTCAAAATTAAAAGTTCTTTAAACTGTAACTTAGAATTTAAATCAGTTATTGATAAGAAACATGAAGGGAAATTTTAAAAAAAAATCCTTTAAAAAAGCAGACCTGTTTCTGGTTTTAAAATTTGATACTGGTATTATTCAATTTTCTTAAAAACTAAAATTTGAGTACAATTGTCATCGAGACAATGAATTTCTAACATTGAACCAATAGTTACAATTGCGTTTTGCAAACTATTTTTTGGATTACCAATAAATGCATTATTTGAATTAATACTGAAACCAAGGTCTGTTGTAAATTCATCAACAGCATTTAACTTTTTGATTTTATTATAACCAAGTCCTGTTGTGCTTTTATGATAATTTGTTTTAATATTTAAAACACGTGTTTTTATTACCCATTTATTTTCTTGCTTACTGTTTTTATAAGATTCTGTGTAAAAAGGCACAACGTATTTGATAAAAAAAAAGGAGGGGAAAATTACAAATGCTGATCCGAAAAAAAACATGAAATCATAATTAGACAACAAAATTTGATCAATTAAACTCTCAATTATACAAAATAGCAAAATGCACACAGGAAGAACTACAAAAATAATTGCAAAAACATGTGCTCTAAATCTGCTCTTAAGAATAACTTTTTCTTCTTTTGTTAAAGGAATTTTTTGAATGCTCATTTGCAAATAATCTTAATTTATTCAAATATATTATTCTTTCTCCAAAAAATTCATTTTATTCAACGTCAATTCTACTACCTTAACCTTTAGAATTATCAATAAAATTAATATTGTTTGCACTCAACGAGTTAATAGTAAATATCTCAAATAATTAGAGCTGCACATAATAGTAAATTCCTATGAAATATTTGTCTTTATTTTGACTTTATCTAGATACCTTTACTTTTTATAAAAATCAATGTATGAAAAAAATATTCTTTATATTCTTTGTTTTAAACTCTCTTTTTTGTTTCTCTCAAAAGGCTGAAAGCAGCAGATTATCAAAAGAACAAATAATTCAAAAGGAACTAAACCAGCTTTCAGATTTCCCAATCTATCGAGCATTTGAATATAAAGACAAAGGCGGTGTTTACGAATTGATTTTAGCCGAAAATCAGAAAGCGATATCGAAAGACACTTTAAATACAAAAATTCAAGCCGTTTGTGTACTTAATGATCACGGCGGATTTTTAGAAAAATGGAAAATAAATGATTTACTTGAAGACTATTCACCTAAAGAAACCAATATTTGGTTCTGGACAAAATATTGCAGCACAAAAGATCTTGATGGCGACGGATATATAGATCCTGTCATTGTTTACGGAACAAGAACGGAATACAACGAAATAAGACGTGTAAAAATTATTACGGTTTACAACAACAAAAAGTATGTAATTCGTTCTGTAGAATGTGATCTAGATTATTGCAGAAGCTTTAAAAAGGATGCAAATTGGAACTTATTACCTCAAAAAATAAAAACTTTCATTGACCAATTAGTTGTCAAAATAAGAAAAGAGCAAAATTTATTATTGAAGGATGGATAAAAGGTAAATTAAAATTATAACTTTTGTTTTAGATTTTCTTTTACCTCATCAAACCATTCGTTTCTTAAAATACTCAAAACAATAGAATCACGGCGAACAGTGCTGTTTGCTGTTGGCATATGACTGCGCAAAACGCCTTCGACTTTACAGCCAATACTTTTCATTGCGGCCACACTTCTTTCGTTATTGTTGTCTGCGCGAAATTCTACACGCTCCATTCCTAAAGTTTCAAAAGCAAATTGAAGCAGTAAAAACTTGCAGTGTTTATTAAGTCCTGTTCCTCTAAAAGCAGAACCGTACCAAGTATACCCCAATTGAAGTGTTTTATATTCGAGATTAATATCGTAAAAACGGGTTGAACCTGCGTATTTTTGAGCTTTTTTATCAAAAACAATAAAAGGAAACTCTTTTTGATTTTCTCTCGCTTTTACAGCGAACTGAATGTATTTGATCAAATTTTCTTTACCATCAGCACCAATTAACGAATATTTCCATGTTTCAGGTTCATTAAGTGATATTTCTAATAAATTTTCGACATCTGATTCTTGAAGTGATCGCAATAAAACAACCTCATCTTCTAAAATTAAAGTATCTGAAAAAGAAAAATTGGAAACAGTCATAGTTAGCTTTTTTATAAATTTTCAAGGAGATTTAATTAATTCGAACTTTATTTTTGATTTTTTTGATTTGCCATAAAACCGCAATCACAGCACCTATTCCTCCTCCTGCGTAACTAAAACTATGCATTTCTGAAACTGAAATTAGATTTTTTACATTTATAATTTGAAGAGGAAAGCAACAATTTGACTCTAAATTCGAAAAACCTAAAAACCCGTAACATAATCCTAATAAACCAATTATTACTGTTGTAGTCAACATTATAATAATTGCACCTGTAATACTTCTTATCATTTCTTTTGTATTAGAACTAAAGAATCCAACAAAACCAAAGATAAGTCCAGCAAATAAACCAATCCACCAAACAGACCACACGCCAATTATTGAAGCAGTTAGTCTTGGAGTATTTCTGCCATATTCTACAAAACCAAATCTTTCAAACAAAACTTGGGTGAAAAATTCATCAGAAATTGTGTATGTGAACTGATTGTGTAAAATACCAAAAAGCGAAGCCGCAATAATACTTAAAATAATACAACAAACAAAAACGAGTACTTTTCTCATCTCCCTTTTTACAATAAATGAAACTTATTCACTCATTTCATCATAACGCTCTGGAACTTGCGGATCGTAAAGCGGACATTTAAATTCCAGCATCAAATCGACCAATTGATTCATGGTTTTTCCTTCCGTGCCATAACAATCTATTTTGACACTTTGCGGGGTTGTAATAACTTGAAAAGCTCCTTTTCCTGCATTATTTTTCCAGCTGTTTTCATCAATTCTTTCCCATTTTGAAAAAACAGAATTAATGCGATTTATAATTACCTCAACAGGAAGTTTCTCTAGGCCGATAACTCCTTCTTTTTCAACAAGAGCTTCGTAAACCTCATGATGGTTTAGGTAAATTTCGTCTAAATATCTCCAAAAAAGCAGTTCGTACATAATGAAGTGTTTTTAAAACATATAAGTGATATAAGATCATATTAAAATCGCTTGAAAAGTAACTAAAATGAACTTATACCACTTATATGGTGAATTATTTTAATATTCGAATGTTCCGTATTCGCTGGTAATTGTTAGTTTTTTAGCATCAGCTGCTTCTACTCTACCTACGATTTGTGCATCAACATTAAATGATTTCGAAATGGCAATAATATCTTGTGCAATATTCTCAGGAACATAAATTTCCATACGGTGACCGCAGTTGAAAACTTGATACATTTCTTTCCAATCTGTTTTTGACTGTTCTTGAATTAACTTGAACAATGGCGGAACTGGAAATAAATTGTCTTTTATAATGTGTAAATCTTTTACGAAATGTAAAATTTTAGTTTGAGCGCCTCCACTGCAATGCACCATTCCGTGAATATCGTTTGGTGTATAAGTATCTAAAATTTTCTTGATAATTGGTGCATACGTTCTCGTTGGAGAAAGCACTAATTGTCCAGCATTTATTGGGCTGTTTTCAACTTCATCAGTTAAACTAACCTGACCTGAATAAATTAATTCTTCTGGAACTGCCGCATCGTAACTTTCTGGATATTTTTTAGCCAAATATTTCCCAAAAACATCATGACGTGCAGAAGTTAAACCGTTGCTTCCCATTCCGCCGTTATATCCTTTTTCGTAAGCTGCCTGACCAAAAGAAGCTAAACCAACAATTACATCACCAGCTTTAATATTAGCATTATCTACAACATCGCTGCGTTTCATACGAGCCGTAACTGTCGAGTCTACAATTATTGTGCGTACAACATCTCCAACATCTGCAGTTTCACCACCTGTTGAGTGAATAGTTACTCCAAATGATTTTAATTCGTTGATTAATTCTTCTGTTCCGTTTATAATTGCCGAAATAACTTCAGCAGGAATTAAATTTTTGTTTCTTCCAATTGTAGAGGAAAGCAAAATATTATCTGTAGCTCCAACACATAATAAATCGTCAATATTCATAATTAAAGCATCTTGAGCAATGCCTTTCCAAACTGAAATATCTCCAGTTTCTTTCCAGTACATATAGGCCAAAGATGATTTTGTACCTGCTCCATCTGCATGCATAATCAAGCAATGCTCTGAATCTTGCGTTAAGTAATCTGGTACAATTTTACAAAATGCCTGCGGAAACAAGCCTTTGTCAATATTTTTTATAGCGTTATGTACGTCTTCTTTTGATGCCGAAACACCTCTTTGTGCATATCTTTTGCTAGAATCTGAACTCATGAAAATTAGTTTGTGTTGATGTGGTGCAAAGATAATCCCTTTTTTTAATTCTTTGACTTATTCGATTATATGATTCACAAAAAAATCGGCAGAATCTAATTTCTGCCGATTTCCCCTGATTAACTATTTTGAAAAAATTGGTCTTTTAAGTTTATTTCCAATCCGGCATCGCTGCGTTTTGGAATAGAGTTGTCCTTGTTGAACTATCAGATATACTTGCTGTTTGAATGTTTTTAGCAGATAATCCATCATTCGACGTATTAACAAAGATGACTTTTGCTTCGTTTGGTGAGAATTTGACGTCTAAATCATTAAAACCATTCTCTTTTTGAGTGTCTAATTCTGCCGAAGTATTTGTTGCTACTGTATAAATAAATATTCTAGAATCTAATCGTCTGTAGGTCGAATTTTCGAAACCAGAAACATCTTTGGTATAAACTACTTTACTATTATCGATCGTAATACCAAGACCGCTCGCAGCGCCTTTTTCTCCAGAAAGTATTTGATACAAGACATCTCCAGCCATATTTATAGCATATATTTCGACATTATAACCCGAGGCGTCATTTACTTTTAGTACAATCTGACTGCCGTCCTGACTCCATTCGCACTCTGATATAAACTTACCATTAGGCGTTTTAAATATCTGGACTAAACCTGAACCATCTGAGTCTATACGAAGGAGCTGATCAAAATTAGGATAAATTATCTGTCTACCGTTTGTACTCCAGCAATAATTAACATGATCCATATTAAATCCAGCGATTGGAATAAAGTTGGTCACTTTTTTCACATCTGTACCATCGGGATTCATGGTGAAAATTTGATTTAATGAACCGTCAGAACTTATGTAAGCAATTCGATTGATACTTAAATTTTTTCTCGGCCTGTAACTATTAACTGATGACGGTGACAACTGAAGCTCGTTTCCAGCTTCATCTGCAGTATAAATGACATTATTATTTTTTACTTTTTTAACATATAAATATCTCGGATTTGGAAATGCTAATGTTGTAAAAGACGTTATTGCACTATTTGTAGGTTTATTGATTCCGTCATTTGCCGATACTTGCCAATAGTATTTTGTACTATAATCTAAACCTGTAATTTTTAAAGTTGTAGCCTTAAGATCAGAATACGTTTTAACTTCGTCAGTCGTTCCGTTTTTAACGGTAACTTGAAATGTCATTGGATCTTTTTCTGGATCAGTCGAGGTCCAAGTTAAATCTAAACTTAAAGCCTGAGAAGTAGCATTATCCAAAGGAGCTGTAAGCGTAGGAATTTCAGGCGGTTTATTATTTGCTGTAGATACTTCTAACTCAAAAATAATTTCTACTGGAACATCTTTTTCAACTGTAGCGGGTTGAAATCTGGCGATAAATCCATCTTTCTGCGCTTGAAAAGAATATTTTCCTACTGGTACTTTTTCCATAATAAAGTAACCATCTTTATCTGAGAATACAGTGCTTGTTGTTGGGCTCGATAAAACTCGGGCATTTGCGATCCCTTCGTAGGTTCGAATATCAACAACTCTTCCTTTTACTACTGCTGTTCCTGTGTCGTCAACTTGTTCTTCACTACAAGACATCAAAAGAATAAAGCACGCCAAAATTTTTAATCCTATTTTCATTTGAGACATAATTTTATTAAACTTACATTGTATTTACTCCTGTAATCATTTTATAAAGAACCTGGAAATATCACGAGGTTTTATTATTTCTTCTTGTACTTATAACTTTTTGGGAAATAATAGGTCAATCCTAAACCAAACCGCCAATAGTAATCATCTCGAACGCCGCTGACTAAATAATCAACATTATCACTAAAGGGAACATTAAACTCGCCAAAGGCTTTTATTCCTAGATAATTTGTTGCGAGATATTCGACTCCGCCGCCAAACTGAACTTTACTAGCTATGTTTTCGTATTTTTTATTGAACTCAACCCCAGTTCCAGCAAAAATATAAGGGGTAAATACATCACGAGGTAAGATTAAACATTCTAAATTGAGGTCTAAAGAAACATACCCAGCATCGAGCTTATTTTTGTTTGCCAGCCAAAATGCATTTGATGAAGCACTTAATGCAAATGTTGGTGTAAAGAAAAATTTTGCAGCACCTCTAATCAGCGGTTTCGGAACTGGATTCGCATAATCACCCTGCATTAAGGCAACTCCTCCAGAAGCTTCCAATCCAAAACGGGCTCTTCTTTCGCTTAAATTTCGATTGTATAATTGTGCCAAATCGGCTTCGCTTTTTTCTTTATCATATTCAGCAACAAAAGCATCAATTTTATTCTGAGGAGCATTTACTTCCCATAGTTTATCTTTAATTCCGTCTACAATAAGACCTTCAACAGCTTTTTCTATTGCTTCTGTTACTGCTAATTGAATAGGTTCGTTTCGAGTAAAACCGGTTTCTACTTCTAAAAGTCGGTTTAGATTTACATATCGAAATAAACTCGCATCTACACTTTGAGACAAAATAGTTTTAGAAACATAAACCGTATTTAAGATTTTTCCGTTAGAAGTTGAAACCAACCTTAAATATACTGTTACACGATCTTGTCTGTAACGAGTAGAACCACCCGCACCAAAGTATCTTGCACCAAAACCACCTGTAATAATATTAGTATCATAAGAAATAATTCCACCCTCAAGCAAAACGCCCGCAAATAAAAGCGGCGTTAAAACGGCTTCATTAGCTTCTGTTTTTGAGGCATATTCCTGACGTGTCGAACGGATAATATTTCGTTCATTTAAAAGATTACCCAGGTTTTCACGCTCTATAGGTATAAACCACTTAGAGTCTTCCAGCGCTTTAATTAAAATCGAAGTTGCACCTTGAGTAACCGCGGTACTAAAAGTACTTCCTAACTCAGTAGCTTTATACTGCCCGGTCTGATCTTTAAATTTGTAAACCCCAACAACAATTTGTTCTTTAGGTTTAGGCATATCGACTAATGCGGTAGTTGCAGGAGTATTTTCTCCAAATACTGCCTTTTGAACTCCTACTGGCTGGTTAAAATAAGCTCCACATCCTGAGAATAGGCAAGTTATTAAAAGTATAAAAAGGGGACTTTTATTCATAATAAGTTATTTACAGTAAAACATGAACCTAATTGACGTATAAGAAAAAAAACAAGAAACCAGAATCTATCGAGCTGGTATAATTACTTGTGTTTGTTCGCCTGTATCGATATCTAAAATATCTACTACCATTCCTAAATTAGAATTATAAATATCTACAGACAATGTTCCAAAGACATATGTTCCTGGTTTTAGTCCGCCGCCAGTTCCTGTTCCAGTACCAGTACCTGTCCCCGTTCCTGTTCCGGAACCTGTTGCTGATCCAAATTGATCATCGAATAACGAATTTGAAATCCTATTTAACAGCTGATTATTTAAAGTACTTTTAAACCGTTCCAAATCAGTCTGTGGTTTATATCCTGTAGTTGGATCTTCTTTAAAATCATTTTGTGCTTGGGCAGAACTAAGCAGCCATTGATAATTAAAAGTATCACCACCGCTAAAAGCAGGATTAATAGGCTTATAAGCAAGATCCTGCGCATTTGAGACTGCGCTAAAACCTGCTAGACAAACTAGTAAAGCTAAAGTTTTCATATTGATAAATTTTATTTCCTACATTAAAAACACAACTCTTCTTGACACAAAACGTTCCTCAATTTTAGTATTGAGTTATAATTTTGCTTTGCTTTTCGAGATCCTTAAAATATTTAAATGCTTTTGAAGCGGCTGTATCAGCCATATATTTTAAGAAATCTTCATCTGGACGTGAAATAAATTCTTCTATTATTTCGCCATCCACTAAAATCGTAATCTTTGTTGTACGCCCAAAAGTCAATTCCTCTTGAACTGTTACGATTTTACTGGTATTGATCTTTAATTTCGAATATTGCGAATAGAAATAATCGTAAAAGTCATTTCCCAGTTTTGTTTTAGTGTCATTAGCAACAATTCCAATCATTTCGATTCCGTCTTGTGGAATAGCTTTACCGGAATCTGATTCATTTTTCTCTCCAAAAACAACTCTATCCTTGCCAATAATGGCATTATTTTCATCATAAATTAATAACAGTATTATGATCTCATCCTCTTTTGTAAAATTGACCTGTGTTTTTGACAGCTCAACTTTTTGAATGGGTTCTAATGTGACTCTGCCGTCTTGTCCGTTATTTGACTTATTTGAACCTGATTTGCTTTTTTTGAATACTGTCAACTTATACGAGATATTCTTGAACTCAGATTTTAAATTCTCTACGGTTCCAGTAATAGCAAGAAGGTTTTCAATTTCTTTTACTTCTATCTTAGCTTTTACTTCTTTATAAACTACCTGCGAGAATCCTGATTCAGAAAAAAAAAGGGCAAAAAAAACAATTCCTATGTTCCAATACTTTTTCATAATTCTAACGATTGAATATAAATATTGTTCCTGAATTTCCAGATTGATTAATAATCAAATCTTTAGATATGGAATTTGAACCTGAATTAAAAACCGTTAAATTACTGCCGTTCTGATTTATTGACATTGAAGCGACTCCTCTTGTGTACAAGGAATAATCGCTTATATAATTATTGTTGCCTGTCTGTGTGTAGGATTGATTGATTTCCTCAGCTTTTTTGTAAACATTCATATAATTAGTATTACCTGTTTGCTGAGCGGTTACATTTGCATTATTACTGATGATGGTTAAATTGGCCTGATTGTAATTTCCAATTTGTGAAACCGTTACAATATTTCTGCTTTTAATGTATTGGTTTATTTGATTTTGATTGCGATTGTTCATTTCATTTAAAACGTAATCACTTCTATTCCCATCAATTGATTGAGAGAATAAAATTCCTGTAATGAATAGGAAAATATAAGTGGCAAAACGTTTCATAATTGTGGTATTGTGGTAAAAAGAATTCTAAGAAAAAAAAAGGAAGAACTTAATAAATCAAATTCTTCCTTTTCTTGGTTCTATTTAGTTAGATTGGATTACTATACTTCCGTTTAGGAATCCAGTTTGAGTAACTGTACTAATATGGTCATTTCCAAATTGAGCAGTTGCTGCAAAGTTTCCAATTCCATATTGTTCAATGCTAGAGTAGTTATCCCATCCTAATTGCAATGTAGCGGCATTGTTGAAGAAACCTACTTGAGTAGTTGCTGCAGTGTTGTCATCTCCAAATTGCAATGTTGTTGAATTATTAAATGCTCCAAATTGAGTAGTGTAAGCATCATTAAAATTACCTACTTGCAATACATCAGAATTGTTGTAAGCTCCGATTTGAGTAGTAACTGCTAAGTTTCCAACCCAGATTCCTTGTGCGATAGTTGAACTGTTGTCGTCTCCAATTTGAGTTACTACAGCAACATTTCCTGCTCCTAATTGTGCAACACTAGACTCATTATCATCTCCGTATTGTCCAACAATTGCAACGTTTGCAATACCTATTTGATCAACATCTGAATTGTTTGATGATCCCACTTGGATTACCAATGCACCATTTAAAAGACCTAATTGATCTACATCACTAACATTTCCTTGAGCGAATGCTACACCTGCAAATAGCATCGCGGAGATGCTTAAAATTACTTTTTTCATAATAAATATATTTAATTGGTTATTAATACAAATTATTATGTAGGTATATGCAATTTGGGGAGAAAATCTGGGGGATTTTAACCATCATTTGAGAATAGTTTTTCTGCTAATTCTCTCATTTTCATATTCAAAATTAGAAAACTTCTCGATAATCAAAACAGGTATAAATACGTATTTTACAAGATCTTAATCTGTTTTCGATGAAATGCGAAACTATAACGACGAACTGCTATATTTGAATTTTATCTTAATCAGAAAAAAGTTACTTTTTACATTTTCCTTACATTTATGCCAAAACAAAAGATATATTTCAAACCTGAAACAGTTATATTAACATAATCACAAAAAAAGCCTGTCTTTTTACAGACAGGCTTTAACTTAATGTTAATGAAAGTTATTTAGTAAACAACAATTCTCTGTATTTGGTTAATGTCCAGCTTTCATCATCAACCAAAAGCTCCAGTTTATCACAATGGTTACGAATGTCTTCAAAATATGGTTTTACCTTATCGCAATAAGCTTCTGCCATTTTTTGTGCATCGGTCAATTGATTTGCTTTCTTTCTTTCGTTTGTCATTGCCAATACTTTAGAATTGATTCCTTCTATATGACCCGAAATTTCTTTTATTAAAATGATCTGCTCTTTTGCAATCGTTTCAAATTCTTTTCCAAAGATCTCTTTTAAACCTTTTACATTCTCGATCAAAGTATTTTGATAACGTATTGCAGTAGGAATAACATGATTTCTAGCGATATCACCTAAAACTCTTCCTTCAATCTGAATTTTCTTAGTGTATTCTTCTAATTCTATTTCGTAACGCGCTTCAGCTTCAACATGATTAAAAATACCTAGTTCAGAAAATAAGTCCAAAGCCTGCTTGGAAACTTTGGCTTTAATAGCCTCTGGAGTAGTTTTAAAATTACTTAAACCTCTTTTTCCAGCTTCTTTTTCCCATGCTTCGCTATAACCATCGCCTTCAAAAAGTATTTTTTTAGACTGCTTGATGTATTCTCTTAAAACATTAAAAATAGCATCGTCTTTTTTCATGTCTTTAGACTCGATCAAAGTTTCAACTTCATTTTTAAAGTCGATTAATTGTTTTGCCACAATAGCATTTAACGTTGTCATTGCGTTAGAACAGTTAGAATTTGAGCCAACAGCTCTAAACTCCCATTTATTTCCGGTAAATGCAAAAGGCGAAGTTCTGTTTCTGTCTGTATTATCTAATAATACGTCTGGAATTTTACCAACTACATTTAATTTAAGATCTGTTTTTTCTTCTGGAGATAATTTTCCAGTTGTTACACTTTCTAACTCAGACAACACTTTTGTTAACTGCGCTCCAATAAATACAGACATAATTGCCGGCGGCGCTTCGTTTGCTCCTAACCTATGATCGTTGCTTGCTGTTGCTATAGAAGCACGAAGCAAAGTTTCGTTATCATTAACCGCTTTAATTGTATTAATAAAGAAGGTTAAAAACTGTAAATTGCTCATTGGTGTTTTACTCGGACTCAATAAATTAACTCCTGTATCCGTTGCCAGCGACCAGTTATTGTGTTTTCCTGAACCGTTTACTCCTTTAAAAGGTTTTTCATGAAATAAAACTTTAAAATCATGACGTTCTGCAACCTTCTGCATTACATCCATTAATAAAGAGTTATGATCTACGGCAAGATTTGTTTCCTCAAAAATTGGAGCCAGCTCAAACTGATTTGGCGCAACCTCATTATGACGCGTTTTTACAGGAATTCCTAAAAGCATACATTCCTGCTCTAAATCTCTCATATAAGTAAGAGCACGAGTTGGGATAGATCCGAAATAATGATCATCTAACTGCTGCCCTTTTGCCGAAGTATGTCCTAATAAAGTTCTTCCAGTCATCATTAAATCAGGACGAGAATTTGCCAAGGCTTTATCAATCAAGAAATACTCTTGCTCCCAACCTAAAGTAGCTGTTACTTTTTTTACGTTTTTATCAAAATATTTACAAACTTCAGTAGCTGCTTCATCAATTGCAGATAAAGCTCTTAATAAAGGTATCTTATTATCTAAAGCTTCTCCTGTATAAGCAATAAATACTGTCGGGATACATAAAGTTGTTCCATATATAAAAGCTGGCGAAGTTGGATCCCAAGCTGTATAACCTCTGGCTTCGAAAGTATTTCTGATTCCGCCATTCGGAAAACTTGAAGCATCTGGCTCTTGTTGTACTAATTGTGCCCCTCCAAATTTTTCTACAGGATCGCTGCCATCATACGAAGTTTCAAAAAAAGCATCATGTTTTTCAGCAGTTGTTCCTGTAAGAGGCTGAAACCAATGTGTATAATGTGTAACACCTTTTGCCAACGCCCACTCTTTCATTCCCATGGCAATATAATCTGCCAGTTTTCTTTCGATTTTAGTTCCATGCTGAATAGCATCTCTTACTCCTTTTAAAGCATCTGAAGTTAAATATTGCTTCATGGCTTTTTCATTAAACACATTTGAACCAAAAAGATTTGATTTTCTACCAATCTCTTCAAAATGTACCGGCTTTCTTGTAGAAGCTTCTTGCAAAGCTTGGAAACGTAATGTTGACATGTATATAATTTTAAAAATTCGTACTAATTTTCATTAAAAAATGATCGGCAAATATAAACAATAAAATTCCCTGTTTTAAACATAAATTGGAGAATTTTGAAAAACAATTTCTCAACAGAAGATACTTTTTTCAAAGAATAATGAATCTGTTGTATAGAATTCTAACAAAAAACAATAGTATTACCCAATAAATAAACATTTTTTCATAATTCCTTAATCTTAAAATTCAAAAAGAGCCCCAAATTATTACGAATTTATTTTTTTAAGGTGTTAAAAATTGCTTTTTTAAAAATATACCCCTCTCAAAATTGCGCTTCTCAAAAAAATTATAGTCCGCTAAACAAAATAGCCCCCTAATTTTTAGGAGTAAAAAAATAAATCTATATTTGACCCAGCGAAAAAACAAAAAAACAAATTTATATTATTATGGCTAAAATTAAGTTAGAGTACATTTGGTTAGATGGATACGAGCCAACTCAAAATCTTAGAAGTAAAACTAAAGTTGAAGAGCATGAAAATTTCAAAGGAACATTAGAAGAACTTGGAAATTGGTCATTTGATGGTTCGTCAACAAGACAAGCTGAAGGTGGATCTTCTGACTGTTTATTAGTTCCTGTTGCAATTTACCCAGATCCAACTCGTATTAACGGATATTTAGTAATGTGTGAAGTTATGTTTGCTGACGGAACTCCACATCCATCTAACGGAAGAGCTACAATTGATGATGATAATGATGATTTCTGGTTTGGTTTCGAACAAGAATATTTCATCATGGATACTAAAACTTTATTGCCATTAGGTTTCCCTGTTGGAGGTTATCCTGCTCCACAAGGTATGTACTACTGTTCTGTAGGTGGAAAAAACACTCACGGAAGAAAATTAGTAGAAGAACATGCTGATTTATGTATCGCTGCTGGAATTAACTTTGAAGGTATTAACCAAGAGGTTGCCTGCGGACAATGGGAATTCCAATTATTCGCTAAAGGTGCTAAAAAAGCTGGAGACGAAATTTGGGTTGCTCGTTACTTATTAGATCGTTTGACTGAAAAATATGGTTACTATATTGAATACCACCCAAAACCACTTGGAGATACAGACTGGAATGGTTCAGGTATGCATGCTAACTTCTCTAACGAAGTATTAAGATCATGTGGAGACCAAGCTACTTACGAAAGAATTTGTGAGGCTTTCCGTCCTGTTACTGCTGAGCATATCGCTGTTTATGGTGCTTACAATGACCAACGTTTAACTGGTAAACACGAAACTGCTTCTATTCACGATTTCTCTTATGGAGTTTCAGACAGAGGATGTTCTATCAGAATTCCTTTAATGACTGTTCAAAAAGGATGGAAAGGATGGTTGGAAGACAGAAGACCAGCTTCAAACGGAGATCCATACAAAATCGCTGCTAGAATTATCAAAACTGTTAACTCAGCGCTATAATTCAAAGCTTAGATTATATTCTAAAAGTGCCTTCGTAATTGTTGGCACTTTTTTTATTTATTAATCCGTTTACGCAATCTTGTCATTTCGAAGAATGAGAAATCACACTCGTTGATCGACACAGATTGAAGAGTTTCTGTACGGAATTTCTAGTGTGATTTCTCATTCTTCGAAATGACAAACTTTCTGTATAAACACAAATTAGAGCAACAGGTTTTGCAAACACATTCTTTCCTTAAAATTCACCATTAACTTTTCAATAATTAATTTTCAAGTTAAACTTCAAAACTTATCTTTGTACATCATTTAAAAAATTCATCATGATAGTCTGGACTTTCTTTTTGTTAGCCGTAATTTTTATTCTTGCTTTAGATTTAGGTGTATTCAATAAAACACCCCATATCATCAGCACCAAAGAAGCCAGCAAATGGACCTTAATTTGGGTTACTTTATCTTTTCTTTTTTCAGGAGTTATTTATTGGCTGTACACTACAGACTATATCGAAAACCCTGATAATCTAAAACCAGCTGTAGCCGCAATGAAATTCATTACCGGTTACTTAATTGAGTTATCCTTAAGTGTAGATAACATTTTTGTAATTGCTATTATTTTTGCTTCCTTCAAAATTCCGCAAAAATACCAGCACCGCGTATTATTCTGGGGAATTTTAGGCGCAATTGTTTTCCGTGGTTTAATGATTTTCTTCGGAGTAATGTTGATCAATAAGTTTACTTGGACGACTTATTTATTTGGAGCTTTCTTATTATTTACAGCGATAAAAATGTTGTTTTCAGGCGAAGACGAAGATTTTCAACCTAAAGATTCTTTTGTTTATAAGGCATTAGGAAAAATCATTCCGATTACTTCTCATATGGAAGGCGAAAAGTTTTTCATTTCAACAAAAACCGCAAAAAGAGCTGCAACACCATTATTTGTTGCTTTGATTGTAATTGAAGTAATGGATGTTTTATTTGCTGTTGATAGTGTTCCTGCAATTCTAGCCATTACATCTGATCCGTTTTTAGTATTCAGCTCTAATATTTTTGCTATTCTTGGACTACGTTCTATGTACTTTTTCTTAGCTAATATGCTAGCGAAATTCAGTTATTTAGAATACAGCTTAGTTGCTATTTTAGCTTTTGTAGGATTAAAAATGTTACTTCACGATTTTATCCACGTACCAGAATGGGCTTCTTTAGGATTTATTGCACTTTCGCTTTTAGTTGGAATTATGGTTTCACTTAAATTTGGCAAAGAAAAAGAACTTACTGATAACAGCGAAGAATAATACTTTTCGAAACATATAGACATAAAAAAAGGAAATCTTTACGATTTCCTTTTTTTATTTATAACTTAATTTCTTAGTTTAATTTCTTAACGTTACTGTCGTCAATATTATACTTTGCAATAACAGCGTTATAATCTAAATTATCAGCCTTTGCTTTTTTAGCATTAATTCCATCATCACCAGGAAGAAGTACAATTCTAAATGTTTTTCCTAATCTAAAACTACTTGGCAACTGAGATAAATCACTTAAACTACCATCGATAAAAAGTTTAACATTTGTTTTTGAGAAACTAAAATTATATTGAGCAGTTTCTAAACCATTATTAAAATAATATATCTGCGGTAATAAAGCCCATTGATCTCCTCCTGCTGTACCAACTAATTCATATACCAAAACATTATCACCTGACAACATACCTTGAATTGAAACATTCTTTTCATAACTTGGTCCAACAAAGTCTGTAGTAACTTCAAACACATAAGGAAGTGCTGCATCTAATCCCGGAGGTCCTTCAGGTCCTTCACAACTTGTAAAAGCGATTAATCCAACAACCGCAAAAAGGGTAAGTATCTTTTTCATAATTTTTATTTTTTAGATTTATAAAGGTATTCCAAAAACCAAACCAAAAAAAGTTTTTAGTTGGCTTTGAAACGAGATTTTCATTTATTTTTTTGCAACAACCTGATTTTTAAGCAGTATTTTATTAAAAAATAACACATGATACGGCAGCGAATTTTCCCAATATTCCCAAGTATGCGCTCCCGGACGCTCTGTATAATCGTGTTCTATTTTATCGTAAACCATTCTGCGATGCAATTCTCTATTCGGTTCAATTAAAAAATCATCAACACCACAATCAATTATTAACGGCAGTTTATTGTCTTTTATTTTATCCAGCATTCCCATAACGGCGTGCTGTGCATACAATGCCGAATTATCACTTTTGTCTCCAAAAACAGGCTGCATCAATTTTACCACTTGTGCCGAAGACTCTCGATTAAGCATTGTACCCATATCTACTGCCCCGCTCATACTGCCCGCAGCGCAAAACAAATCAGGATGTTTGGCCGACAAATACAAAGCTCCATGTCCGCCCATAGATAGTCCTGTTATTACTCTTCCGTTTCTATTACTGATCGTTTTATAGGTTTTATCGACTTTCTGAATTACTTCCTGCGTAATAAACGTTTCAAACTGACTTCCTGGATTTACAGGGCTGTCTAGATAAAAACTAAACGTTTCGCCCTCTGGCATTACAATAATTATATTGTATTGATCTGATAAATTTTGAACTAATTTTTTGTTTGGAGTATTTTTTAACCAATCACCAAAATGTCCGTAAGCGCCGTGCAGTAAATACATTACCGGAAAAGCCGATTTACTTTTAGCATACGAATTGGGCAAAACTACAGCCGCTTTGTACGTTTTACTCATAGCTGTACTGGCAATTTGCAGCGTGTCTACTTTTGCCGCGTACGACACTGACGAAACACATAAAAAAACGGCAAATACCCAAATTTTAGAGTTTTTCATTTTTATCATTTTTCGATTAAAGAATGTAAATATACCTTTTTTCAAAATAATTATATGAAAAATCCGACCAGCTTTTCACTAATCGGATTTATTTTCTTTTGCCACAGATTGCACAGATTTAGTAGATTATTTTCTCTTAAAGCTGGTCTGCCACTAATTACACAAATTTCCACGAATTTATTTTTTGTGTGACTTATATAAAGATTCTAAAAATCTCTATAATCTTTTAATCAGTGGCAAAAAGTGTCACACATTCTTCACAAACTAATTCGTGAAAATTTGTGTAATTGCTTCGCCTATTCGCTATCGCTCGGGTCGTGGCATTATAAAACTAACTAATTATAATTTTATGCTCGTGACGATATTGCGAAGCACTTTTACCAGTATATTGTTTAAATGATTTACTAAAGTGACTGAAATTATTAAAACCGCTTTCGTAGCAGACTTCGTTTATACTGATTGCTTTTTCGGCCAATAATTTTGAAGCATGAACCAAACGATACTCATTCACAAACTCTGTAAATGTTTTATTTGAAATCTTTTTGAAATAACGACAAAATGAGGGCGTGGTCATACTCACCAAATTCGAAACTTCGTCAATAGCAATCGATTCTTGAAAATGATCTTTTACATAATTAAAAATCATATTCATACGATCGCTGTCTTGTGTTTGAAGTTCCAACGAAAAACCATCAGCATTTAAAATGGTGTATTCTTCAGAAGATTCAAGTTCATCCAAAACACTCAAAAGTGTAAGCAAACGCTCAAACGGAAGCTGATGTTCCATCATTTCTATTTTCTTTCCAATTTGTTTTTTAGTCTCACCGCCAAAAGCAATTCCGCCTTTAGACTGACTTAAAATATTTTGGATTTTCTTCATTTCTGGAACTACAAAAAAGTCATTTCCTAAAAATTCAGGTTTAATATGAATGACTGTTTCGTTTGTATTTCCCGTATTTTCATTTGTAAAACCGCAATGCGGTAAATTAGAGCCTATCAGAATCAAACTGCCATTTGTGTAATAAGAAACGTGGCTTCCTATTTGTCTTTTTCCTGCCCCGCCGTTTATATAAACCAACTCAATTTCTGGATGATAATGCCATAAATGAGCTTTGCTATTGGTCTTTTCGGCGTGTTTAGTATAGGTAAAAGAACTTCCGTATGAGCTAGTTATCACTTCAAGAGCTGGGGCAATTGTCTTCATGATAAAATCTTTAAAAAATAATAGCAAATTTAACAAAATCACCTAAAATAATTCAAATTTTAACCTATAACGGTTTCGTAAATGAGGATTTTGTATAAAAATACTGTTCAAAAACAGGAGAAAATCGTCGTTTTTTTCATAACTGATATTTTTCTGAATGTTTTTTTTCTAAAATCGTATTTAATCAAACATTTTTATAGTCATCTAGTATTTTTTGTAAGAATACAGGAGTTTGCAAAAAATATTAACAATCTCAAATCATTAAAAAATAACAACTGAATTAACAAAAATACCTACAATAATTTAAATTTTAACCTATATCGGTTTCGTAAATGAGAATACAGCATATAAATTGGAAAATAGAGTAAATAAAAAATAGGTGCCACTGAAGTAATTTTACATCAGAAAATTAGTGATAACAATTTAAAACGAAATACTATGAAAGCGATTTTAAAATTAAGTTTAGTATGTGCAGTACTTTTATCAGGATTCAGTACTTATGCAATTGATGGAAATGAGGACTTTAATCTTCATGTATTGAAAAACGGAAAAATGATCACTTTTGGTCTTAACCAAGTTCAAAAAGCAAAATTAGCAATATACGATAAAGAAGGAAATTTGTTCTACTCTGAAAATGCTGCTGGTAAAGATGGAATTTTAAGAACTTTTGATTTACAAGATTTTCCAAACGGAACTTACTTTTTAGAAGTTGAAGACAATTCTAAAAAAGTGAGATATGAAATTATCGTAAACGATGATTTTACAACATTATCATCAAAAGCAATTTCAGCTGTTTACAAAGCAGATTCTTCTGCAAAAAATACAAGCGTAGCAATACGCTAAAAAAGTTTATACTCTCATACAGTATAAAAATGAGGTTAGATAGTTAGTAAAGTTAAAAAACGTAAGTTTTAGAAACAGCTCTTTGTGGTTATTGAGCTGTTTTTTTTTGTCCTTTATTGAACTAAGATTTTAGCTGCTAAAATTTAACTGCAAAGTGTGTAGAGAGTTTTATGAAGATCATTTTTCTACGAAACTCCATCAAATCAACGCTATCTTATTTTTAAAGAAAACATTAAATAATAACAAGTGAATTAACCAAAACGTAACAAATAACGCAAAATTTAACCTATAACGGTTTCGTAAATGAGAATATAGCACATATATTGGAAAATAGAGTAAATAGAAAACAGCAATCTAGAGCCTAATTTTACATTCAGAAATTTGAGATAAATAATTAAAACTAAATAGTATGAAAAAGATTTTAAAATTGAGTTTAGTATGTGCAATACTTTTATCAGGAATAAGTTCATATGCAATTGACGGAGGTAACGCTTTCAATTTGCACGTATTAAAAGCTAATGGAAAAGTAATCACTTTTGCTTTAAATCAAACTCAAAAAGCAAGCCTTAGTATATACGACAAAAACGGAAGTTTAATTTATTCTGAAAATGCTTCTGGTAAAGATGGAATTCTAAGAACTTTTAGCTTAGAAGAATTTCCTGCTGGTACTTATTTCTTAGAAATTGAAGACAGCGTTAAAAAAGCAAGACATGAAATTACAATAACAGACGAAAGTTCACTTTTATCTTCAAAAGCACTTTTGACTGCTTATTAAACAAAAAATAAGCGCCGCAATGCGCTGTAAAAATTTATACTTTGTTTAAAGTATAAGGTTAGATAGTTAGTAAAGTTAAAAACGTGATTGTTTTAAAACAGCTCTTTGTGGTTATTGAGCTGTTTTTTTTGTGCTTTATTGAAATGAGATTTTAACCTCTAAGATTTAACCGCAAAGTTCGCAAAGTTTTTTAGACAAAGCTTTGCGAACTTTGCGTTTTTATAAATTCAGCATTTTAAAAATCATTGCGTGCTTTGCGGTTAAATCCATACAATACATGTAAATAAATTCTTAATTCAATGTAAATTCAAAATCAAGAAAATAATTGAAAAATAATAACCAAATTAACAGAAACAGTAAATATTATTCACATTTTAACCTATAACGGTTTCGTAAATGAGAATACAGCATCGAAATTGGAAAATAGAGTTGTTAAAATACACGCACCTCTGTAGTAATTTTACTTCAGAGAATTAAACTAATAATTTAAAACTAAGTATTATGAAAAAGATTTTAAAATTGAGTTTAGTATGTGCAGTACTTTTTACTGGAATGAGTACGTATGCAATCGATGGAAATGAAGACTTTAATCTTCATGTAATAAAAGCTAACGGAAAGCTTATAACATTTGCTCTTAATAAAGTGCAAAAAGCAAATCTGGCAATTTACGACAAAGACGGATCTCTAATTTATTCTGAAAATGCTTCAGGTAAAGATGGAATTTTAAGAACTTTTAATCTTGAAGAATTTCCAGAAGGAACTTACTTCTTAGAAGTTGAGGATAATGTAAAAAAAGTAACACATCAAATTACCATTACAGATGATGCAACTGTATTATCAAAAAAAGCGGTTTCATCAGTTTACAAAGCAGGTTTTTCTGCAAAAAATACAAGCGTAGCAGTACGCTAAAAAAGTTATACTTCTCATAAAGTATAAATCAAGGTTAGATAGTTAGTAAAGTTAAAAAACGCAAGTTTTAAAAACAGCTCTTTGTGGTTATTGAGCTGTTTTTTTTGTTTTAAACTCAAGCAGATTTCATTGTTTATTTTTATTTTGAAAAACTATTCTTAATAAATGTATCGCACTGGTTTATACGTCATTAAAAAAATGATATAAAAAAAAATCCAAAACACCAGCAATTACGTATATAGTGTAACCAAAACACAGAAATAGTTTTAATTCAGCATTTTAGCCCATTAAAAAAGCACTTTTTTTGCATAAAATTAAATTTGTATTTGTAGTTTTGCGCGTTCCACATTAGTAATAAATATTAAAAAAAACATGACAAGATTTACCAAAACAGGGTTAGTTGCGGCCTTTTTTTTAGCAACTGTATTTTCTTATGCCATTGATGGAAAAGGAGATTATATTTTGAACATTAAAACCGGAGAAGGAAAAGTAGTAAGCTTTACTTTAGATACTGTTCAAAAATCATCATTTTCTATCTACGACGAAAATCACAATTTACTTTATGCTGGAGAATCTGCAGCAAACAAATTAGAGGTTTCAAAAACAATAAGTCTTGAAGGTTTTCCAGCCGGAACTTATGTTCTTGAAGTAAAAGCAAATGATAAGGTTGCAAAACATGAGATTAAAGTTGCTTCTAAAAAAGTAAAAACCGTAAAGTTAGACGAATCAGTAAATGAAAGTCCATCTTTTCGCCGCTAATTTTTTTGCCCTAAAAATTAGAAAGCATCAGCCGCAGCTGATGCTTTTTTTTATTTATTCCCTTTCTTGATTTCTAAAATTACTCCCAATTTGAATCAGTTCCCAAAACAAATTAGAATCCATAGGAAGAGGGATTTTCTGAATATCATTCTCTAAATCCTTATTATAAAGTGACGAATGCAAAACAGCATAACATAAATCTAATAAATCAAATGAGGTAAAACTTTGTTTATACTCTAAGCGCAGTACTTCGCTGTTTGCAAAACACACATTTCCTGTTTCTTTTTTATCAAGAAATAATAAACCGTATCGATTTGTAATACTCTTTAGCAATTCAGAATTTAATTCTGATGTTTCCTGAAAAAGATTATCAAGTGTAAAATAAACTACTTTTTCATCTAATGAAAGTTTCAAAACAAGCCTTTCTAAGTCAACTTTCAGAAGATCTTTTTCCTTGCTTTCATCAACACGAAAATTAATTATTTTATTAAAATATTGTCGAACTGTCATAATATTCTTAACTTTATAACTCTAAAGTTATAATTTATCCTTTGCATAAATGAAATATTTATTCTGATAAATCGTTTTTCATTATAAGAAATTTTCTATTTAATACGTTAATTCGTTTCTAACAGCCGTAAAAAATCGATAAAACTAAAAAAACACCGTCTAAATACATGTTATATACTTGATTTAGATATATTTGCAAAAATAAAAAATAATAACCAAACCATTCATTTAAACCAATATTCATGAAAGAAAAACTAGCTGTATTAGTGCTGTTGACTGTTTTTTCACTTCGTGTTTCTGCTCAAAATGAAAAGCCTTTCATAACAGACAAGATAAGCGACAAGTATGCTTATGTTGATGTGATTAAAACTTACGAACGTATTGCTGCAAAAGGCTACAAATCTGTCGACTTGTTTCAAAAACTAGGAAATTCCTCTTACTCTAACTACAAACTAGATAAGGCTGCTGCGTGGTACGGTGAACTTTTCGCTATAACATCAGATTTAGAACCTGTTTATTATTATCGCTACGCAGAATCTTTGCGCTTTATTTGTCAAAATGAAAAAGCCGATGCTGTTATCGAAAAACTAAATCGTAAACCCAAAGTTATTACTAGAAAAAAGGTTTAAAAGAAACTGATATAAAAAAACCTCTCAGAAATGAGAGGTTTTTTGTTTTATTCCACACCAGTAATACCACAATATTGTCATTTCGACCAAAGGGAGACTCGAACGTCAGCGAACTGGCGAAGCAAATCACACTCGGGGATCGACTTAGCAAGTCGCCAATCTTTGTAGAAATACTAGTGTGATTTCTCCTTACGTCGAAATGACAAACTTTATGGAGTTTTTGGGATTTGTTGGAGAGATTGTTTGAAAATGATTTTATTTTTTGCTTTTCCAAAACGGCATAAACATACCCCGTGGTTTCAACCACGGGAACGTAATATTGTCTTGCTCGTATTGTGTACCCTTAGTTGAAACCACGGGCTATATTTGACAATAGGATTTTGTCTGTCATTTCGACGTAAGGAGAAATCACACTCGGGAATCGACAAAGCAAATCGCCAATCTTTGTAGAAATACTAGTGTGATTTCTCCTTACGTCGAAATGACAAACTTTTTTATTATGTTACCCGCTCAGCAAAAGAACACTTTCTCAAGTATGAAGATTTCAATTTTTCATAAAAAAAACCTCCCATAATCTGAGAGGTTTTCCATATCATTAAAAAAATAAAAAAATTACATATTCCTTCTATACTGCCCGCCAACTTCAAACAACGCCGAAGTAATCTGACCCAAAGAACAAACTTTTGTAGCTTCCATTAAATGGTCGAATAAGTTTTCGTTTTTAATAGCAGCTTCTTGCAGTTTATTTAAATGCTCGTTTACTTTTGCTTCATGAAACTGGTGTAAATTATCCAGCATCGTGATTTGATATTGCTTCTCTTCTTCGGTTGCACGAATAACTTCTGCCGGAATTACCGTTGGAGAACCTTTTGAACTCAAAAACGTGTTTACACCCACAATTGGGAAATCACCGTTGTGTTTTAAAGTTTCGTAATACAAACTTTCTTCCTGAATTTTAGATCTTTGGTACATCGTTTCCATTGCGCCTAAAACTCCGCCACGTTCTGTAATTCTGTCGAATTCTTGAAGAACTGCAGCTTCAACCAAATCAGTCAATTCTTCGATGATGAATGAACCTTGAATTGGATTTTCGTTTTTGGCTAAACCTAATTCTTTATTAATAATTAACTGAATTGCCATTGCACGACGTACAGATTCTTCTGTTGGCGTTGTAATCGCTTCGTCGTAAGCATTGGTGTGCAATGAATTACAGTTGTCATAAATCGCGTATAAAGCCTGTAAAGTTGTTCTGATATCATTGAAATCAATTTCTTGCGCGTGTAACGAACGTCCAGAAGTCTGAATATGATATTTCAACATTTGTGCTCTTTCGTTGGCTCCATATTTGTTTTTCATGGCTTTTGCCCAAATTTTACGTGCCACACGACCGATTACCGAATATTCTGGATCTACTCCGTTTGAGAAGAAGAATGATAAGTTTGGTCCAAAATCATTAATGTTCATTCCACGGCTCAAATAATATTCCACGTAAGTGAAACCATTTGAAAGCGTAAATGCCAATTGCGTAATTGGGTTCGCTCCTGCCTCGGCAATATGATATCCTGAAATTGAAACGGAATAGAAATTACGAACGTTTTTAGTAATAAAATATTCCTGAACGTCACCCATTAAACGCAAAGCAAATTCAGTTGAGAAAATACAAGTATTCTGCGCCTGATCTTCTTTTAAAATATCAGCCTGAACGGTTCCTCGAACTTGCGAAAGTGTTCTGACTTTTATTTCATTATAAACCTCCAAAGGTAAAACCTGATCTCCTGTAACGCCCAAAAGCATTAGTCCTAAACCATTATTTCCTTCTGGTAAATCGCCTTGATATTTTGGTCTTTCAATACCTTTAGCAGCATATATTTTGTTGATTTTTGCCTCAACTTCTTTTTCTAATTCATTCGCTTTAATATACAATTCGCATTGCTGATCGATCGCCGCATTCATAAAAAAGCCTAACAACATTGGCGCTGGTCCATTAATTGTCATACTTACAGATGTTAAAGCATGCACCAAATCAAAACCTGAATACAACTTTTTAGCATCATCTAAGCAACAGATTGAAACTCCTGCATTACCGATTTTTCCATAAATATCTGGACGTAAATCTGGATCGTTTCCGTATAAAGTCACACTGTCAAAAGCAGTCGAAAGTCGTTTTGCAGGCAATCCTGCACTTACATAATGAAAACGTTTATTGGTTCTTTCTGGTCCGCCTTCGCCCGCAAACATTCTAGACGGATCTTCGCCTTCACGCTTAAACGGATACAATCCCGAAGCAAAAGGAAATTCTCCAGGAACATTTTCCTGCAAATTCCAACGCAGAATATCGCCCCAGCCTTCATATTTAGGCAAAGCAATTTTCGGAATTTGTAAATGTGATAAGCTTTCAGAATGTGTTGCAATCTTAATTTCTTTATCACGCACTTTAAAGGAGTAAACTGGATTTTTGTATTTAGCTACTTTTTCATCCCAATTCAGGATAATTTCCCAATTGTACGGATCTAAATCCATTTTTACTTTATCAAATTGATTTAGTAAAAGATTTAAAAAGATTCTGTTTTCGTCATGTTCAGCAATTCCGCTTGGTAAAACAGTTGAGTCGTCAATTCCCGCTTTATTAATTTGTGGAATTTTCCCTGAAACCGATTCTATGGTTTTGAAAATTCCGTATAATTTTTGAGCTACTTTTTGCTGTGAAACTGCAGTTTCATCATAAGACCTGTTATTTTCTGCAATTTCAGATAAATAACGTGTTCTGTGAGGCGGAATCACGAAGATTTTCTCGCTCATTTCCTTTGTGATTGTAAAAGTCGACTTCAAATCTGAAGCCGTTTTTTCAACCACTTTATCCATAATCGCTTTGTAAAGCGTATTCATTCCAGGATCGTTAAACTGCGAAGCAATTGTTCCGAAAACAGGCATTTCGTCAGGATTTTTATCCCAAAGATTATGGTTTCTTTGATATTGTTTTTTTACATCGCGCAAAGCGTCAAGCGCTCCGCGTTTATCAAATTTGTTCAAAGCTACTAAATCAGCAAAATCAAGCATGTCGATTTTTTCTAATTGCGTTGCAGCTCCAAATTCTGGAGTCATTACATATAAGGATACATCAGAATGATCCATAATTTCGGTATCAGACTGACCAATTCCAGAAGTTTCCAAAATAATCAAATCGTATTTTGCTGCTTTCAAAACCTGAATCGCTTCGGCTACATATTTAGATAATGCCAAATTAGATTGACGAGTTGCCAGCGAACGCATATATACACGAGGATTATTTATGGCATTCATACGGATTCTGTCTCCTAAAAGCGCTCCTCCCGTTTTTCTTTTTGATGGATCGACAGAAATTAATCCGATTGTTTTTTCTGGAAAATCAATTAAAAAACGACGTACTAATTCGTCAACCAAAGATGATTTCCCTGCTCCACCCGTTCCTGTAATTCCTAAAACAGGAATTTTAGAATCGGCGTTGCTTTCGTGAATTTTATCAAAAACTGGTTTTGCAATCTCAGGAAAATTCTCTGCAGCCGAAATTAAACGGGCAATTGCTGTTGGAACTTTATTTTCGATATGATCGATTTCTCCATTTAATTTGTCTCCAATAGGAAAATCAGCTTGTTGAACCAAATCATTAATCATTCCTTGAAGTCCTAACGAACGTCCATCATCTGGTGCATAAATTCTAGTAATACCATATTCATGCAATTCTGAGATTTCGCTTGGCAGAATTACTCCTCCTCCCCCGCCAAAAATCTTGATATGCCCTGCTCCTTTTTCGCGAAGCAAATCGTACATATATTTAAAATACTCATTATGACCTCCTTGGTAAGAAGTCATTGCAATTGCATTAGCATCTTCCTGAATTGCTGTATTAACCACTTCTTCGACACTGCGGTCGTGTCCTAAATGAATTACTTCAACTCCTGTTGACTGTATAATACGACGCATAATATTAATGGCGGCATCGTGTCCGTCAAAAAGTGAAGCAGCTGTGACAATTCTTACTTTATTTTTAGGAATATATGGTATTTGTTGTTCCATTTTATGAATATGATAATTTTAAGGGAGCAATTTACAAAATATTTTAATATTTGGTTACTCTAATAGCTTTATGTTAACAAAAAAAGATTCACTATTCCTAAACTACTGGGGTAACATTTTAAATCCTTTATTGATCTATAGTATATAAACCTACAACATGGCAATTTTGATAAATCTATATTTAATAAAGCAACTCATTTTCAAGATCTTAAAGTAATTTAGTAAAGTAGAAAAAGCCCCAAATTTTTACCAAACTTAAAATCTAAGTAATAACGTAAAAATTAAAAAAAATGAAAACTACATATCACCTAAGTATAATTATTGCTCTTAGTTTTATTATCGTATCTTTTAATAAGTACGAGAATGTTGAATCTAAGAAATACAAATCTAACGTTTTGGCTTTTTACAATAATTCAGATAATGATAATGTAAAAGACAATGTTTCGAACGAATTCTTCAAGAAATATACTGATTTAAAAAAGTATAAATCTGATGTCATGTCCTTATACAAAAACAGATCTCTTGGAACTATTTGGTACGATGAAAATGAGATCAATCAATTTGGCACCATCTTATATGAAAAAGCAAAAAAAACAAACGATTTGGTTATTCCTTACCAAAAAGAAATAGACCAGCTTTTTGATTCTTCATCAGAAACCAATCTCTCTATAACCGATGCTGATATGCTTTTAAGTTCTTTATACATTGTATATGCTCAAAAAAGTAATTCAGATTCAAACAAAAAATTGTCTTATGATGCCATGCTGAAAGATTTTTTAAACTACAGTACAATCGAAAAAGCAACAGTAAAAACTGAGGACGATAAAAATCTTTATGACCAATACTATAAACTGCAAGGCGTCTTAAAACAATATAAAAAAATAGAAAAATCTAATAAATGGAAACCTATTACAACAGAAACTCCATACAAAGATTTGCGTCCAGATGCAGTTTCAAGCACAATTGCTCAAGTTAGAACACGTTTGTATTTATTGGGCGATTTAAAACAGGATTCTAAAAGTGATATTTACGATCGTGAACTAATGGATGCTGTTATGAAATATAAAGTTCGTAATGGTTTTAAACCAAATTACATTCTGGCAGAAGAACATATTAAAGAAATGAATATTCCGCTTTCGGATAAAGTAAAAACTTTGGTACTTAATATGGAAAGAGTTCGTTCTATTTCGGCTGAGCTGGTAAACAATGACGAATATATTATGGTAAATGTTCCGTCTTACGAATTGATTTATGTTAAAAACGGAAAAATTGAATTAACTTCAAGTGTATTTGTAGGATCGCCTTTGACTAAAACTACCATTTTTAACGGGCAAATCGAAAGAATTGTTTTTAGTCCTTACTGGACAGTGCCGCAAAGTATAGTTGAAAATGAATTAAAATTAAAAATAGCTGCCAATAAAAATTATCTTGCCGAGCATAATATGGAAATGGTAAACGGCCAGATACGACAAAAACCGGGACCAGAAAACTCTTTAGGTTTGGTTAAATTCATGTTCCCAAATCCAGACGATATTTATATGCATGACACTCCATCTAAAACTTTATTCGATTTTGAAAAAAGAACTTTCAGTCATGGATGTATTAATGTAAAATTAGCCAAAGAATTAGCAGTCGCCATGCTAAAAGATTATCCTGAATGGACAAAAGAAAAAATAGACAACGCAATGGCAGGAAAAGCAGAAAACAGTTTCAAACTTTCTAAAAAAGTACCTATTTATATCTGCTATTTTACTTCGCTTGTAAATGAAAATGGAGAGGTTGGCTTTTTTCAAGATGTCTACGAAAAAGATGCAGCTCTAACTCCTGAAAAATCAGCTGTTGCAGTAAACTAAATTTAATTTAAAATTTAAGAATCAATCGGAAATTCATTTATTTGAGTTTCCGATTTTTCATTGTTCGCTGCATATGCCATAACTTAATACTGCAAAATATTCTCCTAATTTGAAATTTCCACAGAATTAAAAAACAAAACATCAAGGTACTAGAAATCTACATTTACTTTTAAGAAATGTACCATATTAAGAAATTGTTTTTTTGTTAATTAAAACATGCTTTTTACTGGTACATTTAATAGTCATATTCATATATTTGACAAAAATTTTTTTATGAAAAAAACTACCCTAATCTTATTACTAACTGCATTAAGCAGTGTGTCTTATGCTCAAAAAGCAGACACCAACAAGAAAAAAGTTAAGATAACGATTCCGAAATCTGACTTTTTCAAAAACATTAAAACATACAATATTATTGTTCAAGGAGACGATACTTGGAACGCAGATTACGCTGACAAGACCACAAAAACTTATGAGCATAATGTAGCTAAAAACACTATTGAAGATTACTCTAAAAAAGATGCCTCAAACCCAGATGTTCGCGTTTTAATGGGATATAAAGGAGCTACTTACAAAAGAGCTGATAATGGTACTTATCTTTTAGACGGAGATTTCAAATATTTGGTTTTAGGAAAAAACAATGAAATCATATACGAAAAAGGCACAAATGCCAAAATGTATTCTGGAACTTACGTAAACGGAAAACCAAATCAAAGTTTAGCAAGTGACCTTAACAACATTGGATATAAATATCTTGCTGATAACAATATTTTTACAACCGAAAAAGAATTCACATTAAACTACGGTGTATTCGAAAAAGCAGATGAGTTTCCTGAACTTATCGAGTTTAACACTAAAACAAATGAATTTTTAGACAAAGTTGCAAGCAATTCTTTAGATCAATCTTATCTAACAGAACTTGAAAAATTCTATTTGGGTTATGTAGGTAAAGAATACAAAAAATTAAAACCAAAAGATTACAATAAAGTAATTTACCTAAACTTATCGCTGACACAATTGTTTCTTTTAAATTTTAACAAAGCTTTAGAATACCTTGAAACTGCAAAGCAAGGTGCAGGTATGATGAGTATGTGGCCAGATGAAGCTAAAGCAAACATTACAAGTTTAATGACAGTAAACCAAAGTAACTTTACTGCAAAAGTTGAAAACCCAACATTTGACTCGGCTTACTACATTTATATTAGCGGAACTGTATCTCAAAACGGAAAAACACAAACTGGAAAACTAAAAACGGATCGATTTGCAAATCGTACAGAGGGAAGTATTCTATCTTCAAATGATCCAACTGAATCAAAAGTTTGGATTTATAAAGATAATGGTGAAACTGATTTTGTTGTAGTTAACGACAAAACAACTATCACTACGGATAAAGGATTAGAATTGAAATTTATTAAATACAACAACGCCTTTATTTTAGTAGAAAAAACAGCAGATTCGTCTTTTAAAAAATATGAATCTTCTGCAACTGAAATTTATGCAGAGAAAGACGGAAAATTTGAAGTAAAGCAATAAGCTCATTTTTTTTAATACCGATTAAAAAGATTCAACTAAAAAAGTTGAATCTTTTTTTTTGCAGTATTGTCGTCTCTCCCATTCATCAAATTTCTATATCTAAGAAATTGAAAGCTATTCTAATGTTAATTATAAAACAAATTGTTACAGCTCCTTGAATAAAATTGTGGCTTTATTTTTGAATAAGTAGTATTTTTGAAACTTAAATAAAAACCCTATAATGAAAAAGATTTTAATTCTGTCTCTTCTATTTTCTCTAAGTTCTCAGGCTCAGGTAAAAGAAACCTTAGCTCAAAAAATATCAAAACTATCTACTAAAGTTTCAGGAGTTGGCGGCGTTGATATTGCATCTGGATTAAAAGAAGCTTTAAATAAAGGAATTACAGAACAAGTAAGTAAATTAACCGCCGTAGATGGTTTTTATAAAAATGAAGCTGTAAAAATTCTAATGCCCGAAGAACTGCAAAAAGTCGATGCTACTTTAAGAAAAGTTGGATTAAGTTCACTTGCCGATGAAGGTGTTAAAATGCTTAATCGTGCTGCCGAAGATGCTGTGAAAGAAGCAACTCCAATCTTTGTTTCGGCAGTGAAAAATATGTCGATTACCGATGCAAAAAATATATTGCTGGGAAATGAAAGCGCTGCAACAACGTATTTACAAAGCAATACAACTAAATCTTTATACGGAAAATTTAATCCCGTAATTAAAAGCTCATTCGAAAAAGTAGGTGCAGATGTGGTGTGGAAAAACATTATAAATAAATACAACACAATCCCGCTTGTAAAAAAAGTAAATCCAGATTTAACGGATTATACAACAACTCAGGCTTTATCCGGTGTTTTTAAAATGATTGCTGTCGAAGAAAAAGATATACGTACTAACATTACCGCAAGAACAACGCCTTTATTGAAAAATGTTTTTGCAATGCAGGATAAAAAATAGTTTTTTTTGTTTAACTGCTTAATCGTTTATTCGTGCAATCGAACAAACGATTAAGCAGTTAAACAATTAACCAATTAAACCAAAAAACGAAATGCAAAAAATAACCATTCTGATTCATTGCAAAGACCAAAAAGGAATTATCGCTGCAGTGACAACTTTTATTGCCAAAGTTGAAGGAAATATCATTTACATTGATCAGCATGTTGATGTAGAGCAAAATGTCTTTTTTATGCGATTGGAATGCGAATTGACCAATCCGAAAACTACAATTGAAGATTTTAAAACTGATTTTGATCAATCTATCGCCACCGACTTTAATATGTCATGGGATTTGTACAATCAGGAACAAAAGCCAAAAATGGCATTGTTCGTTTCTAAATACGATCACTGTTTATTTGATATATTAGGACGTTACAGCGCTGGCGAATTAAACATCGAAATTCCGCTTATAATAAGCAATCATAACGATTTAAGATCAATTGCGGAACGATTTGACATTCCGTTTCATTGTGTGCCTTTTACAAAAGACAATAAAGAAGAAGGCGAAGCCAAACAAATTGAACTTTTAAAAAGATATCAGATCAATTTTATTGTTTTAGCACGCTATATGCAGATTATCACACCCAATTTGATTTCACTTTACGAAAATAGAATCATTAATATCCACCATTCGTTTTTACCTGCTTTTCCTGGAGCAAAACCCTATCATTCAGCCTTTAAACGAGGTGTAAAAATTATTGGTGCGACAAGCCATTACGTTACCGAAGAATTAGACGAAGGACCAATTATCGAGCAGGATATTGCAAGAGTTTCTCATATTCACTCAGTTGAAGATTTTATCATGAAAGGCCGCGATTTGGAACGCATTGTTCTTGCAAGAGCAATTAAACTGCATGCAGAAAGAAAAACAATGGTTTATAGTAATAAGACAGTTGTTTTTTCTTAAGGCTCAAAGTGGCAAAGGTTCAAAGGAACAAAGTTTTTTCTTTATAATAAAACGAAACAAACCCGACAGATTTCAAAAATCTGTCGGGTTTAATTTTAAAATCATGAAGCAAACCTTTGCCACTTTGAGCCTTTGTACCTTTTTTTAACGAACCACAATCGACAATCTTGGATCATCAAAAGCATCTACTTCAGCCATTGTCATTCCTAAAGCGTTAGCAACTCCTTCTCCATATGCTGGATCAGCTTTGAAACAGTTTCTGATATGGCGAATCTGAATAAACTTTTGAGCGCCGCCAACTTGTCCTGCAGTATTTTTAAACAACAATTGTTTCTTTTCTGGAGTTAACAAATTGAATAATAATCCCGGCTGTGTGAAATAATCATTATCATCATCTCTAAAATTATGTGCCCACGCATCGCCGTGAAGTTTCAATGGCGGTTCTTTAAATTCTGGCTGTTCTTGCAGTTCGCCAAAACTATTTGGTTCATAATGTTTTTTCGAGCCGTTATTTCCATCGACACGCATTGCTCCGTCTCTGTGGAAAGTATTATAAGGACATCTTGATGAGTTTACAGGAATTTGGAAATTATTTACTCCTAAACGATATCTATGTGCATCTCCGTAAGAAAACAAACGGGCTTGCAGCATTTTATCTGGTGAGAAACTAATTCCAGGAACAACATGCGCCGGATTAAAAGCTGCTTGTTCTACTTCGGCAAAATAGTTTTCTGGATTTTTGTTCAACTCAAATTCTCCAACTGGAATCAATGGAAAATCTTTTTTCAACCAAACTTTAGTCAAATCAAAAGGGTGAAAACGATACGTTTCAGCTTGTTCTTCGGTCATAATTTGAACAAACAATTTCCATTTAGGAAAATTCCCTTCTTCAATAGCATCAAACAAATCTCGCTGGTGGCTTTCTCTGTCGCCTCCTACTAATTTAGCCGCTTCTTCATCAGAAAGGTTATCAATTCCTTGCTGTGTTACAAAATGAAATTTCACATAATGTCTCTCATTTTGTTTGTTTATAAAACTAAAAGTATGACTTCCAAATCCGTGCATTTGTCTGTACGATCTAGGAATACCTCTATCACTCATTACTATTGTAACCTGATGCAAAGCTTCTGGCAGTAAAGTCCAAAAATCCCAATTGTTATCAGCACTTCTCAAATTGGTTTTTGGATCACGTTTTACCGCATGATTTAAATCAGGAAATTTCATTGGATCACGGAAAAAGAATACAGGTGTATTGTTTCCTACTAAATCCCAGTTTCCTTCGTTTGTATAAAATTTCAAAGCAAAACCTCGAATATCTCTTTCTGCATCTGCAGCGCCTCTTTCTCCTGCAACTGTAGAAAAACGAGCAAACATTTCTGTTTTTTTACCAATTTCCGAAAACAAATCGGCTCTTGTATATTTAGTAATATCATGAGTTACTGTAAAAGTTCCGTAAGCGCCAGAACCTTTAGCGTGCATTCGTCGTTCTGGAATAACCTCGCGATCAAAATGCGCCATCTTTTCTAAAAACCAAAAATCTTGTAACAAAACAGGTCCGCGAGGGCCCGCAGTTTGAATGTTTTGATTGTCTGGAACGGGAGTTCCGGTAGCAGTTGTTAATTTTTTGTTTGATTCCATATTGCTGATATTTAATGTTTTATCAAATATACAAACTTATCTTTAGCATATTGATAATCAAAATTGATTGTTATTATATTTTAATAATAAAAAACTATATGTTATTGCAGAAAGCTCAAAATCAACACTTAAAAAATCTTAACGTATGTCCAACAAAGTAATAACAAAACCTTAACAGCAAAGCATCCATATATACCTGATCTTTGTAGTGTAATAAACTGGTTATTTATTATTTTGGTTTTGGTTAGTTAAATGATGCCGGCGTCTTCGAGATGCCGGCATTCTTTTTTTGTGTTAACTTGGTTTGTTTTGTTTCAGGTTGCTTTACTTTGAACGTAATTTTACCGCAAAGAGCGCAAAGTTTTTTTATATATTAAGCTTTGTATAAAGCGCAAAGTTCGCAAAGCTTTGTAAAAAACTTTGCGTAATTCCTTGCGTCCTTTGCGGTTAAAAAAACTTTTTTTTGAACATTAACTTATATCCAACAAAGTAATAACAAGATCTTAACAGCATAAGATCGATATATGTCGGATCTTTGTAATGTAATAAACTGGTTATTTATTATTTTGGTTTTGGTTAGTTAAACAATGCCGGCGTCTTCGAGATGTCGGCATTTTTTTTTTGTTTCAAGTTTTAGGTTTAGGTTTAATATTACTTTACTTTGAACATAATTTAACCGCAAAGTTCGCAAAGCTTTGTGTAAAAAACTTTGCGAACTTTGCGTAAACCTTTGCGTTCTTTGCGGTTAAACATCTCCGAACAACCTGAAACCTAAAACTTGAAACAAAAAATTAATTTTTCAATCTTTCGTGGAGTAACTTAAAATAAGAGAAAGCCTTTAATAATCGGCTGCCGTGCCAGGAGAACATTTCGCCGTCAACAAAGATTGTTTTCGCATGATGTGTAAACCTGCCTATTTCAAAAGCGTCTTCTTCTTTAAAAGGATAAGGTTCTGAGGAAAGAAAAACCACATCTGGATCACCTTCTAAACGCATTTTCTTTAATTCGATTTCAGGATAACGTCCTTTATCACTATAAATGTTCTCAAAATGATTTAGTTGCAGCAATTCATTAATATATGTATCATTTCCGGCAACCATATAAGGATTTTTCCAAATGAAATACGCTGCTTTTTTTACTTCAATATCTTGAATGTATTTTTTGAAATCGCTCAAGGCGAAAGTCAATTTGTCGTTCCACTTTTGCGATTCAGTTCTGCAATTGAATAATTGACCAAAATCTGAAATCATCTGAAAATTATCTTCTATAGAAACTATATTGGTAACCCAGACTGGACAAATTTCTTGCAGCCGGTTTACTATTTCTTCCGTATTCTCTTCTTTATTACAAATGATAATATCAGGCTGTAAAAGTTTTATTTTTTCAAAATGAATTTTCTTAGTACCTCCAACAATCTTCTTGGTCGATTTTAAATGATACGGATGAACACAGAATTTCGTGATTCCGATTATTTTATCTTCTAAACCTAAATCATAAAGCAATTCTGTTTGAGATGGAACCAAAGAAATAATTCGTTTAGGAGCGGTTTCAAAAGAATGAACGGTTCCAATTTGATCTGTTAACTGTTTCATTTATTAAGATGTCTTTTTAACCGCAAAGTTCGCAAAGATTTACGCTAAGAGCACAAAGTTATTTTCCTTGCGAACCTTGCGAAAAACCTTAGCGAACTTTGCGGTTAATCTATTTATAAAGTTATTTAAAACTTAGCATTAATAATATTTTCCATTTCTTTTTGAACTGATAAAGCCTCTTCTCTAGCCTTTTCAGCAAAGTCAGTTCCTTTTGAAGCGTAAATAATTGCTCTTGCCGAGTTTACCAATAAACCAATTTTATCGTTCATTCCGTATTTACATACTTCAGACAAACTTCCGCCTTGAGCGCCAATTCCAGGCACTAATAAAAAGCTGTCTGGAACAATTTTTCTAATATCGGCAAAATATTCTGCTTTTGTCGCTCCAACAACGTACATTAAATTTTCACTGTTTTTCCATGTTTTAGAAGTTTCTAAAACCTGTTTGTACAATTCTATTCCGTTTGTATTTAAAGTCTGAAAATCGAATGCCCCTTCGTTAGAAGTTAAAGCCAGCATAATAGTATGTTTATTTTCGAAAGCTAGAAAAGGTTCAACAGAATCTTTTCCCATATAAGGAGCAACAGTTACACTATCAAAATTTAAGTCTTCAAAAAAAGCTTTGGCATACATGCTCGAAGTGTTTCCAATATCGCCGCGTTTAGCATCGGCAATTGTAAAAATTTCAGGATAATTTTCGTTGATGTAGTTAATTGTTTTTTGCAGCGACATCCATCCTTTTATTCCGTATGCTTCAAAAAAAGCAGTATTCGGTTTGTAACCCACCGTTAAATCATGAGTGGCATCGATTATCGCTTTATTAAATTCAAAAATTGGATCTTCTGTTTCTAATAAATGCGGCGGCATTTTAGTTAAATCAGGATCTAAGCCAACGCATAAAAATGATTTTTTTTGAAGAATTTGTTCGTGTAGTTGTTGTGTTGTCATATTATGTTTTAATAGTGCAGCAAAATTACAAATAATATTAGATTTTGTTTCAGGTTTTAGGTTTGAAGTTTCAGGTTAATTCTTTGCCACGAATTTCACGAATAGAATTTTGGTTAATACAATTTGTGCAACTCGCAGCAAAAAAACTTTACTTTTCGCCCATCGACTTCCCTCAGGGTGACAATGTAATTGCTTTAAGTTTCAAATTTTAATTTCTAATTTTCTAATTATCCTATTATCTAATTAACATTGAATTTTTATAACAACCGCAAAAAATTATGTAAGAAAAAAGAACCACTTCTTTTTAAATTTGAAAGAAACTCTAAAAAACAGATACTTATGACCCCAAATATTGGAATATCTACACGAAATTTAAAAAAGAGCACAAGCCTTTTAGCCACTATATTATCTAATGAAATGATTCTTTATGTAAAAACCAGAAAATTTCACTGGAACATTTCGGGAAATAGTTTTATGGAATTGCATAAATTGTTTGAAGAGCAATACCGAATTTTAGAAGCTCAAATCGACGAAGTTGCAGAACGCATCAGTCAGCTTGGCGAAAAAACGATTGGAACAATGAAAGAATTCATTGAAAATTCTACACTAAAAGAATCTCCAAAGGAGTACGCTTCGCAAAAACATATGCTCGAGGAACTGTTAGAAAATCACGAACAATTGGTAACTGAATTTAGAGCTTATATTCCGATTTTTGAAGACGAAGCCAATGATGCCGGCTCTGCAGATTTTGTGACGAGCTTATTGCAGGAACATGAAAAAATGGCTTGGATTCTGCGACGTTATCAAGTTTAAAAAAATGCTTGAAATGTGAATTATACAACGATTATCAAAATAAGTGTAACACGAAATTCAATATTAATACGCAACTTTACCATGTAATAAGGACCCCACATTCTATTTACAAAAATAAAAAAGGCTTGGTTGAATAAAACAGAATCTAAAGCTGTAAAAGCTTTTCTGACAGTTAATGATTTAATTGTTGCTAAAGATAAAAGTTGCGACGTACCAAAAACTTTAGCAAATACAGGAAAAAATGAATTATATCAAATCCTGTCAGAATTATGAAACTTTCTTATTCGATCAGAAGTACCGTCTAGTAGCAAAATATTAGACGGTATTTTTTTGAAAATTTGTTTTTTATACGTTAATATTTCCTTAATACAAAGAGCAAGAAAGACTATAAGCCAAAATAAATTAATTATCTTTAACCAAATTTGATAAAATGAAACTGTTTATAAAGTTTGACATTAACACCATTTGCTCTCTTTATCTGAAGCAAAATCTCGAGCAGCAAAATATAAATTTTACTACTTTAGGTTTTGGAGAAATCGAGGTTGATGATAGTCTAGATTCTGATGCACTCGAAGCTTTAAAAAACAATTTAAGCCCTTGCGGATTTGAAGTTGTTGAAAATCAAAAGAGTGTTTTAGTTCAAAAAATTAAAGATGCTATAATTGAGCTTGTTTTTATGGAAGACAATAACAATTACAAAAGTTCCGTTTTCTTAGCAGAAAAGCTGAATCATAGTTACGGCTATTTATCGAACGTTTTCTCTGAAGTAACTTATTCTTCTATTGAAAACTTCATCATTTTACAAAAAATTGAAAGAGCAAAACAGTTAATTATTATTAACGAAATGAGCTTAACAGAAATCGCATTCTTATTAAACTATTCAAGTGTAGCCCATTTAAGCACACAGTTTAAAAACACAACCGGCATAACGCCATCGGCTTTTCAGCGAATAATTAAGAAACGAAGAGAAAATTTAAAACAAAACTAAATACCACATAAAAATGCAAAACGCATTACATATTTTACTCGCAGATGATGATGAAGATGATCGTCTTTTTTTTAAGGATGCTTTTGAAGAAGTAAAAGTACAAACCAATGTAAATTTTGTTCATGACGGAATGCAGTTAATGGATCATTTAATGAATCCAAACACAAAAATTCCTGATATTTTATTTCTCGATTTGAATATGCCTAAAAAAACAGGAAAAGAATGTTTGATCGAAATCAAAAAAACAGAACATCTTAAAAACATTATTATTGCCATTTATTCAACTTCATCATCTGAAGAAGATATTGAAGATACTTTTATTCAAGGTGCCAATATTTACATTAAAAAACCAAGCGATTTTAATACGCTTAAAAAAATAATCAACGAAGTTGTGACTGTAAACTGGCACTATCATACATCAGGATTAAATCGTGATAATTTTTTACTGCGTCTAAAATAATTGTAAATCAATGAAATGGATACCAAATTTTAATTCTTCAAACTCTTTGAGAGTTATTTTTGTAATCGCAGTTTTCATTCTGTTATTTCTTTCCTCTATTGCATACAAGCACAATCAAGATTTAAACGAATCGAGTAAGCTTGTTATGCATACTTACGAGATAAATATTCAGCTGGAACGTTTAATGTCGGCGATCAAAGACGCCGAAACGGGTCAGCGAGGTTATATCATTACTAGAAATGCACGATTTTTAACGCCTTATATTTATTCGCGGGATAAAGTAAATACTTCCTTTATCACCTTGCGAAAATTAACGGCTGATAATCCTGTTCAACAGGAAAACCTTCGCAAACTTTTTAAGCTAATTATTCAGCGTTTTGTTTCGTTTGAAAACTGCTTAAAATACAGCGATCCTAAAACATATGACAAACGCAGACTTGATAATCATATGTTTGGCGGCCGAATCCTGATGGAAAACATTCGTTTTAAGGTTGACGAAATGAATGATATGGAAAAAAAATACTTAAACAAAAGGCTGAAAATCTATGACGCCGAAATATCTTTAAGTCCGCTTTTTTCTATTTCATTATTTTTAGTCGCAATGAGCTTTATTTTACTGGCTTACAGACAAATAAGCAAAGATTTCGAGCGTTTGAAAATTTTCAATAAAAAGCTCTTAATTTCCAGCGGTTTAATCGCACAATCTGAAACAATTGGTAAATTCAGTACATGGCAGTGGGATTTAGACTCTAATAAAATCGATTATTCTGATAACCAATTTCGCTTATTAGGTTACGAGCCAGGTTCATTTGTACCTGAAAAAGATACTTTTTTAAATTTTGTTCATCCAGATGATAAAGAAACAGTTGCCAAATCTATTGAAGGTATTATAAACAGCGGACGACTTCCTTTTGTTTATTACAAAATATTACTTCCAAGCCGTGAAGTTAGATATTTTAAATCAACAGGAAAATTATTGACGGATCAACAGGGAAGCAAAATTTTACTGGGAATTAATTTTGATATTACTGATGAGCATCTGCTTAATATAGAATTACAGGAGCGTAATCACGAATTAGAAAAAAGCAATAAAGAACTGGCTTCTTTTAACCATGTTGCGAGTCATGATTTGCAGGAACCGTTAAGAAAAATTCAAACTTTTATTTCGAGAATTTCCGATGCTGATAAAGCTGTAATGTCGCAAAGTGCCAACGATTATATTACTAAAATTCAGATTTCGGCTAAAAGAATGCGCGTTTTAATTGATGATCTGCTTTTATTTTCGAGAACAAATACGACGAAAAAAGAATTTATAAAATCGCAGTTAAATGAATTACTTCAAAATGCCGAAGCGGAATTAACAGAAATTATCGAGGATAAAAAAGCAGTTATTACAGTTTCAAAACTGCCTAAATTGTCTGTGATTCCGTATCAAATAGAACAGCTTTTTATAAATTTAATTGGAAACTCATTAAAGTACAGCAAACCTAATGTTGTACCTGAAATCGTAATTGAGAGCACCAAAGTACTTTCTGAAGATTATCCTGAATTGCTGGATCAAAATGTAAAAAAATACCATAAGATTACTTTTACAGATAACGGAATGGGATTTGATCCTCAATTTAAAGACACGATTTTTATATTATTTCAACGTTTACATTCCAAAACGGATTATCCGGGAACTGGAATTGGACTGGCTATCTGCAAAAAAATTGTCGACAACCATAAAGGCTTTATTATGGCGGACAGCGAGCCGGATAAAGGCTCTGTTTTTACCATTTTTCTTCCTGATTAATTCTTTACAAACTACATCATAAAACATTGTAAAATAACGTTGTATAATTTCTTTATGGGAATTATATAACGTTTCTTTTTTATGGTGTAAAGCAAAATACGCCATTCATCGCCAACTTTGTAATATAATACTTTATGAAGTAATAATGAGAGCAACATCTATACTAAAAGGAACATTTTTCAAAGTGTGTTTTTTTTTGATTATCATTTGTGTTTCATCGTGCAAAAAGAATAATCCAATTGAAACGACACTAAAGAAAAATGAAACTTTTGCAAAAAATGAAAAGGAAGAAACAGAAGCCTTTTTTTTTATAGCTGTTGCAAATGTTAGTAAAACGATTATTTCAAAAAGCAAGATTGCACAACAAAAAAGTTCAGAAAGTTCAATAGTAATTTTAAGTTTAAAAATCGAAACACAGCAAAATAGATTATTAGAAGATATAAATGATTTAGCCAATAAAAGGCTAATTATTATATCCGAAATAGATGCGGCGCATAGAAGAGATACCTACAATTTGGTAAATGTAAATGCTTTTGATTTTGATGCTGTTTATCTAAATTCTATGAAAGAATATTTAGAAGAACAAATTGAATTGCTGGAATCGATCTCTAAACAAACAAATGACAAAACAATTTTAAAATTAGTATTGACCTATTTACCTGAACAATTTGATCTTTTAAGAGAAACGGAGCAAAACCTGAAAAAAGAAATAAAATAATGGTTAACCAATTTATTGGCAGCTATTTTAATAATGAAAATAAATCTAATAATAAAGACTTTTTAAAGGCTGGAAACGTAAAAAATGAACCCTTTTTAAATTAAATATATTAATCACTAAAATTCAATTATTATGAAAACGAGTAACACCATTTTAGGAATTGTTGGAGCTGCTGCAGCAGGAGCATTATTAGGAGTATTATTTGCACCAGATAAAGGCTCAAATACCAGAAAAAAAATCAAAGATAAATCAAGAGACTACGGCGATAATCTCAAACATAAGTTTGACGGCGTTGTACACACAATCACTTCAAACGGTAAAGAAATTATTCAAGAAGGAAAAGCAAAGTTTAATGAAGCAAAAGAAGACTTTAATGCGCTTAAAGACGAAGCTAAATCTGTAAAAACAAATTACTAAAACTAAAAAGTGATTCTTTCAAACCATAAATACCACTATCATGGAACCAAATGCAACAACAAATGAAGATCTAAATCTTTATGAAAAAGCCGAAAATTATACCAAAACGAGTTTAGAATTACTAAAACTTAAAACGGTATCATCTGTGGCTGATGTTGTTTCAACACTCACATCAAAGATTGCGGTTGCGATTGTTGTTGCATTTTTTTCCTTGTTTCTCAATATTGGTATTAGTTTGTGGATTGGAAAAGAACTTGGAGAATATTATTATGGCTTTTTTATTATGGCGCTTTTTTATTTAATTGTTGCCATCGTGATTCATAAAATGCACCATACCTTAATTAAAACTCCAATTGGAAACACTATTGTTTCCAGTATTCTAAAAGAAACTAAAAACTGATTTTATTCGATTAATAACTAAAAAAGACTGTTATGGAGGCTATTTACACTATTGACGAATTGAATCAGAAAATTAAACAGCTCGAAAACCGACAAGACACAGAATGGGATTTGATTAAAGAAGAAATCGAGGATATTAAAGATAACTTGAAACCTATTAATCTAATTCGGAATACGGTCGAAGAAATCAATGAAACAATTGGATTTAAAAGTCATTTGGCACAATCTGCAATTAGTATTGGAATAGGTTTTCTGGCCAAAAAACTAGTAGTAGGAAAAACGCATTCCACATTTAAAAACATCTTCGGATCATTGTTGCAGCTTGTTGTAACCAATTTAGTTTCGAAACCGCATGAACCTTCACGCGAAACAGCAAAAGAGGAATCATGACATAATGAACCATCATAAAGAGTGATTGTCTAACTACATACATACGATTATGGAAAAATTAAATGAAATAATAGTCAAAAATAGTGTGAACATCTACTCTACCTTATATAAATGTTTTGAATTTACAAGAGTATTTTTAGGTATCTAACTTGTTTATACGTTTTAAATTATAACAAACGATTAAACGGTTAATACATCACTATAGACCCTGAGGTACTGAGGTACTAAGGGGCTGAGATTCTAAGTTTTTCTTGAAAACTTAAACTTATCTTAACCCAAAAGCGCGAGTTTCACAAAAGTGAAACTCGCGCTTTTTTATTCTCTAAAATACATTTCAGCAAATAAATTATGATCATATTACCTCCCAATAGTTGAAATCATTCGATATGTATAATCAGGATTAATCATTTAACACAAAAAAAGCCGAACATAAGTTCGGCTTAACTTTTTACAGACTCAAAGAAAAACCTTTGCACCTCTGCACCTTTGCCCCTCAATCAAAAAAACCTCAGAACCTCAGAACCTCAGAACCTTTAGTTATAATTTTGATAAATAGGAAATTTCAAGCCTACATAAAGGTTACAGCCTTTAGAATTGTTTGAAAACAAATTGCTTATTAAAGATCCTGAACCAATAAACAACGGGCCGGCTCTAAAACCTGTTCCAACTTGAGTTCCGCCGTATTCCATCCAAGTCACAGGAACGTAAAAACTAAATTTCCCATCTTCAAATCTAGGCGTAAATGTAACCGAATTAGCAATTGCGGTTCCGTTTGTTTTTTTAGCATCAACCAATCCAAAATCGCCGCTTAAATTCAAATAAAATTTATTATTAATATTCCAGTCAAAATTGGTGTGAAAAGCAGTTGGTAAATTGGCCTGCATCCCTTTTCTTGTTGCCGTTTTTACATAATTAGCATCAAAGAACTCAAAAATATTATCGGCATTATCAATATCGTCCTGCGTAACTCTTCCTGACAAATCGTACGTATTCTCGACCATATTTTTATAATTAAGCTTTCCAATATCAGTTACAGAAACTGCAGCTTTAAACTTATAGCGATTTCCTCTGCAAGTATGGCAATTGGTACGATATTCATACGTAAATCCTAAATCAACACCTACACCAGCCGAACTCCCGTCAAACTTAGGATCATTACCGTTTTGATAATCATAACTTGCAGCCGTTTTTAATGTTCCTGTTGAGTAATATTCGCTCAAAGCGGGATTTACATCGTTTTTATTAAAAGCAACACTCAAATTACTTCCGTTAATATAGCCGTTTACTCCTGCCATCAAATATTTCAGTGTAACACCGCCTTTTATAAAATGTTCTTCCTCATCGAGTAAAACCGTACCATAGCTGGCGCCAATCTCTGCCCACGAATTGGTAACAGCATTTGGATTTCCTCCTGTTATTAAAAAACTATTTGAAACATCTAGATCCTTATTTACCTCATCAACAAGTTGACCATTTACATCGACAACATTAGTTACACTTCGCACACGCGTAAAAAGCGCAACACTGTGAGCTGGCGTAATATTGAACATAACGGACGGACCTAAAATATCGACATTAAAATTCCCTTTATTATTCGTTTTAATATTCTTCTTTCCGTCTCTTTGCAAATCAAAACTGCCATCTAAAACCTCGGCAAAATTAACTCCATACAAGTCATTCTGTCCAGTTGCACTAGCCGAAAACACATTAATATCAACTTGGTATTTAGAATCAACAACAGCCGAAGGATTAAATAGTACACCATGAATTCCAGCATAATTATCATCCCGAAATCCAAAATACGATTGCCCTTGGGCATAAAAAAAGCTTCCAAAGAAGCAAAATAATAGTAAAGTTCTCTTCATAAATTAATTTTAAACAATTGGTTAGTTACGCCTTTTATGGTTGAAAAGGCACACAAATATTAAAAGAAAAATGTTAAAAAAAAACTTTTTTTCTAAGGAACAAAGAGGCAAAGGTGCAGAGGCTCAAAGGTTTTAAGATTTTTCTTAGAATTGATAAAAACCAAAATATCGCTCATGGTTGAAACTATGAAAACTATTTCGTGAGCTGTATTGCGGGAAATGATTTTTGAAAAATGGGTTGTGATAATTTGTAAATACATTACGTCCCTATGGTTGAAACCGTTGGCTATATTTATATCCTTTGTCTAGAATCATTACGATCATAAACAAAAAAAGCCGAACAAATGTTCGACTTTTAATATAGTATAAATTCAAAGAAAACCTTTGAACCTCTGTATCTCTGCTCCTTTGCCCCTAAGCAAAAAACCTTAGAACCTCAGCATCTTAGTACCTCAGAACCTTAGAAAACTTCCGAAGCCTCTTTCAATTTCTCCATATTGTTTACCAACTGAAGCTCGGCAACAATTTTATGAATATCACCTCTGATTTCAACCACAGAAAACGAATCATGAATATATTACGCCCAATAAACGACACTCACATTGCGTCCCAATGGTTGAAACCATTGGCTATATTTATATGCTTTATCTAGAATCATCACGATCATAAACAAAAAAAGCCGAACAAATGTTCGACTTTTAATATAGAATAAATTCAAAGAGAGAAAACCTTTGTACCTCTGCATCTTTGTACCTTTGTACCTTTTTTAAACCTCAGATTAAAAAACCTCCGAAGCTTCTTTCAATTTCTCCATATTGTTTACCAACTGAAGCTCGGCAACAATTTTATGAATATCACCATTCATGATATTTCCTAAATCGTAAAGTGTTAAACCAACACGGTGATCGGTTACACGACCTTGTGCATAGTTGTACGTACGAATTTTAGCCGAACGGTCTCCAGAACTAACCTGAGATGTACGTTTTGTAGCATCTTCAGCTTCTTTCTTAGCCAATTCCATTTCGTACAAACGAGAACGTAAAACCGTTAACGCTTTATCTTTATTTTTATGCTGCGATTTCTGATCTTGACATTGCGCCACTAATCCTGTTGGAATGTGCGTTAAACGTACCGCCGATTTCGTAGTATTTACAGATTGTCCTCCAGGTCCAGACGAACAGAAGAAATCTACACGAACATCGTTCATATCAATTTGTACATCAAATTCTTCTGCTTCTGGTAAAACCATAACAGTAGCCGCCGATGTATGTACACGACCTTGCGTTTCTGTCTGCGGAACACGCTGTACACGATGAACACCCGCTTCAAACTTCAAAGTTCCGTAAACATCCTCTCCCGAAACCTCAAAAATAACCTCTTTGAAACCTCCAGAAGTTCCTTCGTTCATATCTACAACCGAAGTTCTCCAGCCTTGAGATTCACAATATTTAGTATACATTCTGAATAAATCTCCTGCAAAAATACTTGCTTCGTCTCCACCCGTTCCCGCGCGAATTTCCACCATTACATTTTTAGCATCTTCAGGATCTTTAGGAATCAACATAAATTTGATTTCCTCCTCTAGCTGCGGCAAACGCTCTTTTGCTTCGTCTAGTTGCATTTTGGCCATTTCAACCATATCTGCATCGCTTCCGTCAGCAATAATTTCGTTTGCTTCGTCAATATTTGCTAAAACAAGAATGTATTCTTCTCTCTTTTCAACCAAAGCTTTTATGCTTTTATATTCTTGGTTGAGTTGCACATAACGTTTTTGATCAGCAATAACATCCGGCTGAATAATCAAATCCGAAATCTCATCAAAACGCTGCTTTACATATTGAAGTCTATCTAACATTTTCTAATTCCTTTTATTGGACTGCAAAATTACAAAATTTTTGTGGAAAATTCTAGTGGTTATTTTTTGGGAATTTTGAAGGTGAAATTTAGTGAAATTAAGATGGTTTTTAGGAGCTGTTTCCTGCTCCCGAGACTTCGGGACGCTATAATCTTTTTAGGCAGAAAGTTTCGTTTTTAATTTAGATGTTTTCGTTTGCCTAAAAAGGATGCCGCTGCTATCAGGGCTAAGGCATTTGTTTTTTTGAAATGTTTACGGTTTTCCGTAATGTATTTATATTTTAAGTTCTTAGTTTTGAAAACCATACTAATTAACAACCATAATTATTAAAATGAAAAAACTGTTTACTATATTCCTGTTAATCTTTTTAATAACAGGAAATTATTCTCAAAATAAGAATTATGAAGCTCATCAGTTTATTGAAAATGCAGAAATCACTCAAATAAATAGGGATTGGAATACAAAAGCAGAATTTAGGTCTGGGGTTGGTGACATAGTTTCTTTCTTTCCAATCGAAGTAATTGATTTGAAATCTAACAAAAAAGTAAAATCATTGCAAATGGATATGACTCTAAAATATACAGGAAACTCTAATAACTTCAAATCTTCGTAGATTGATTTAAATGAAGTTGACGAATTTATAGTTTTATAGAACAATATGTCATTCCAAATTTGAAAGATAAACCCGAAAGAAACCAATCCGTTACCATATTTTTAATTCAAGAGAAATTACGTTCAGTTTTTATATCGAAAAAAGTGATAAAAGAATTTCTATTTATTTAAAAGATAATGGTTCTACAGATTATGAGCATTATTTCTGGACAGAAACACAAGTTGGTAAGATTCCTGAATTACTTACAATGTTAAAGGAAATTAAATAATCTAATCGTAATGATTAAAATCAGGTGTTTTTACGCAACTG